>JBPPMH010000065.1:0-40693 GCA_051305945.1 Gemmatimonadaceae bacterium
TCGGTGAGCCGCTTCTCCAGCACCGCGCGCGGCTCGCGGTCGAGCTTGTCGAGCACGGCGTACACCAGCGGCTGCTGCTCGTCCGCGATGTTGAAGTGGGCGAGCAGCGCGCCGATCAGACGCCGGTCGGAAACGCGCGCACGCACGTCGCCCGCCGTCAGCCCCACCTCGCGCATCACGTCTATCGCCAGGGCCAGCAGCTCGGCGTCCGCAGCCACGTTTGACTCGCCGACGATGTCCACGTTGAGCTGGAAATGCTCCCGCAGCCGCCCCTTCTGCTGCCGCTCGTAGCGGAACAGCTGTGGCGTGGAGTACCACCGCAACGGCTTGCGCAGAGCGTTGAGCCGCGCGCCGACCATCCGCGCGAAGGTCGGAGTCATCTCCGGGCGCAGCGCCACTTTTCGGCCGCCCTTGTCCTCGAAATCGTACAGCTGGCCGACGATCTCATCGCCGCTCTTGGCGGTGTACAGCTCCAGTGGCTCGAGCGGCGGGCCGTCGTACTCCACGAAGCCGTACCGGCGCGCGACCTCGCGCCACGCATTCATCACGTAGGCGCGCTCGGCGAGCTCCTGCGGATAGAAATCGCGAAACCCTGGCAGCGCCGCTCGTGACATTGGTGAAAGCTACGCGGCCATTGGAGACAGCTGCAAGCACGACATCGCGTCTCCCACGGTATGAAACGACCCGGTGACCAGCACCGTGCTGCCGCGAGCGTCGGCCAGCGCGAGCGCTTCGGCCAGGTCGGGCACGGCTGACGCGCTCGCGCCGACAGAATTGGCGTAGTCCGCGGCCGCCGCCGGGTCCCAGCGCCGGTTCGCCGGCGCCGTTGGAGGCATGGTGAGAATGAGCTCGTCCACCACCGGCCCGAGCCGGTCAATCATCCCGCGCCAGTCCTTGTCCGAGAGCACCCCGACCACGGCGGCAAGAGGTCGCTCGATCCCCATCCTCGCCAGCGCGGACACGAGCACCGTTGTGCCGGCCGGGTTGTGCGCCACGTCGAAGATGAACTTTCCGCGCCTGTCCATGCGGCCGGGAAGCCTGACGCTGCGCAGCGCGTCCGTGCACTCGCCGAGCGGGACCGAATACGCGGCGCCGGCCGCGCGCACCATGGCGATCGCGGTGGCCGTGTTCCACGCCTGATACTCGCCGATCAGCGGTGTGCTGATCTCGAAGAAGCGTCCGCCCCGCTCGAGGGTGAAGTCAGTTCCATATGGGCCGACGCGCACGTCGCTCGTATCGTACTCCTTCGCCGCCTCCACTATCGGGCCGGCCCCCATCGCCGCGGCGAGGTTGGCGAGCTCACGCGCAACGCTGCCCTTCTGCTCGCCCACGACCGCGGGCACGCCGCGCTTGAATATCCCGGCCTTCTCCATCGCGATCTGCACGATCGTCTCGCCGAGCATGTCGGTGTGGTCCAGGCTCACGGAGGTGACGCACGCGACGAGCGGCGTGATCACGTTCGTCGCATCCAGCCGTCCGCCCAGTCCCGTCTCGATCACAGCTACCTCAGCGCCCTGGCGGGCGAACCAGTCGAAGGCGAGCGCCGTCGTCACCTCAAAGAACGTCGCGCCGAGCCGCTCGGCGTCGGGCGTCCACCGCTCGATGAAGGCGACTACTTCCTCCTCGGAGATATGCCGGCCGCCAAAGCGGACGCGCTCGCGGAAATCCACCAGGTGCGGCGAGGTGTACGTCGCCACCGTGAAGCCGCGCGACATCAGCAACGCCTCGACTGAGACTACGACGCTTCCCTTTCCGTTGGTTCCGGCGACGTGAAAGGACTTGAACCGGCGGTGCGGGTCGCCGAGCAGGCGCAGGAGCCCGGTCGTGCGCTCCAGCCCGAGCTTCGTGTCGCCGGTGGTGCGCGCGAACAGGTAGTCGAGCGCGGCCCGGTACTCCCGGGAAGCGGCGACTGTCAGCTCTCAGTCCATCCGCTCGCGGCGGGCTTGCCGCTCATGTGCCGGAGGAGCGTGCCGACCGTCTGCTTGAGATCGCGGCGGTGCACGACCTGATCCACCATCCCGTGTTCCAGCAGGAACTCCGCGGTCTGGAATCCCTCGGGCAGATCCTGCCCGATCGTCTGCTTGATCACTCGCGGCCCCGCGAACCCGATCACCGCGCCGGGCTCCGCCAGGATCGCGTCGCCGAGCATCGCGAAGCTCGCGCTCACGCCGCCGGTGGTGGGGTTGGTGAGAATGGACACGTACGGGATGCGCCGCTCCGCGAGCTGCGACAGGATCGCGGCGGCCTTGGCCATCTGCATCAGCGACAGCACGCCCTCCTGCATGCGGGCCCCGCCCGAGGCGGACACCAGCACCAGCGGGAATTTCCGCTCCAGTGATTTCTGGCCGAGCCGCGCGATCTTCTCTCCTACTACCGAGCCCATCGAGCCGCCCATGAACGCGAAATCCATCGCCCCTACCCCGATCGGCATCCCGCTGAGCTGGCCGGTCGCGGTGAGAATGGCGTCGCCGTCCCCCGCCTTCGCCGTAGCCTTCGCGAGCCGGGCCGGGTACTCCGGAAAGGCCAGCGGATCGGTGGACTTGATGTCCGTCTCGGTCTCTTCGGCGGTCTCGTCGTCGAGCAGGATCGCGAGGTAGTCGCTCGCCCGGATCCGCCGGTGGAAGTCGCAGTTGGGGCACACGTTCAGGTTGCGCTCGAACTTCTCGCGCAGGTTCGTGTGGCCGCACGCCTCACATTTCTCCCACGTGTCGGGCGGTATCTCGAGCCGCTCGCGCTTGGGCTGGCGGGGCTTTTTCTCCTTCCGGAACCAGGCCATTCAGCGGCTCACGTGGAGCTTTAAGTGCATCTAGGTAAGTTCTGGAAGGAGGCGGACTTAACAGGTGTGATTAGTGATTGGTGATTGGTGATTAGTAAGTGCCTTGGTACCATTCGTCACCAATCACCAATCACCAATCACTAATTTACCCTCGCCCCTGCCCGGCCGCGCCCTTCCCCCGAGATGCGCAGCAGGATCCCGACGGCCAACCAGGTGGCCAGCATGAAGGAGCCGCCGTAGCTGAAGAAGGGCAACGGGATGCCGGTGATGGGCATCAGGTTGAGCGTCATGCCCACATTAACGATGATGTGGACCAGCCAGCTCGCCATCAGCCCGAACGCCACCAGCCCGCCGAAGGCGTCGTTCGCCCGGGCCGCGATCTTGGTGGCGCGCAACAGCAGCGCCGTCAGCAGCGTGAGTGCGAACATCACCCCGATGAAGCCCAGCTCTTCCCCCAGCACGGCAAAGATGAAGTCCGTGTGCTGCGCCGGGAGGAATGCGAGCCGTTTCTGGGTGCCCTCCGTGAATCCCTTGCCGAAGACGCCGCCGGAGCCGATCGAGATCTTCGACTGAATTACCTGGTAGCCCGACGCCCGCGGGTCGAACGAGGGATCGATGAACACCCGCAGCCGGTTCTGCTGGTACGGCTTGAGCTTCTCCCACAGGACGGGGGCGACGACGCCGGTGGCGACGTTCGCCACCATCAGCACGATCCCCTCGACCAGGAACGGGCGGTAATACAGCACGAGGGCGAGCAGCACCAGAAACCACGCGCCCCAGAGCCCGGTGCTGAAAGAGAGGACGAGACTGATCGCGGGGCTGGCGAGCAGCAGCAGCAGCGGCCACGCGACGCCGGACCAGTACAGCATCGCGAAGAAAATCCCGATGAACGCGATGCCGCTGCCGAGATCGGGCTGCGCCATGATCATGAGCCATGGCACTGCGACGATTATCGCCGGCTTCCACAGATCGAGCAGCGAGCTCGGCGACTCGCGCCGCGCGGCCAGCACCTGCGCCAGCATCAGGACGACGGTGATTTTCGCGAGCTCCGCGGGCTGTCCGATCCGCACGCCGCCGATGGCGAGCCAGCTCTTGGTGCCGGCGGCCGTGCCCGCGCCCGTGCCGATCACGAGGGTGAGCGCGAGGAGCAGCAGGCTCAACGCGTACGCGGGGACCGTCAGCCACTGGATCAGCCTCACTGAGGTGCGAGTGACGCCGTAAGCGGTCAACAGCCCCAGAATCACCCAGACGATCTGCGGCTTGTACAGCCCGGCGACGTACGTGGGGACATCCGTCCGGCCGGCGGAATACACCATCGCGCTTCCCAGCAGCGAGAGTGCTAGCGCTGTGAGGACGAGCGGATAGTCCGCTACAATCCGCCGGGCCATCAGGGGATCGCTGTGATTCCCGCTGGCGGCACAGGGGTGGCGGGGACGCTGCCATCATTCGCATCGCCTGCCGCCGGTCCCATCGGCGCGCGGTCGGCCGGATGGGGAATGTTGAGGTACTTGGCCGCCACGCGCGACGCCACGCGCGCGGCCTGCCAGCCGTGTCCGCCGTACTCGATCATGACCGCGACCACGATCTTGGGATCCTGCACCGGCGCCATGCCGATGAACCACGCGTGGTCAGGAGTCGTCCTTCCGCTCTGCGCCGTCCCCGTCTTTCCTCCAAGGAACAGTCCCGGCACGGCGGAGCCGCCCGCGGTGCCCGTCGGCGACACGACTCTCCCCATCGCCTCGCGCAGCTTCCCGATCTGCTCCGCCGTCAGAGTGAACACGCGCTCCCGCTCGGGAGTCTGCACCCGCGCGATGCTCGGCGCGGCGGCGGTGCCGTCGGACGCCATGGCGGCGTAGAACCGGGCCATGCTCGCCAGTGTCTGCGAGTTCTCGCCCTGGCCGATCGCCATGTTGATGACCGTCGAGCCCGCCGTCCACCCGCGCGGGCCGTACCGCTTGTTGAAGTAGTCGAGGCCGTACGGAAAACGCGGCGCCTTCTCGTTCGGCAGATCCAGCCCCGACCGCTCGTTCATTCCCAGCTTGATTCCGCCGGCGATCATGCGGGACAGGCCGATGCGCAGGCCGAGCTGGTAGAAGTACACGTTGCAGGATTTCTCGATTGCGCCGCTCAGATCGCGCCAGCCGTGGCCGCGCGGGTCCCAGCAGCGGAAGTAGGCGTTGCCGTAGGCGAACCCGCCGTTGCAGGCTTGGGGCATTCTCGTCGTGAAATCGGCGATGCCGTTCTCGAGCGCGATGACCGCGTCCACCAGTTTCCACGTGGAGCCCGGCGGATACGTTCCCTGCGTCGCCTTGTTGTACAGCGGCTTCTTCGGGTCCGTGTTCAGCTCGGTCCAGTATTCCTGCGGAATTCCGCCGGTGAATCTGTTGGGGTCGTAGCCGGGTCCGCTGTGGATCGCGAGCACTCCTCCCGTCGCCGGATCGAGCGCGATCACGCCGCCCATGAGCGTATCGCTGAACACGCTCGAGATGTACCGCTGCAGGTCCATGTCGATGTTCGTGTACATCGGCGGCGCGGGACGCGGAACGAGGTCCGGGCGGGCGACGCCAGCCTCGTTCACCACGCGACCACGCGCATCCACTTCCACAAATCGCATGCCTTCCGTTCCGTGCAGGGTCTCCTCGTACTGCCGCTCGAGCCCGCCCTTCCCCACCTGCTGCCCCATCTTGTAGTTGCGGAACCGCTCGCTGTTCAGCTCGCTCTCGCTGATCTCGCTGGTGTACCCGACGAACGCCGACACCACCTCGCCGTCCGGGTAGTAGCGCTTGGGCACCGACTGGATGATGAGGCTGGGGAAATCGATCCGGTGCTCTTCGAGGACCGCGACGACGTCGATGGCCGCGTCCGGAAAGATCACCGTCGGCCGGTTCGGCTCGCGGCGGAACCGCTTGAGCGCGCCCGCCAAGTCGCCGGGCGTGAGCTGGATGACGGTGCCGAGCCGCGCGAGCTCGGCCTTGAGCTCGGTCTCGGTGGAGCTGAGCAGCGATACCGTGTACGCCGGGAGGTTCTCCGCGATCACGTTGTTCTTGCGGTCGTAGATGATCCCGCGCGGTGCGGGCAGCGGGACCTCGCGCAGCCGGTTCTCCTCCGACTGCACGGCGTACCGCTCGTGCTGCAGCACCTGCGTGTTGAAGAAGCCGCTCAGCAGCACCGTCATCAGCACCACTATGAGAATGGAGCCGATCCGGGCGCGGCGCGCGATGTCGTTCGGATGGAAGCTCATGCGGTGGACGGCTCGACGAGAGGACGCATCACTACCAGCAGCACGACTCCGGCCAGCGCGGTCACGGCGGCCGAGAGCGGCGACCACAGTATCAATTGCTGGACCAGCTCGATTCCGCCCACCCGGCGCTCAGCCAGGAAGTAAATGACGTCGAACGCCCACTTGCCGAGAAAGAAGAAGAACGCGTTCAGCGCGATGTTGTCGGCGAAGAACACGGCCTTGAGCCAGCTCGCCCCGTAACCCGCCAGCGTCATCGCGACCGCGCCGGCTCCCAGCGCCGCCGGCGTGAGCGAATCCGAGACGAAGCCGATGGCGAAGCCGATCACGGCCGCCATCCCCGGGCGCACGCGCACCGCTATCAGCAGCAGCGCGATGAGGAGAAAGTCCATCGGCGCGCGCCAACCCAGCAGCGGCCGCAGCGTGTAGTGCAGCACTACCAGGAGGACGAAGCTCGCGAGCCCCCGGAGCAGAGGACCCAAGCGTATGCCCATCAGCGCTCCGGCGTCGTGTCGCGGCGCGGAGTCACCGGCGGACCCAGGCGGACCACACTGTCTCGTTGGGGCGGCGGCGCCTGCGGCTCCGTCGTCGGTGGAGTGACCGGCTGCGTCGGCTGCGGCTGAGTCGTCGTCGGAGTCTGTGGCCGCGGCTGCGGCTGCACGGCCGGCGTCGTCGGCTCGCCGCCGGCGGCGCGCACCGAGTCGGCGCGCATCGAGGCGATGGCGGCGCGCCGTGCGGCGGCCTCCTGCATCGCCGCCGCTCGCGCCAGCGAGTCGCCGGCCGCGAGAATCGCGCGCAGCGCCGCCTCCGTGGGCCCGCCCTGCTGCCAGACTCCTTCCACCCCCTCGGCCACGCGATCGGGACGCAGGATCATCACGGAATTCACGTCACTCGGCGAGACTGCCGGCCGCAGTATGTACGTCCTTGCCCACGACTCCGGCGTCTTCAGCTCCGACATCACCGTCCCGATGGGAATGCCGCGCGGGTACGTCCCACCCAGTCCCGCGCTCACGATCAGCATCCCGGGCTTGAGCTCGGTGCGAAACGACACGCCGCGCATCTCCATCAGGAACCGGTTCGGGCCGGCGCCGAGGTGGGCCTGCACGATCCCGAACGTCGTGCCGTCCTCGGACATCGCGCTCACGCGAAAGTCGGGGTGCGTCCACAATATCGCCTGGCTCATCGTCGGATCCACGCGCTCCACCGTGCCAACGAGTCCTTCGGGCGCGACCACCGGACTGAGCCGGCGCACGCCCGCGTTCGAGCCCGCGCTCAGGATCACGCTGTACGCGTCGCGGACGCCGCGCCCGTGCAGCGCCTCGGCGGGCACGAACCCCCACTTGACACGCGCGCCGAGCCCGATGATCTGGCGCAGGCGCTCGTTCTCGGATTGCAGAGCGGCGACGCTCAGCGCCTTGATCGTGACGCTGTCGCGCGCCTCGATGCGCTCCTCGTGCAGCATGAAGGCGCGGCGGCTCAGCTCGGCCCGCTTCTGCAGCATGATGAGCGGGGCGAGAATGCTCTGGCGCAGCACAGCCGCGACCGGCTCGCGAACGGTGGCCGGGAGCACCAGCGCCAGCAGCGAGACCAGGACACACGTGCCGACGATTATCTGGTCGAGACGTGAGCTCCCACGGATCGGTCGCGATACCGCCATTTACGTCCTCAGGTGTCCAGAACCGACCAGTATTTGTCCTCGTCGTCGAGGATGCGTCCCGTGCCGCGCACGACGCACGTCAGCGGATCCTCGTCCACGTGGATCGGAAGATTCGTCTCCTGACTCAGCAGGATGTCGAGCCCCTTGATCAGCGCGCCGCCGCCGGTCATCACGATGCCGCGATCCACGATGTCGGCCGCGAGCTCGGGCGGCGTGATCTCGAGCGCGCGGCGCACCGCCTCCACTATCTGCTGAATCGGCTCCTGCACCGCTTCACGGATCTCCGCGGAGGTGACACGCACCGTCTTGGGAATTCCCGACACCAGATCGCGACCTTTGACGTCCATCTCGCGCTCTTCTCCCACTGGCGCGGCCGAGCCGATCTGGATCTTCACCTGCTCGGCAGTGGATTCACCGATCAGGAGGTTGTAGTTCTTCCGCATGAACTGCACGATCGCCATGTCCATCTCGTCGCCACCGGTGCGGATCGACGTGTCGCTCACGATTCCCGAGAGCGCGATGACCGCGATCTCGGTCGTGCCGCCGCCGATGTCGATCACCATGTTGCCCGTCGGTGTGTCCACCGGCAGGCCGACGCCGATCGCCGCCGCCATCGGCTCGGCGACCATGAACACTTCCTTCGCGCCGGCGCCGAGCGCGGAGTCGCGCACCGCGCGCTTCTCGACTTCAGTGATGCCCGACGGCACGCACACGATCACGCGCGGCTTCACCTTGAAGAAGTGGTTCTCGATGATGAGCGTGAGGAAGTAGCGCAGCATCTTCTCCGTCACGTCGAAGTCGGCGATGACGCCGTCCTTCATCGGGCGCACGGCGATGATGCCTTCGGGCGTACGGCCGAGCATGCGCTTGGCTTCGAGTCCGACGCCCTTGATCTTCTTCGTCTCGCGATCCAGCGCGACGACCGAGGGCTCGTTGAGCACGATGCCCTGACCTTTCACGTAGATCAGAGTGTTTGCCGTGCCGAGATCGACCGCGATCGCGTTGGCGGGGAAAAGCGAACCGGGCTTGATGAATGGCCAGCGCATTTCGTCCTTAGGTGTTGCGGCTCATGGAGTTATTTAAACTAGCACGGGTAACGCGGGAGGCGTACCTCTCCTGAGGGGAGCCCGCCGCGGATGGCTTTCCCGAAAGGCGCGTCTTAGCGAAGCGTAGCGCCTGGAGGGAATGCCGTCCGTGGCGGGCGGTCTAGGCGAGAAACCTGTCTACCGCGGCTAGCGGCAGCCCGAAGGCCTCAGCCACGCCCGGGTAGGTCACCTGCCCCTCGACGATGTTGAGCCCGCGCTGCAACGGCACGCTGTCGCGCAGGGCCTTCTTCCAGCCCTTGTTGGCGAGCTGCATGGCGTACGGGAACGTCGCGTTGGTGAGCGCCAGCGTGGATGTGCGCGGCACTCCGCCAGGCATGTTCGCGACGCCGTAGTGAATGATCCCATCCACGACGTACGTGGGGTCCTCGTGCGTCGTTGCCTTGATGGTCTCGACGCAGCCGCCCTGGTCGATCGCGACGTCCACGATGACGGAGCCGGGCTGCATGAGCTTGAGATCCTCGCGCCGGATCAGCCTCGGCGCGACGGCACCGGGGATCAGCACCGCGCCGACCACGAGATCGGCGGTCGAGATCTGCTCCAGGATGTTGTGCCGGTTCGAGTAGATGAGGATCACGTTGGCGGGCATCACGTCCGACAGGTACCGGAGACGCTCGAGCGAGAGATCGAGCACCGTCACCTTCGCGCCCATTCCCGCGGCCATCTTCGCCGCGTTGATGCCGACGATTCCGCCGCCGAGGATGACGACCTTCGCGGGCGGCACGCCCGGCACTCCGCCAAGCAGCACGCCGCGCCCGCCGTACAGCTTCTCCAGGTACTTCGCCCCTTCCTGCACGGCCATCCTGCCGGCGACTTCCGACATCGGCGTGAGCAGCGGCAGCTCGCGCGACGGCAGCTCGACGGTCTCGTACGCGATGCACACCGCGCCGCTGTCGATGTGCGCGCGCGTCAGCTTCTCGTCGGCCGCGAAGTGGAAGTAGGTGAAGATGCACTGGCCTTTGCGCATGTGCTTCCATTCCTTCGCGATCGGCTCCTTCACCTTCATGATCATGTCGGCTTTCGCCCACGTCGTCGCGGCGTCGGGCGCGATGCGCGCGCCGACCGCGGTGTACATGTCGTCCGCGAAGCCGCTGCCTTCACCCGCGCCCGTCTCGATCAGCACGTCGTGTCCCGCGGCCACCAGCGCTTCCGCGCCGGCGGGCACCAGCGCGATTCTGTTCTCGTTCGTTTTAATCTCTTTGGGAACGCCTATCAGCATGGGAGGAGGCGATGAATGTTGATGGTTGGTGACTAGTGACTAGTGACTAGTGACTAGGAACTGCTCTTCAACGGTTTGGGGCCGAGGCTTACGACCGTTTGAATATCAGGGGCAAAAAACTCGCCGCAGACTTTGCGAACGGTGTCCTGGTCGATGGCGTTTATGAGGGCGAGGACTTCGTCCAGCGTCTGGACCGGCTCGCCGAACAGCTCGCCGGTGGCAGCGCGGTACATCCGCGAGCCGACGCTCTCCAGTGAAAGCGTGACCTGGCCCTTGAGCTGGCTCCGCCCGAGCTCGATCTCGGCCTCGGGGATTCCTTCCGTAGCGACGCGGGCGAGCTCGTCATTGATGACGCTCACGGCGTCGTCCGCGGTCTCCGGGGCCGTGGCGACGTACACGCCCTGCATCCCTGTATCGAGATGAAATGACTGGAAGGTCTGAACCGAATAGGCCAGCCCCAGCTCCTCGCGGACGCGCTGGAAAAGGCGCGAGCTCATTCCCCCACCCAGCAGGACGCTGATCAGCGCGATCGCGTAGCGGCGAGGATCGCGGTGCGGCACGGTCGCCGTGCCGAGTACGACGTGGGTCTGCGCCTGGTCGCGCCGCTCATGGTGGGCGTACGACACCGGCGCGATGCGCGGCGCCGCCGGCTGTCTGGGCGCGCCGCCGCTCGCGGGAACGCTCAACCAGCCCGACCGGTCCAGCACGTCCAGCAGCGCCTCGTGCTCGATGTTGCCGGCGGCGGCGACGACGAGTTGGCCGCAGTGGTACGTCGCGTCGTGCAGCTCGCGTAGATCGCTCGCGCTCAGCCCCGACACGGTGTCGCGCGTGCCAAGGATCGAGTAGCCGTAGGGGTGCTCGCCCCAGAGCTGCGCGTTGTGCAGCTCGAACACCTGGTCGTCGGGCGTGTCCTCGACCATGCTGATCTCTTCCAGCACGACCTTGCGCTCCATGGTGACGTCGGACTCCCGCAACAGCGGACGGAAGACGACGTCGGCGAGTACTTCCGCGGCCTGCGCCGCGTGCTCGTCGAGCACCCGCGCCTGGTAGCTCGTGTGCTCGCGCGAGGTGTACGCGTCGAGGCTCCCGCCCAGCACTTCCAGGGACAGCGCGATGTCCTTGGCCGAGCGCGTTGGCGTCGCCTTGAACACGGCGTGCTCCAGCAGGTGGGACACGCCCATCTTGTCGGGGCGCTCGTGAATCGAAGCGGACTTGATCCAGGTCCCCAATGCAACCGACCGCACCCACGGCATGTGCTCCGAGAGTACGGTCAGTCCATTGGGTAGAACGGTTCGGCGAACGCCGGCTTCGATGCGCGACGGGATCTTCACGCGCCGCTCAGCGGTCTCGGCCGTGATCACTCTCGCGGTCGCCCTCTCCCTCCACCACCGCTGCGGCCACGCCCGCCGCTGCCGCCGCTCGAGCGGGGCCTGCGCGGACGATCTTCGCTGCTGTGGTCGCCCGATCCGCCGACGCCGGCAAGCTCGCCTTCGCCGCCACCGCCCTCACCGCCGGCCGCGCCTTCCGGCTTCTCCATCAGCGCCTTGCGCGACAGGCGCATCTTCCCGCGCTCGTCCCGCTCGATGAGCTTCACCTTGACGACATCGCCACGCTTGAGCACGTCCTCGACGCGCTCGGTGCGGCCGTGCTGGATCTCCGAGATGTGCAGCAGTCCCTCTGTGCCCGGCATGATCTCGATGAACGCGCCGAACGCGGTCGTGCTCTTGACCTCGCCCTCGTAGATCTCACCGACGATCGGCTCGGCCGTGACCTGCTCGACCATCTCCTTGGCGCGCTGCATGGACTCGCCGCCGACGGCCGCGATGGTGACAAGACCCGAGTCGTCCACCGTGATCTCCGCGCCGGTCTCTTCCTGGATGCCGCGGATGATCTTGCCCTTGGGGCCGATGAGATCGCCGATCTTCTCGGGGTTGATCGACATCGTGACGATGCGCGGAGCGTACAGCGACATCTCCGGCCTCGGCTCGGCCAGCGCCTTCTTCATCTCGCCGAGGATGTGCATCCTGCCTTCGCGAGCCTGGTCGAGCGCCTCGCGCATGATGCGGAGATCGAGGCCTTCGACCTTGATGTCCATCTGGATGGACGTGATGCCCTGCGCCGTGCCCGCGACCTTGAAGTCCATGTCGCCGAGCGAATCCTCGGTACCGAGGATGTCGGTCAGCACGGCGTAGCGGTCGCCTTCCTTGATGAGCCCCATCGCGACGCCCGCCACCGCCGACTTGATCGGCGCTCCGGCATCGAATAGCGCGAGCGACGCGCCGCACACCGACGCCATCGACGACGAGCCGTTGGACTCGAGCACGTCAGACACGATGCGGATCGTGTACGGGAACTTGTCGAAGTCGGGGAGCACCACCTGAATGGCGCGCTCCGCGAGGTTTCCGTGGCCGATTTCGCGGCGGCTCGTGCCGCGCATCATCTTGACCTCACCCGTACAGAACGGGGGGAAGTTGTAGTGCAGCATGAACGACTTCGTCGTCTCGCCCAGCTCGTCGATGGAATCGAGCCGCTGCACATCCTTCGAGGTGCCGAGCGTGACCGCCACGAGAGCCTGCGTCTGCCCGCGCGTGAACAGCGCGGAGCCGTGCGCGCGCGGAAGCACCGAAGCGTCGATGCTGATCGGCCGGACTTCCTGCGGCTTTCTCCCGTCGACGCGGTGACCCGTGTCGAGGACCTGCGAGCGGAGGGTGTTGTACTCCAGCTCACCCCAGAAATGCGAGATGTCCTTGGGGTTGTCCGGGAACTCTTCGAGCAGCTGCGCGGCGACTTCCTTCTTCAGGGTGGACATTCCCTTTATGCGCGCCTGCTTGTCGGCGAGGTTGATCGCCTCGTTGATGCGGCCCTCGGCGAGCAGCTTCATCCTGGCGTCGATTGCCTGGTTCGGCTCCGGCTTGGTCCAGGTCATCTTCTCGGCGCGGCCGCGGGCGAGCAGCTCTTCCTGCATCGCGACGAGCTCACGGATTCCCTTGTGTCCAATTGTCAGCGCCTCGACGACGTCCTCTTCGCCGATCTCGAGCGCGCCGCCTTCGACCATGATGATCGACTCCTTCGAGCCCGTAGCGACGAGGTCGAGGTCGCTGTATTCGAGCTGCTGGAAGGTGGGGTTGAGCACCCACTTCTCCTGTACGCGTCCGACGCGCACGCCGGCGATCGGTCCCATGAACGGGATCTTCGACGCGTTGAGCGCGAACGACGTCGCGAGGAGGCCGAGCACGTCCGCGTCGTTTTCCTGGTCTGCCGAGATCACGTACACGATCACCTGGATCTCGTTCTTGAATCCTTCCGGGAAGAGCGGGCGGATCGAGCGATCGATGATCCGCGCCTTGATGATCTCGGAGTCGTGCGGGCGTCCCTCACGCTTGATGAAGCCGCCAGGAATCTTTCCCGCCGCGTACGTCTTGTCGCGGTACTCTACAGTGAGCGGGAAAAAGGGCAGCGTGCTGAGGTTGTCGCTGACGGTCACTGCGGCGAGCACCATTGTGTCGCCGAACTGAACGACCGCGGAGCCCGCGGCCTGCTTCGCCATTCTGCCGGTCTCTATCGAGAGCTTGCGGCCGGCGAAGACTTTTTCGATGCGTTCCATTCTTCTCTTTTTTTTCTGAGAACACGAAGCGCGCGAGCTCCACAATGGGCCCGCGCGCGAGTTCAGGCGAAGTGCCTAGGCCCTGAGACCGAGATCGGCGACGATTTTCCGATACTGCTCGACGTCAATCCGACGCAGATAGCTGAGGAGCCGTTTCCGTCTGCCGACCATCATCAGGAGCCCACGACGTCCGTGGTGATCCTTGGCGTGCTTGCGGAAGTGGTCCGTCAGATAGTTGATGCGATCGGTGAGGATCGCGATCTGAACCTGCGGCGAGCCGGTATCGGTCTCGTGGGTCCGGTGCTTCTCGATCGAGGGGGCTTTAGCGAATGCCATTACTGGTGGTGTGTTCTCCGCGCGCCCGTTGCGCGCTGGTGACGTTAAAAAGTTGCCAAGCTGTTAATAATACGGCAGTTACAAGGCTTTGTAAAGCGGCCCGAATCGCTTTCTCCGCCCTACGGCCGTGGGTCCACTTCCCGGAGGAATTTAGCCACCCGCGGAACGTCCGCGCGGCTGGACAGATCCAACACCGGCCCTTCGGACAGCACGACCGCGAATCGCAGTCCCATGTCGTCAATGCCGAGCTGGGCGGCCTGGGTGAGCTCCTTCTCGCCCCGGCGGGAGACGGCTACGGCCCGGCACGCCGCGAAGATGGCAGCGGTGAACAGCCAGCAGTTCATGCTGGCGTACACGCGTCCCCCGGTGGAGGCCGCAGCCCGTGATTCGTCGCCGGTCATGTTGCGAAGCATTCCGGCGTCGTCCACCTCGACGGCACCGAACCGCGCGACGCGGCCAAGCTCGACGTTCCCCCGCTCGATGAGCGCGTCGCGGGCGAAGGCGACCATGGCGGGCCCGCTCCGCCGGTGCAGCTCGGCGAGCGCGGCTGCGGGGTAAAAGTTGTCGGAGTTGATGACCACGAATGAGTCGGTGCCCGCGAAGCTCTCGGCGGCGAGAACCGCGTCGGCCGTGCCGAGTGCCTGCTCCTGGATGGCGAAGTGAATGCGAATGCGCGAAGGGCGCGCGTCGGACTCGTAGTGCTGGCGAACGGCGCCATGCTCGGGGCCGATCACCAGGCACACGTCGGTGAAGCCGGCGTCGGCGAGCGAGCCGAGGACGTAATCGAGAAACGGCCGGCCGACGGGGATCATCGCTTTGAGGCCGGTGTCGGCAACGGCGGCAGCCGCAGTGTCGAGCGCAGCGGACGATTCGGCTGCGCGCATGCGGGTGCCGAGGCCGCGGGCGAGAACCACAGCTTTCGTCGTGGAGGGAGGAGCCATTCAGGAATGTATGCTCCTGGGATACTCCAACCGGGATGCAAGCTGTGAGTAGGAGTTGTGAGTGTGAGTTGGGAGTGAAGGAGCCGATCGTGACTCATCACTCGTACTCACAAACTCCTACTCACAGCTTGCATCCCGCTTGGAATATTCCTTGAGCCCGGGGCTACATTGCGTGTATGTCCCGCGCATTCGTAAACGAGGACGCTGGCAGCGATGTTCCGAAGCGCGACTACCACCTCCCGGAGCGCGACGACCCCGATTTCGACCGCCAGGCCGCGCGCGCGCTACTCGAGGCCGCGCGCGTCGGCGAGACGGGCAGCGCGGAGGAGGCTACCGGCTACTATTGGGGAGAACCGCGGCTTGCCCGGTTCGTGCGCGAGATTCTCACCGAAGCGCGCGCGGCGAAGGACGACCGCCTGGAGCAGGTAGCCGAGCGGTTTCTCACACCGGCCAAACGATGAGCGACTGGGTACAGCTGACCACGTTCTCGAACGGATTCGAGGCCGACATCGCGCAGCAGTCGCTGAACGAGGCCGAGATCCCCTGCCTGTTGCAGGGCAATCAGGCGGGGATGTTCGGCGCGGGATTCAAGGGCCCGGTCATGGGCGGGATCGCGCTGTACGTGCCGTCGTCCGCGCTGCAAACCGCGCGGGAGCTACTCGAACTCGACGAGTGATCACGCGGCCGCGCCAGCGGCCGCGCCGGGCAGCTACTTGGTCGCTACCGCGGCGGCGGGCTTGGCCGCGTCAGGCTTGACGGGCGCGCCGCGACGCCAGTAGCTCGGAGCGGGCTGTGCTCGGGCGTGGAGCAGCGCATCGTAGTAGGCCACGATCCTGGCCTTTACGGACTTCTGCGTGTCTTTGGCGTCGGCGCGAAAGGGGGCATACCTGTTGTGACGATCGGTGGACACGCGGAACCACCACCACTTCTCCGTTCCCAGGGAATGCGGCTTCTCGACGGAGCACGTGAACGTCCGATCGCCGTCCACGAATTCAAAGGCTTCAATCACAATCGTTGTCCCTGTTGGATGTCTCGCAATCTAACACATTTCACGCACTTTCGCCTCGCGCGCAGCTAGGATTGCCCGATGAAGCTCAGCGCCAGCCTGCGGATGTCGTTGTACATAACGATCACCACCAGCATCAGGATGAGCGCCAGCCCCGCGCGCAGGATGTACTCGCGCGCGCGCGGGCTGAACGGACTCCCCTTCACTGCCTCGAGGATGTGGAGGAGCACCTGACCGCCGTCGAGCACCGGGATCGGGAGCAGGTTCAGGATCGCGATGTTGATGCTGAGGAACGCGATCAGCGCGAGAAACACTTCCAGTCCGCCCTGTGCGGCTGCGACCGACACGCGCGCGATCTCGATGGGGCCGCCGAGAGTCTCGACGCCGACATTGCCGGTGAACAGGCCGCGCACCACGCCCACGATCGACCCGGCCATCGCGACCGTCACCCTGGTGCCGACCACGACCGCTTCGACGGGCCCGGTCCTGAAGCGCGCGAGGTCGCCTCGCGGAATCACTCCGATCCTGCCGACGCGCTGGGTCCCGCCGACCGGATCGGTGAAATCCTCCGCCACGGGAGTGACGACCAGGCTGCGCCGCGCGCCGTTCCGGATCACTTCGATCGTCGTGGCCTGCTCCGGCCGCGCGGAGATGATCGTCACCATGTCGGAGAACGTCGTTACCGGCTGGCCGCCGATCGCGACGACGCTGTCGCCGCGCAGCATGCCCGCGCTCGCGGCGGGGCGGCCGGCGACCACCGAGTCGATCACCGCCGGCAGATACGGCTCGCCGTACGCCGCGACGGTCCCGACCGTGACCACCCACGCGAGCAGAATGTTCATCGTGACGCCGGCGAGCAGGATGACGATCCGCTGCCAGAGCGGCTTCGACTCGAACCACCGGTCGGGCGGGATCGACTTGGGGCCGTGCGGAATCATCGCTTCGGGGTCCCAGTCCTTCGGCTTCTTTGTGCCTCCTTCCTGCTCGCGCGCGATCGCTTCCTCGCCGCCGCCCTCGAGAAACGCAGTGGACTCGTCGTCCTTCGACGCCATGCGCACGTAGCCGCCGAGCGGCACGGCCGCGACGATGTACTCGGTCTCGCCGCGCCGCCTCCGCCATAGCGCCGGCCCGAACCCGACCGAGAAGCGGGGCGCGTACACGCCGAACCGCTTGGCCGCGAGGAAGTGGCCGAGCTCGTGCACGAAGATCACGATGCCGAAGACGATGACGGGAGCGAGCCAGCTGAAGCTCATCGTCCGAATCTCTCCGCGACGTGCGCGCGCGCCTTCGAGTCAGCCGCCAGCAGCTCGTCGCGAGTAGCGCTGCTCATTCCCGCCAGCGCGTCCATCGCGCTCTCGATCGCTTCCGCGATTCGTGGGAACCGCAGCTTCCCGTCGAGGAACAGCGCCACTGCTTCCTCGTTCGCCGCGTTGAACACAGCGGGCGCGGCGCCGCCGGTCGTGCCCGCGCGGAAGCCGAGGCGCAGCGCGGGAAACTCGTCGTCCGCGACCGGCTCGAACGTCAGCGGCGATTCCGCCACGGGGTCGAAGCGCGGCGTGGCCGCGTCTTCGATCCTGTCCGGATGCGTGAGCGCGTACAGCACCGGCAGCTCCATGCTCGGCGCGCCGAGCTGCGCGATTACGCTCCCGTCCACGAACTCCACCATCGAGTGCACCACGCTCTGCGGGTGCACGACCACTTCGATGCGGTCGTACGGCAACCCGAACAGGAAGTGCGCCTCGATCACCTCGAGCGCCTTGTTCGCCAGCGTCGCGCTGTCAACCGTGATCTTCCGCCCCATCTGCCAGGTGGGATGCCGCAGCGCGTCGTCCACCGTCGCCGACTCGAGTTGCTCCCTGCTCCAGCCGCGGAACGGGCCGCCGGAGGCGGTGAGGATCACGCGCCTGATGTCGCCCCGCGGTCGTCCGGCGATGCATTGCAGGATCGCGCTGTGCTCGCTGTCGATCGGAACTATCTCGCCGCCGCCACGCCGCGCCGCTTCGGTGACGATCTCGCCGGCGAGGACCAGCGTCTCCTTGTTGGCGAGCGCGACGCGCTTCCCCGCCTCGAGCGCGGCAATCGTCGCGTCGAGCCCCGCGGCGCCGACGATCGCGTTCAGCACTATGTCCGTGTCCGCGCGCCGCGCGGCCTCCACGAGACAGCCGACGCCGGTGCTCCAGCCGCGCGACGCCTGACTGCCATTGCCGTTCACGATGCCGACGAATCCCGGCGCGAGCTCGCGCACCTGCTCGTCGAGCAGCGGCGCGTTGTTGAACGCGGTGACGGCGGAGACGCGGAACCTGTCCGGGTGGCGCGCGATGACTCTGAGCGCGGTGGTGCCGATCGACCCGGTCGAGCCGAGGACGGCGACCCCGCGCGGCTTTACGCCGGCGCGGGTATCAGCCACAGATCGAGCAGCAGGTACGCGGCCGGAAGGGCGAACAGCAGACTGTCGATCCGGTCCAGCATTCCGCCGTGGCCGGGGATGAGCCCGGAGCTGTTCTTCACGCCGGCCTCGCGCTTGAGCAGCGACTCGGCGAGATCGCCGGTCTGCGCAGCGACGCTGATCAGGAAGCCGAAGGCGAGCACGGCCGCGGGCGGCATCGAAAGCTGGGCGTAGGGCTCGAGCAGGAACTCGACGTACAGCCAGGCTCCGACCACGGCGAAGATCAGGCCGGCGAGCGATCCCTCGATCGTCTTTCCGGGGCTCACGCTTGGCATGAGCTTCTTCTTCCCGAAAGTCCTGCCGATCAGGTACGCGCCCACGTCGGTCAGCCAGGTGATCACGAGCGGCAGCGCCAGGAGCACCGAGCCGGCTACGGCGCCGATGGCGTAGCTATGGTATCTGATCGAGTACGCGTACGTGAAAAGTCCGGCGTAAATGATTCCGAACAGCGTGGCCGCGACCGCGAGGCCCGGGCGGCGCGAGGGTCCGCGGAGCCAGATCGCCATGCCAAGCAGCACGATCGAAACGACCGGGAGCCAGCGCAGCGAGACGTGAATCACGCCGAGCCGGTCCGCGTGGACGGCGACCGGGATGAGCGCGGTGATCGCGACGCCCGGAGTCTGCAGCGGCTCTACGCCGCCCGCGCGGGACATGCGGAAGAACTCCCACGCCGCGATGCCCGCCATGCTCCCGATGAGCGTGACCAGAAACGGCCCGCCCAGAAAAACGATGTAGAGCGCGATGGGGACGGCGACGAGCGAGAAGATCGTGCGCCACTGGAATTCGCTCATCGCCATGGCCGACTCCCCCCGCGTGGCGAGGACGGCGTTCCCGGTCCGGATGACGGAGCTGTCAAACTTCGAGTATCTCGGCTTCTTTCGCCTTCAGCAGCTCTTCGATCTTGGAGATCTCCTCGTCGTGCAGCTTCTGGAGGTCCTTCTCGGCGTGCTTGACGTCGTCCTCGGAGATCTTGTCGAGCTTCTTCAGCTTGTCGCGCGCGTCGGTGCGCGCGTGCCGCACCGCGATGCGCCCTTCTTCCGCCAGCTTGTGGACGACCTTCACCAGGTCGCGGCGGCGCTCCTCGTTGAGCGCCGGCAGCGGTACGCGAATCACGCCACCCTGCGTCGCCGGGTTGAGCCCGAGATCGGAATCGCGGATCGCCTTCTCGATCGCCTGCGTGAGGCCCTTGTCCCACGGGGTCACGGTCAGCAGGCGCGGCTCGGGCGCCGAGACACCCGCCACCTGGTTGAGCGGCATCGTCTGGCCGTACGCCTCGACCCTGACGGTGTCGAGCAGGTTGGTCGTCGCCTTCCCCGTGCGGATCGAGGCGAACTCGTGCTTGGTGCTGACGAGCGCCTTGTCCATCGCCAGCCGCGCATCCTTGTTGATCTGCTGTATGGTGCTCATTGGACGAGTGTGCCGACGCGGTCGCCGCGAATCGCGCTCGCCACCGCGCCGTGCTTGTTGATGTTGAGGACTATGAGCGGAAGGTTGTTCTCCTTGCACAGCGTGATCGCCGTCTGGTCCATGACGCCGAGCTCTTCCAGCATCACGTCGCGATAGCTGATCGTCTCGTACAGCTTGGCATCCGGGTGCTTGCGCGGGTCCGCCGAATACACGCCGTCCACGCCGGTCGCCTTGATGATGACGTTGGCCTTCATCTGGATGGCGCGCAGCGCGGCGGCGGTGTCGGTGGAGAAGTACGGGTTGCCCGTGCCGCCCGCGAAGATCACCGTGCGCGCCTGCTCGAGGTGGCGCATGGCGCGGCGGCGGATGTACGGCTCGGCGACCTCCTCCATCCGGAGCGCCGTCATGACGCGGGTTTCGACGCCGCGGCGCTCGAGGACGTCCTGCATCGCGAGCGCGTTGATCACGGTGCCCAGCATGCCCATGTAGTCGGCGCCGACGCGGTCCATTCCCATCTTGGAGAGCTGCGCGCCGCGCACGATGTTGCCGCCGCCGATCACGAGCCCTACTCCCGCCCCCATCTCGACGATGTCAGCGATCTCGCCCGCGAGGCGGTCGAGGACCTCCATGTCGAAACCAAAGCCCTTCTCGCCGGCGAGTGCTTCGCCGGAGATCTTGAGCAGGACGCGGGAGTAGGCGAGGGGAGGCAAGGGCGAGTGATTGGTGATTAGTGATGAGTGATTAGTAACTGTCGACTGATCAGAAGATGACTGTCCGGCGCGGAGGTAGTAAGTAGTTCCTAATCACTAATCACTAATCACTAATCACTGCTACTCCTCGCCCATCTGAAACCGCACGAACCGCCGCACCTGGATGTTTTCCCCCACGCGCGCGGACGCTTCCTTCACCAGCTCGCCGATCGTCTTCTTCGGCTCGCGGATCCAGGGCTGGTAGAGCAGCGCGACTTCCTTGTAGTAGGACTCGACTTTTCCCTCCACCATCTTCGCGATGATGTTCTCGGGCTTGCCGCTCTCACGAGCCTGCTCTTCGAAGATGCGCCTCTCCCGGTCCACGGCCTCGGAGGGAACGCCGTCCTTGTCCACGGCCAGCGGCGCCGCGCTCGCGATGTGCAGCGCGATCTCGCGGGCCAGCGTCTTGAAGTCGTCGGTGCGCGCGACGAAGTCCGTCTCGCAGTTCACCTCGACCAGCACGCCGACCTTGCCGTTGTGGTGGATGTAGCTGGTGATCTGGCCCTCGCTGGTCTGCTTCCCGACCCGCTTGTCGGCCTTCGCGATCCCTTTCTTGCGGAGGTTCTCGGCGGCCCGCTCCATGTCACCGTTGGTCTCTTCCAGCGCGCGCTTGCACTCCATCATTCCCGCGCCCGTGCGCTGGCGAAGCTCCTGAACATCTTTTGCTGTGAACGCCATTGTCTTGTCCCTTATGCTTGCGGCGGAGCTGCGCCCCGCGTCTTGTCCATTTGCAACGACGCCGCCGACAAGCTGCCGGCGGCGTCCCTGAATCTAACTCCCCTCTGCCAGCCCCGTCGGCAGTCACTAGTCACTAATCACTAGTCACCAGTCACGTTGTTACTCCGCTACCGCCGCCTCGTCGCCACCGGCCTCAGGCACGTCGCCAGCTTCCCCCGGCTCTCCGCCCACCTTCAGGCGGGCCGCGATCGCCTCGGGCTTGGCCCGCCGCTTCCGCGGACGCCGCTTACGCCTGCGCTCGGACTCGCCTTCGGGCTCGGCGCCGCGATCGGAGCTGTACGTGTACGACTCCGTCTCCTCGACTTCCTCGCGGACCGGCGCTTCGCGACGGGCCTCGATGATCGTGTCGGCGATCGCCTTGCACATCACTTCGACCGAGCGGATCGCGTCGTCGTTGCCGGCGATCGGAACCGTGATCAGATCGGGGTCCGCATTCGTGTCCACCAGGGCGATCATCGGAATGCCGAGCTTGTTGGCTTCGGCGACCGCGATGCGCTCCTTCTTGGAATCGATCACGAACATCAGTCCGGGAATCCGCGTCATCGACTTGATGCCCGCGAGGTTCTTGGTGAGCTTCTCGCGCTGCCGGCTGAACAGCAGCTGCTCCTTCTTGGTGTAGTTCTCGAAGCCGCCGCCCTCTTCCGCGCCCGACTCGAGCTCCTTCAAGCGCCGCAGCTGCTTCTTGATCGTCTGGAAGTTCGTCAGCAGTCCGCCGAGCCAGCGCTCGGTGATGAACATCGCGTCGCACCGCTCCGCTTCCGCCTTCACGAGCGGGGCGAGCTGGCGCTTGGTGCAGACGAACAGGACGTTCTCGCCGCGCAGGATCACTTCGCGCACGAGCTTCTGCGCCAGCTCCAGCTGCCGCAGCGTCTTCTGCAGATCGATGATGTGGATCCCGTTCCGCTCGGCGAAGATAAACCGGCGCATCTTGGGGTTCCAGCGGCGGGTCTGGTGGCCGAAGTGCACACCGGCTTCGAGCAGCTGCTCGAGATTCGGATGAGTCATCGGTCGCCTACCGCTTGCTGAACTGGAATTTCTTGCGGGCCTTCGGACGGCCCGGCTTCTTGCGCTCGACCGCGCGCGCGTCGCGCGTCAACAGTCCGAGCCCGCGAAGCTTCCTGCGATGCGCTTCGTCCATCACCACCAGGGCGCGGGCAACCGCGAGGCGCAGCGCGCCCGCCTGCCCGCTCATGCCGCCGCCTTCGAGCTTCGCCTTGACGTCAAACTGGCCCAGCGTATCGGTCGCCGTGAACGGCTGCTGAATCGCGCTTACGAGCGTCGGGCGGGGGAAATAATCACCGAGGGTGCGGCCGTTGACGTCCCACTTGCCGGATCCGGGGGTGATGTAGGCACGGCACACCGCTTCCTTGCGGCGGCCGATCGTGTGAGTGACTGCGGAGTCTGCCATTTACTTCGTTGAAGTGGTTTTCTTGAGATCCAGAACGACGGGACTCTGCGCGATGTGCGGATGCTCAGGTCCGGGGTAAACGCGGAGCTTTCCGCGCAGGGACGACTTGGCCAGGTTGGTCTTGGGCAGCATGCCGTGCACGGCCTTTTCGATGACGCGCTCGGGATGCTTGTCGATCATCGTGGCGTACGGCATGAACCGCTCGTGGCCCATGTAACCGGTGTGCTTGAAGTACCGCTTCTGCTCGGCCTTCCGCCCGGTGACCTTGACCTTCGCGGCGTTGATGACGATGACGTTGTCGCCCGTGTCCATGTGGGGCGTGAACATCGGCTTGTGCTTGCCGCGGATTATCTTGGCGATCTCGCTGGCCAAACGGCCGAGCACGACACCGTCGGCGTCGACGATGTACCAGCGATGCTCGATGTCGGTTGGCGTTGCGGTATAAGTCTTCATTAGAGATGCGAAACGGAAGCGTACGTACAAACCGCCGCCGAGCTCTGCCGGCGACGGTAATGTTTTCGGGGTGTTTTGGAGCAGACTCGTAAGCTACGCAACAACTTAGGCGAAGTCAAACCCCCGGGCCGGACGCAACGGCGCCTAAGTGGCAATCGCCCCCAGCATCCACGCGCACGCCAGCGCGCCGTAAATCCCCAGGATGTAGCCGCCTACCGCCATCAGCAGCCCGACTGGCGCCATGGCGGGGTGGTAGACACCCGCGACGATCGGGGCGGACGCGGCGCCGCCGATGTTGGCCATGCTCCCGGTCGCGACGAAGAACAGCGGTGCGCGGATGAGCCGCGCCACGCCGAAGAGGATCGCCGCGTGGATCGCGATCCACAGCACCCCGGCCGCCATGTACAGCGGCGTCTGCACTATCGCCCGCAGCTCCGCCTGCGCGCCGATCGCCCCGAGCAGCAGGTATAGAGCGGTGTAGCCGATGCGCGACGCGCCCACCTCCTCCAGATCACGCGCCCGGGTGAACGACAGGAGCAGCCCGCCGGTCACCACGATCAGGACTGCCCATGTGGTCGTGCTGATGATGGTCGGGTCGCCGAGGGTGGGCATCCTGCCCGCGGCGTACAGCGCGAGCACCGCGCCGCCGAAGCCGAGCGCGACGATCATCGCGATGTCGCGCAGATCGCTGGGTCGCCGCCGGGCCGCGACGTCCGCGAGGCGGCGATTGGTCTCCTCGATCGCCTCGGTCCGCGCGCCCATTCGCCGGTCGAACCGCGCCTGCCAGCCGCTGAAGAACAGCAGCACCCCCATCCAGCCGTATCCGACGACGGTGTCCACCACGATCAGCGGCCCCAGCACCGACTGGGGCGTGCCCACGCTCTCGGCGATCGCGACCATGTTCGCCGTCCCCCCGATCCAGCTCCCGGACAGCGCCGCGAATCCCTTCCACGCGTCAGGCGGCAGAAATCCGCGGAAGACCAGAAACGATCCGATCGCCCCCGCGATGACGCCGACCGTGCCGGCGACCATCATGATCGACGCCATTTTGCCGAGCTTGAGGATCGCCTTGAGATCAACCGTGATCATCAGCAATAGCAGCGCGACCGGGAGGAGGTAGCGTGTCATCCAAGCGTACGCCGGCGACGCGAGCGGAATGATGCCGAAGGCCGTGGACAGCGTGGGAATGAAATAGGCGTAGATCACCGGGGGCGTGATGTCGAACAGCTTCTTCAGCGGCGCGAGTCCGCTCAGCCAGAACACCACGCCCAGCACTGCGGCGATGTACGCGAACACCGCGACGGGCTGGTTGATCAGCGCCGCGGCCTGAAACGGTTGAATGGGATCCATGTTACTCCAGCTCCACTAGGACGGTGCCCTTCTCGACGGCGGTGCCCGCCGAGACTCGAATGGTCTTGACCGTTCCTGCCGACTTCGATCGCAGCTCGTTCTCCATCTTCATCGCCTCGATCGAGACGAGCGCCTGGCCGGCCGACACGGCGTCGCCGACCTGCACGCTGATCTTCACCACGAGCCCCGGCATGGGCGCCACGAGCGGCGCGGGCCCCGACACCTGCTCCTTGTCCACGGACAGCGCGCGAATCGCGCGCGTGCGCTCGTCCAGCGCCTCCACCTCGTAGCGGTAGCCGTCCAGCCACAGGGTGTAGCGCCCCTTGCCGTGCCTACGGGCCAGGACGCTGTGCACTTTGCCGTCGAGCGTGAGCAGCCGGATCGGCGTCCCGGGACGCGCACCCTCGAGATGCGCGTTGACCGGCGTGTCGGCGTGGCTCACCCCACCGCCGCCAAGCGTGACCGCGTGGTCCTCGCCGTTGACGCTCACGACGTACTTCACGCCACGAGCTCGCACACGGTCTCGACGTGCGCCGTCTGGGGAAACATGTCGAACGCGACCACGCCGGCGATCCGGTACGACGGCAGACGCGAGATGTCGCGGGCGAGCGTCGCGGGGTTGCAGCTCACGTAGATGACGGCGCGCGGCTTCGACGCGGCCGCCTCGAGCGTCGCGCAGACCTTCTCGTCGGTTCCCGCGCGCGGAGGATTCAGCAGCACGACGTCGGCCGGAAGCGATTCCGCCAGCTCGTCTTCGACACGGCCACGGACCGCCCGCGATCCTTCGGGCAGGTGCCGGGCGCACCAGTCGGAGGCGAGCTGGTCGAGCTCAATCGCGGTGACGACGGCGCCGGATTGCGCCAGCGGAATCGCCGTGGCGCCAGCGCCGGAGTAGGCGTCCACGACCCGCACCGGCTCGTGTGCCCGCGCGCGCGCGATGACGTGTGCGTGCAGCTCGGCGGCGACCGCGGGATTGACCTGCGCGAACGAGATGCCGGGCTGCCTGCGCGAGCCGGGCGCCTCGCGGCTGTGCAGCAGCGCGGGGCCGCGGCCGTCCTGCTCCCACCAAAGGTCGGACACCGACGGAACCGCAGCGAAGAACTCCTCGTGCGTCGTCCAGCGCGTGCCGCCCTCGAGCGAGAAGGTGTACGCGCCGTCGCCGAGCCGGACGCTCCCGCGCAGCTCGGCCGCGTCGGGAAAAAGCGCCGCCGCGCCCATCACGTCACGCCACACGCGCACTACTCCGCGTTCCGTAATAGGGCAGTCCGCGAGGGAGAACACGCGCGACGGATCGTCGTACGCGCGCAGGCCCGCAATCCAGTTGCCGCCGCGACGGCGGATGGCAAGCGTGAGCTTCGTGCGGTACCGCCATTCGCTGGAGCTCGGGCGGACCTCCGGCGCGGGCAGCTGTCGCTTCCCTATGCGCTCGATGGCGTCGCGGATGATGCGCTGCTTGGCCTCGAGCTGACTGCGATACGTGATGTGCTGAAGCTGGCACCCGCCGCATCGGTCGCGCGTATAGTGCGGGCACGGCGGGTCCATGCGATCCGGCGACGGACGCGTCACCGTGCGGAGCGTTCCGCGCGCGAACTGTCCCCTGCCCGCAATGCTCGCCGTGACGATGTCGCCGGCGGCAGTGCGCGGCACGAACACCACGAGCCCGTTGCTGCGGCCGACTCCGTCGCCGCCGGCTGCGATCGAATCGACGGCGAGCGTCACGACCGGACTCATTCGCGCAGCGCATCCAGGCGCGCCGCCCGCTTCCACTGATCGCCGGACGCCACGGGCACCACCGCGGGCATGCGGCCCAGCTTGTCTTCTTCCGCGAGAAAAGCCGCCGCCAGCGCCGCCGCGCGCACCCCTTCGGCGGGAGGCGACACGGCGATCAGTGAGTCCAGCCTCCGCTCCAGCCACTGGATGTCGAAATCGCCGCGGCGGAACTCCGCGTCCTCCATGAGCCGCAGATGAAAGTCGCGCGACGTCTCGACCCCGTCCACGGTCAGCTCGAGCAGCGCGCGGTGCATGCGCGCGATCGCCTGCGGCCGGTCCTCGCCCCAGACGATGAGCTTCGCCAGCATCGGATCGTAGTGCAGCCCGATTTCCGTTCCGGCCTCGATCCCCCCGTCCCACCGCACGCCGGGTCCGCTGGGAACGCGCAGATATTCCACGATTCCCGTCGAGGGCAGGAATCCGTTCCCCGGATCTTCGCTGGTGATCCTGCACTCGATCGCCCAGCCGCGCGGCTCGAGCTGGCTCTGCTGAAAAGGCAGCTTCTCGCCCGCGGCGATCCGGATCTGCCACTGGACTATGTCTATGTCGGTGACGAGCTCGGTCACGGGATGCTCCACCTGGAGCCGCGTGTTCATCTCCAGGAAGTAGAACTTCCCGTCCGCGTCCAGCAGAAACTCGCAGGTGCCGGCGTTGACGTAGCCGGCGGCGCTCGCTACCCGCACGGCGGTCTTACCCATCGCGCGCCGCAGCTCTGGCGACACGGCGACGCTCGGCGCTTCCTCCACCATTTTTTGGTGGCGCCGCTGGAGCGAGCACTCGCGCTCGCCAAGCGAGAGGACCGTGCCGTGTGAGTCCGCGAGAATCTGGATCTCGACGTGCCGCGGCCGGGAGATGTACTTCTCCAGATACACGGCATCGTCGCCAAAGGCAGCCTTCGCTTCCCGCGCAGCCGCGCCGAACGCCGCCTCGATCTCGCCGCCCTCGCGCACCACGCGCATTCCCTTCCCGCCGCCGCCGGCCGCCGCCTTGAGCAGCACCGGATAGCCGATCTCGTCGGCCGCTTTCCTGGCGGCATCAGCGCTCGCGAGCGCGGTCTTGGTGCCGGGCACGACAGGGACCGAGCTCTTGATCGCGAGCGTGCGCGCGGCGGTCTTGCTGCCCATCGCCGCAATGGCGTCCGGCGGCGGGCCGATGAACACGAGACCCGCATCCTGCACCGCGCGCGCGAACCATTCCCGCTCCGCGAGAAAGCCGTACCCGGGATGGATGGCCTGCGCGCCGGTCCGCAGCGCCGCCTCGATGATCCGGTCGCCGAGCAGGTAGCTCTCGGCGGACGGCGCGGGCCCGATGTTGACCGCCTCGTCGGCGGCGCGCGTGTGCGGCGCGCCCGCATCCGCGTCGCTGTAGACCGCGACCGACGCTACGCCAAGCTCGCGACACCCCCGCACGATCCTGAGCGCGATCTCGCCGCGGTTCGCGACGAGCACTTTGTCAAACACGCGCTACCGCTGCGCCGGTGCAACCGCCGGCCCGAGCCAACAGCCAATAGCCAATAGCCAGCGGCTGCCCTTCATAGCGGAATATTCCCGTGCTTCTTCGGCGGATTCTTGTCGCGCTTGCTCGCGAGCGACTCCAGCGCGTCGATCAGCCGTGGGCGCGTCTCGCGCGGGTCGATGATGTCGTCCAGATAGCCGCGCCCGGCGGCGATGTACGGATGCGCGAACTTCTCACGGTACTCTTCGATCTTCGCCTCGGTCGCCTTCTCCGGATCGCCGCTCTCCGCGATCTCCTTCCGAAAGAGAATCTCCACCGCGCCCTTCGGACCCATCACCGCGATCTCCGCCGTGGGCCACGCGACGTTGTAATCGCCGCGGATGTGCTTCGAGCTCATGACGTCGTACGCGCCGCCGTACGCCTTGCGGGTGATGACCGTGAGCTTGGGAACGGTCGCCTCGCAGTACGCGTACAGCAGCTTGGCGCCGTGCTTGATGATTCCCCCGTGCTCCTGTGCCACGCCCGGAAGGAATCCCGGCACGTCCTCGAACGTCACCACCGGGATGTTGAACGCGTCGCAGAAGCGGATGAACCGCGCCGCCTTGATTGACGCGTTTATGTCGAGCACGCCCGCGAGCACGGCCGGCTGATTGGCCACTATCCCTACGCTGTAGCTGCCGAGGTGCGCGAAGCCGCAGATGATGTTGCCGGCGAAATCCGGCTGAATCTCGAAGAACTCCCCGCCGTCCACGACCCGCCGGAGGACCTCGTGCATGTCGTACGGTTTGTTCGGGTTGTCGGGGACGATGTCGAGCAGCGCTTCGTCGCGGCGGTCACGCGGATCGATCGCGGGTCCGCGCGGCGGGTCGGAGACGTTGTTCGAGGGGATGAAGTGGAGCAGGTCGCGGATCGCCTGGATGCAGGCGGGCTCGGAGTCGAAGGCGCAGTGCGCCACGCCGGACGTCGCGGCGTGCGTGTCGGCGCCGCCGAGCTGCTCCATCGTGACGTCCTCCTGCGTCACCGTCTTCACCACGTTCGGCCCCGTGACGAACATGTACGACGTGCCGCGCACCATGAACGTGAAGTCGGTGATGGCGGGCGAGTACACCGCCCCGCCGGCGCACGGGCCGAGGATCGCCGAGATCTGCGGCACCACGCCGGACGCCAGGGTGTTGCGCAGGAAGATCTCGGCGTACCCGCCGAGTGACACGACGCCTTCCTGAATCCGCGCTCCACCCGAGTCGTTCAGTCCGATGACCGGCGCGCCGTTCCGCACCGCGAGGTCCATGATCTTGCAGATCTTCTCGGCGAACGATTCCGACAGCGAGCCGCCGAACACGGTGAAGTCCTGGGAGAAGACGTACACCAGCCGCCCGTCCACGCTGCCCGAGCCCGTGACCACGCCGTCGCCGAAGACCTTCTGCTTGTCGAGGCCGAAATCCGTGGACCGGTGCACGACGAAGCGGTCCAGCTCGACGAACGTGCCGGGATCGAGCAGCAGGTCGAGCCGCTCGCGCGCGGACAGCTTGCCTTTTGCGTGCTGCGCCTTGATGCGCGCGTCCCCGCCCCCCTGCTCGGATTCGGCGCGGCGCTTCTCCAGGAGCTCCAGCTTTTCACGCATGGTCATCGCAGGGGTAAGGTACGCCGCGGATTGGAGCGGGCAACTTGCAGTCCGGCCGCCAAACTCTGCGTCGCGCTCCCGAGTCCGCCCCCGTCGGGGGCTCGAAAACGGCCGTTGTCTCGTCCGCGCCGACCGCAACCCGCCGGCTAGTCGCCATGGGGAGAAGCTAAGTCCCCACCGCTCTTTTCAGGCGCCGGCAGGACTCTATACTATTACATGAGCGAGGAGGTCCGCCCATGCCCCAGGCGTTGCCGTTCACCGCGACCATCGACGAGTACAAGCAGCAGGCGAAGGTGCTCTTCAAGGCGATCCTCGCCGGTGAGGAGTCGGCGCACTGGCGGTTCAAGTGGATCCACCCCCGCTTTCGCGGCCATCCCGTAGCCGCCGTTCGCACGACGACCCTCGCGCCGGCGGACGCCCAGCTCGTGCTCGCGCGCGAGCACCACTTTGAGAATTGGGATGAGCTGGCCCGGTTCGCCGAGACGGTACGCGAGGACGCGTCGGTCGCGCGGTTCGAGGCCGCGGTCGACGCAGTTGTCTCCGGCGACATCGACGCGCTGCGCGCGATGGTCCAGAAGTATCCGGCGTTGGCGCGCGCGCGCTCGGCCCGCGCCCACCACGCAACCCTGCTGCACTACCTGGCGGCGAACGGCGTGGAAGACTACCGGCAGAAGACGCCGCCCAACGCCGTGGCCA
The DNA here is from genome assembly GCA_051305945.1 of Gemmatimonadaceae bacterium. Lineage (GTDB taxonomy): Bacteria > Gemmatimonadota > Gemmatimonadetes > Gemmatimonadales > Gemmatimonadaceae > JACDCY01. The sequence continues at coordinate 29,974 of JBPPMH010000065.1, forward strand.
TCGCGCTGCTGCTGCTGGACGCCGGGGCCGAGCCGGACGCGCTGGCCGACATGTACGACGAGAAGTGCACGACCCTGAGCCTGCTGGTATCGAGCTCCCCTCCACACGCCGCTGGCCTTCAGGGCGCGCTGGCGGAGACCCTGCTCAATCACGGCGCGGCGCTCGACGGTCCCGGCACCGCATACCAGTCCGCGCTCATGACGGCGCTCAGCTTCGGATTCGTGGACACCGCGGAGATGCTCGCCGCGCGCGGCGCGCGCGTCGACACGCTGCCGGCGGCAGCTGGCCTGGGACGAACGGCAGAAGTGGTCCGCATGCTGCCGCACGCCGAGGCGCACGACCGGCAGGCAGCGCTCGCTCTGGCAGCGCAGCTCGGGCATGCCGAAGTCGTTCGCCTTCTACTCGACGCCGGCGTGGATCCGAGCGTGTACAATCCGGAAGGCTTCCACTCTCACGGCACGCCGCTCCATCACGCTGTATGGTCGAGCCACGCCGACGTCGTGCGCATGCTCGTCGAGCGCGGCGCCCGGCTGGACATGAAGGACAAAGTTTACGAGGGGACTCCGCTCGACTGGGCCGTGTACGGCGAGAGGACCGCGCTGGCGGAATACCTCCGGGAAAAAGGCGCGCGCTGAGCGGACGCCGCCCGCGCGGCGGGTTCGGACCGGCCGGTCCTTAGCTTTACCGGATGCCATTCGGAATTTCGCGGCGGCGGCGCGAGCGACTTCGCTCGAAGCCGGCACCGCCCTCCTGGCGCGCGATCCTCGAGCAGAATCTTTCCATCTTTCGGCGCCTCCCTCCCGAGGACCAGGCCGAGCTCCTCGGACACGTCCAGGTCTTGCTCGCGGAGAAGCACTTCGAGGGCTGCGCCGGGCTGAAGCTGACCGAGGAGATCCGCGTCACGATCGCGGCCCAGGCGTGCGTCCTCCTGCTGCACCGCGAGACCGATTACTACCCTGAGCTGACCTCGATACTCGTGTATCCGTCGGGGTACGTGGCCCGGGAGGAGCGGCACGTTGGCGGAGGAATCTGGGAAGAGGGCGGCGAGGACCGGCTCGGCCACACGGCACCGGGGATGAAAGCACTGGTGCTCGCCTGGGATTCGGCGCGCCACGGGGCGGCCGATCCAGGAAGCGGAGCGAACCTCATCCTGCACGAGTTCGCGCACCAGCTCGACTTCGAGAATCGCGAGGTGGACGGCGTGCCCGCGCTGGACACGCCCGGCGAGTACGTCGCCTGGGCGCGCATCATGAGCGCTGAGTTCGAAGCGCTGAGGCGCGCGCAGGACGCGGAGATGCCGACCCTGCTCGACACTTACGGCGCGACCAATCCCGCCGAGTTCTTCGCCGTCTGCACGGAAGCTTTCTTCGAGCGGCCCAAAGCGCTCCGCTCGAGGCATCCCGCGCTGTACGCGGAGCTGCGCAAATTCTTCCGCCAGGATCCGGCGGCATACTCCGCCGAGCTTGCGCCCGACTGAGGGCGCTGCCACTGTCTGCTGATGTCCGACCAGCTTGATCGCCTGCGCACCGCCCTCGGCACCTCTTATCAGCTCGAAGGGCTGGTGGGGACCGGCGGCATGGCATCCGTGTATCGCGCGGTGGACGTGCGGCACAACCGGAAGGTCGCGGTCAAGGTGCTGCACCCGGATCTCGCGAGCTCCGTAAGCTCGGAGCGGTTCGCCGCCGAGGTGCTGCTCACGGCGAGCCTGCAGCACCCGCACATCCTCCCGCTGCACGACTCCGGCAGGCACGACGATCTGCTGTACTACGTCATGCCGTTCGTCGAGGGCGCGCAGACGCTGCGGAGCCGGATCGAGACGGCGGGACGCCTGCCGGTGGAAGAAGCGGTGGACGTCGCGCTCATCATCGGCGGCGCGCTCGAGTACGCGCACCGGCGCGGCGTGATTCACCGCGACATCAAGCCCGAGAACATTCTCCTGTCGAACGGAGTGCCTATTGTCGCCGATTTTGGAATCGCGCGCGTGGTGGAGTCCGCCGGTGGCAAGGGGATGACCAGCACCGGCGTGTCCATCGGGACGCCCTCGTACATGAGCCCGGAGCAGGCCGTCGGCGACCCGTCGACGGACGCGCGCACCGACGTCTACGCTCTGGGCGCGGTGTTGTTCGAGATGCTCGCGGGCGAGCCTCCGTTCGGCGGCGGCACCTCCGTCGCGATCATGAAGAAGCTCTTCACGGAGCCCCCGCCCTCGATCGTGGCTCTGCGGAGCGACGTGCCCGCGTACGTGGGGAACACGGTGGACCGCGCGCTGCAGAAGGATCCCGCCGACCGTTTTGCCAGCGCCGGCGAATTCGTCTCGGCTCTGCGGCAGGCGCGCCGCGACTACGCCACCCAGCCGGCCGCGGCGCGGGAGCTGGCCGAGTACCTGGCTACCACCCGGGAGTCCGCCGCGATTCCGTCGGTCGCGGTGCTGCCGCTGACGAACATAGGAAGCGATCCCGAGGCCGAGTACTTCTGCGACGGCATGACTGAAGAGCTGATCAGCACGCTCGCCCGCCTGTCGGGCGTGCGGGTCGCGTCGCGTACCTCGGCGTTCGCGTTCAAGGGCAGAAGCGCCACGGTCGAAGAGATCGGCCGCGTGCTGAACGTCGATCTGGTTCTGGAAGGCAGCGTGCGGCGCTCGGGCAACCGGGTGCGCGTGACTGCCCAGCTCGTCGAGGTCAAGACACAGCACCAGCGCTGGTCGGACCGTTTCGACAGGGATCTGGAAGACGTGTTCGCGCTGCAGGATGAGCTCGCGACCACGATCGCGGACGCCCTGTCTGTGCAGCTACTAACCTCACAGGGCGACCAGGTCATCGGAGTGCGTCGCGGGACGAGTAACCTCGCCGCCTATCAGCTGGTCCTCCGCGGCCGGTACTTCTGGAACCAGCGCGCGCTCGACAAGGCGATGCAGAGCTTCCAGGAGGCCGTCACGCTCGACCCGTCCTACGCCCAGGCGTGGGCCGGCCTGTCGGACGGCTTTTCCTTTCTCGGATATTACGGCGCTATTCCGCCGCGCGCGGCGTTCGACCGCGGACGCGCGGCGGCCGAGCGCGCGGTCAGCGCTGATCCGTTCCTGCCTGAGGCGCACTACTCCCGCGGCCTGTTCGAGCTGCTGCTCGGACACGACATGGAGCTGGCCGGCAGATCGCTACGGCGTGCGGTGGAGCTAGGGCCGCGGCTCGGCGCGCCGCGCGCGACGCTCTGCCAATGGCTGGCGCTCACCGGTGACGCGGCGGCGTCCCGCGCCGAGGCCGACCAAACGGTCATGTTGGAACCGCTGTCTCCGCTCATCGCCGGAACGGTTGCGTGGGCCGCGGTGATGAGCGGCGAGCCCGACCGCGCCCAGCGGCTCGCGCAGCATGGGCTGGATCTTGCGCCCGATTCGCTCCCCTGCCTGTGGACCATGGGCGGCGCGTTGCTTGAGGACGGCAAGGTGCCCGCCGCGTTGGACTGGCTCGGTCGCGCGCTCGAGCGCTCGGGGCGGCTGCCGTACATAGTCGCGCTGCATGCGCATGCGGCTGCGCTCGCCGGCGATTCCGCTACCGCGCGAGCAGCGCTGGCCGAGATCAGCAGCCGTCCGGATGGGTCCCGTCCCGGGCTAGCCGCGTGGATCCACGTCGGGCTTGGCGAACTGGATCGGGCGATGCCGCTGTTCGCCGACGCGGTCCGGGACCACGACCCTCACGCACTCGAGCCGCTCGTCATGCCGCAGTGCGGCCGGGCCGCGCGGAAGCACGACGACTACACCGCCGCGCTCGACTCCGCGGGGCTCGGCGCGCTGCACCGGTCCCGCTCGGACACGCTCGACTAGGCGGGCTTCGCGGCCTGCGCCGTCGCCGCGGCCGGGCGGGCTGATTCCGGAACGAGCCCCAGCGGTCGCTTCCGGAACGTGTCCCAGTCCCGCTGCGCCCGGACAAGCAACTCGGCGAGCTCGCGGCTGAACGCGGACGGATTCTCCGCGCGACGGCGCTGGAGGAACACGATCATGTTGCGGCACATGCTCATCTGGCCCGTCGCGACCAGCTGCGCGAGCTCGTCCGGCGTGTCATACCAGAACGCCGTCGGCTGCTCGGACGCGACCTTCACCACCGCGCGCTGGGCGTCCGTCACTTGCGGCGCGTCCTGAGGCGCCTCGATCAGCAGCGAGAAAATCTCGGCGCTGAGCAGCTGCCGTCGCCAGCCAGGAAAGCCGTACAGCAGAGCGTAACCGAGTATTCGGTGCCGGACGAAGAAGATGTCGCTAACTGTTGCCATAATGGACGCCATGCGAATCTTCAGCAGCCAGCCGAGCTGCGACAGCGGCAGCCGTCGCAGCAGGCTCCAGGTCTTCGGCGCATCGCGCTTCTCGTCGAGCAACTTCCCTTCCGTGCCGAGAATGGTGTCCACCGCGCCCAGCGCGCCGCGCGCGGCGCCGCGGAGACGGAGCAGCGCGATGAGAGCCGCTCCCGCCAGGAGCACAGGAACGACGTACAGCAGCAGGCCGGCGATCGTAATACGAAAATCCCCCTTCAACCAGAACTCCGTCAGGACGTGATACAACACGGCCGCGACCGTCCCCCCGCAGAGGACCACGAGCAGCCACCAGAACTTGTACGCGGTAGCCAGCGTCGCACGGTCGGCGGGTGGCTGGGCGACAGTCGCGAGCGGGCGCTGTTCACCCGGCGCGAATGCAGCGCGCAGCAGCGGGTCTTCCACTCGCACCGCATCGGACACGATGACGAGTCCCGGGGGCTCGGCGGGAACTTCGCCGGTAGCGATCCGTTGGAAGAGAAGATCGAACTCGCCCGGAAACCGCTGCGTATCCGTGCCGGTCTTCCACAGCGTCTCACCCGCTTCAATGGCACTGTCTACGTCCGTGGTCTCACCGTCCGGCCGGATCCGCGACGCGGCCTCCATCAACGCTTCGAGCCCCTGATTGTCGTACAGGCCACCGTCCATCAAGGGAATCGCTTCGACGCCATGGGCCGAGAACTGCTTGCGCAGCTCGGCTGCGTCGCGCTGCGCGTCCGCGCCGTCCCAGACGAAATCCTCCGGGAAGAAAAACGGTTCCATCCCGCCGGGGAGGCACGACGAAGCCGCCATGATGTCGGCGAGCCGCGCGTGCCGAAGCAAAACCGGATCGATCGGCGACTGCGCGTTCCCCGCCGGAGCATGGAGCTGAAAGCGGAAACCGAGCCCGCTCCGATAATCGGTCGCGTTGATCACGACTTCCTCGAGATGCCCGGGCCCCGGCTCCATGTCCACCATCGTGCCGAACCTGAAGCCTTCGAAGAAGTGCCTGTCGTAGCACTCGGCCAGGGATGCGATGATCGTGCGGCGGCCCGAGAGCCCGAGCGGCTTGCCGCCGGTGAATTCGTCCAGCACCCACTCCGCCATCTTCCCGGTGCGAAGCCGCTCCAACATCCAGTCGGAGTACTGCGCGAAGGTCTGCCCCTTCGCCTGCGCCATCGCATAAGTGCTGACGACGAAGGCGCCGCCGGACGCACCGGATATCACGGCGACATCCGCGAGCAACCCGAGCCTGTCGAGGTAGGCCAAAGCGCCGAGGTGGTATCCGGCAGCGCGAGTGCCGCCGCCGGAGAGCGCGAGCGAGATGCGGCCGAGCGGACGAGTCAACCCGCGTGCTCCACGTCTCGCAGCCCGGTCGGGACCTCCTTCACGTCCCACACGAGGCCCAGCAAGGAGAGCAGCTTGATCACGTAATAGTTGACGTCGATCTCCCACCAGCGAAAGCCGGCGCGCGCGGCGGCGGGATACCTATGGTGATTGTTGTGCCAGCCTTCTCCCCAGGTGAGAAGCGCGACCAGAGCGTTGTTGCGCGAGCCTTCGGCGGTGTCGAACCGGCGGCTCCCCCACCGGTGACAGGCATAGTTGACCGCGGACGTGAGATGCAGCGCGAGCACGAGCGCGAGCGCGAACCCAATCCCGAGCCGCGGCAGCCCGCCCCACGCGAGGTATCCCGCCGCGAGCAGTGAGCCCGGCAGCCAGTACCAGCGGTGCAGCCAGCGCAGCTCCGCGTGCCGCATGAGATCAGGACAGGCCGCTTTCACCTGTGCGTCCGTGAGATGGTCGTCCGCCAGGCTCCATATCCAGCAGGAGAACCATCCGTCGTTCGGGGAATGCGGATCGCCGTCAGTGTCCGAATATCGGTGGTGGATGCGATGCTTGCCCGCGAAGCCGATCGGATCGGTGAACGCCATGCAGCCGCCGACGGCGAGGACGACCTGGCCGAGCCGGCTCGTGCGAAACGACTGATGCGCGAAGTACCGGTGCAGTCCGCTCGCGACGAAGAAGGCCAGCGTGAGGTGCGTCGCGGCGAATGTCCACCAGTCCGCGGCAGTCGGTCCCGCGAGCAGTCCCGCCACGGGAAGCGCGTGCAGCGCGACCAGAAACGCGACCACTCTCGCGGTTTGCCACCAGGGCTTTTGCGACTCCGCGGGCCGCGGCGCGAGCGGCATCAGGCCACCGCCTCGGTGACGCGCGTCCGGCCGGCGCGCAGCAGATCGTCGGCGAGCGCGGGATTCAGCGAGCCATCGGCGAGTGTCACCATCGTCGGTTGGAAAAACGCTGCGAACTTCGCGTTCACCCGGTGGCTCGGCGTGTAGACTGAGTCCAGCAATTCGGTTCCACCGATGTGAGTGCGCGGCGAGCGGGCGCTGAGCAGATACCGCGCGTTCGACAGCCCCTGCGGCGACATGATGCTGCCCATCGTGAGCGCCGACGCCAGGTGCACGTGCGGCTCGAGCGCCGCGCGGTAGCGCCAGTGGAAGCGCGCCTGGTGCGCGAGAAACCGGCGGCGCCGCCCGACCAGATTCTTCGTCGTTCGCAGAAAATGCGCGGCGTCTTCTTCCCCGTCGAGCGCGCGCAGGTTCAGCGTGGATCCGTCGAGGTCGCGCACCTTGGTTCGCGGAAGTATGAGTCCGCGCGCGTACTTCTCCGCGAAGAACGGCGTCCCCGGAAACGGCGTGGCCACGAAGATGAAATTCGGCGCGGGGATCGAAGTGTCCGCCGCGATGACGTCGAGCTCGCGCTCCATGTCGGCGACGCGCCGCTCGGTGGGGTCGAACACCAGCCCGTACTGAAAGAGAATCCCCGCCTCGAGACAGCGGCGGATCAGCGCCTGCTGCGGCTCGCGGACGTTCTGCGCCTTGTTCATCCGCCGGAGCCACTGGTTGTCGAACGACTCCACGCCGATCAGCAGCGAAATGCAGCCTGATTCCTTCGCGCGGCGCAGGTTTTCCTCGTCCCACAGAAACGCGTCGGTGACGAAGCCGGCCCACCAGCGGAACAGCCCCTTCTCTCTCGCGCGCCGCAGCACGTCCAGGCGCTCGGCGAACGCGTCCCGCCCGGCGCCCGCGAACTGATTGTCGGCGATGTGCAGCAGCACGCGCGGCCCCATCGCCTCGAGGTGGCGCATGAACAGCCCCGCGTCCGTTCCGCGCCACGGCAGCGCGTCCGCGGTGAGAGTGCAGAAGCTGCAGCGAAAGTTGCAGTTGCGGCTCGACTCCGCGTAGCCGATCCAGCGCCCCATCCAGTGGGCGAGATCGTAGCGCGGAACCGGGTCATCCGCGACGAGCTCGGCGCCGAACGCTTCGGCAATGACCTCGCGGATCTCCTCAACGTCTCCACGGCAGGCGTAGTCGAACAAAGTCGACGCGTGTCCCGGCAGCAGCCGCACGGCCAATCCGCCGGCGATGATCACCACCGACGGATTCCGCGTGCGGAAGTACGCGCTTAGATGCAGAAACCGGTCGAACGCCGCGGTAAGGCCGCAGAACACGACGACGTCGGGCCAATCGAGCAGCTCGGCCGAGAACAGCTCGAGGTGACCGTTCGCAACTTCGTTGTACAGTCGTATGTCCCAGCGGTGAGGCGCGAAGTGCCCCGCCAGATGCACCGGCGCCAGCGGCATGGGCATCTCATTGGGCAGCTGCATAGGCACGCGCGTCTCGGGCCAGTAGCAGTTCACGATCAGGACTCGCTTGCGTCTACCCAACCGGCCCCGCCTCGAAAAGTTGCGACAAGCTACGGCTCGAACGGCGCCACCGATAGCGGAAACCGCGAGCGCGCGCCATATTGGTGCCATGCGCGGGCCATATCGCGCCACCCCGGCGCTCGCGATTGTTTGCCTGCTTTCGCTCGGCGGATGCAAGACCGTCCGGATAACCGAGCAGACACTGCTCCGTCCCTTGCCCGCGGACTCCGCCGCGTATGCGGCTCTGCTGGCGGCGCTGCCGCGTCCGTACACCGCCGCGCGGCACGGCATCCTCACCCCCGACGGCGCGGTGCTTTCCGCGCTCGTGCTCCACCGTCCGGACGCGACGCAGACCGTGCTCTATTTCGGCGGAAACATGTTCCGCGTCAGCACGATGGGAGCTGCGGCCGTGAAGTACCTCGCGCCGCTGGGGGCGAACCTCGTCCTCGTCGACCATCGCGGGTACGGTGGAAGCACCGGAACTCCGTCGAGCATAGCCCTGCTCGAGAATGACGCGGTGGTCGTCTACGATGCCATCCGGGCGATGCCCGCGCTGGCCGGCACCGACATCGTGGTACACGGGCACTCGCTGGGCAGCTTCCTCGCGGGGCGGGTCGCGGAGCAGCGCCGCGTCGCCGGCGTAGTCCTCGAAGCGTCCGCGACCACCGGCGCCGAGTGGCTCCGCTACGCCGACCGGCGCCCCTGGTACGTCCGGCCTTTCATCCGCCTCGCCGTCGACGACCGGCTGCGCGCGGCGGGAAACCTCGCGCGGATGCGCACGCTCGACGAGCCGCTGATGATCCTGGTCGGCAGCGAGGATCCCGTCATGCCCCCTCCGCTTGCGCGCGCGCTCTTTGAGAGCGCCAGTCTGCCGCCGGAGCGCAAGCGACTGCATGTATTGAAAGGCGCGTCACACAACGACGTACCGGCCCATCCGGATTTCATCGCGTTGTATCGCGATTTCCTGCGCCTCGTCGCTAGGGAGAAGCCGGGGCCGTCCTGAGCCGCGCGTGGATGTCCACCAGCTCGTCCGCCGTCGAATCTCCGCCAGCGGATGCATTGAGCGCGCGAAGACGGTTCGTGGCGCTGTCCGTAAGCGCAGCGTTGTTGGTCACGCCGGCCACCATCAGCATCCCGAACACCGGCGCCTCCGCCTGGGGCGCGAGGGCGGCCGCACGGCGATACTGCTCGAGCGCCAGAGCGTAGGACTTCGCGGTGTACAGGGTGTTGCCGCTGTCGAGCGCGATCTTCGCGTCGCCGGTGATCGAAGGAACCGTGCCGTGCGGCGAAACGCCGGTCGCGGCAGCCTGGTCGAGAGGAATCATCGGCGCTTCATCCTTGCCGCTGCAGCCGAGCACGAGCAGGGCGGCGAGCAGCGGAAGCGTGCAGCGTCGTACGGGTGAGTCAATCATTGTCGAATAATCTCCGTTGGGTTGAAGCTTAGCGCGCGGTCGGGATCGCGGTACCGTGACACGCGATGCACAGCGACGGGTTCTTCGACCGCATCCGGGCCGCGTTGAACCCCGGGCCGTGCGGGTTGAAGCGGAAGCCACCACCGACGGCGGAATGGCACGCGGTGCAGTCGCGCTCCGCGTGACACGACGCGCACGACTCCAGACTCTGCCGCGCCGCCTGGCCGTGCCCGAGCGAGAAGCCGCGGAAGGCGTCGTGATACCCCGCGGCTCCGATTCTCCGCGCCGCGACGACACCCGCCTGCTGGTGACAGCTCTGGCAGAACTGCGCGGGGTTGTGGCAGTCGCTGCAGCTCGCCGAGCGCGAGTACGCCGCGCTGGGATGGCGCGTGATGAATGATGCCGGGTGATAGCGCGACTGCGGCCCGACATCGGGACGATGACACGTCAGGCACATTGTGCGCACGTGACACGTCTGGCACGTGCGCGGCCGCGCGCTCGCTTCAGGTCCGTGCTTCTCCCTGAAATCCCAGGTGTGGCTCGGCGGCGGCATACGCACGAGCTGCGCGCCCGCCGCGCGGTTCGGTCCGGCGCCCGGAAGCGCCGCGACGGCCCGCGGCGCGGTTCCCGAGTGACAGGTCATGCAGCTCTCGCGCGTATGGCAGGTCGCGCAGGTCGCCGTTCCCCGCTCCGCCTCGCGTCCGTGCGCGCGGATGAAATCAGGGCGCGAGTGGCTGGCCGGCACCGGCTGCGTCAGGGCGAACACTGGCGACCGGTCGTCCAGATCGAGCGCGCTGACCACGGGCGACTCGGCTGCGTTGACGTGGCAGGAGATGCACAGATTCCGCGCGTGACAGGTAGCGCAGCTCGCCGCTATTCCGACCTGGCCGGCGCGCTGCCCCGCTTTGGCGAGCCGGCCGTGTCCGCCGAGGCGGAAATCCGGCGCGTCGTGCGAGCTCGGCTTTGGAAAGCTGGCGATCTCCGCGGCCGTCACCCCCGGCGCGTCGGTCAGGGGCACGTGGCACTTGGCGCAAGCTGTGGGAGGGTTGTCCACGTGCGGCTCGGTCAGCCCGTGACAGGCCAGGCACCGGCGGGCGGACGCGTGCCGCACGGCCATGCGCGGCTCCCCTTCCCGCGTGTGACAGCCGGAGCAGCTTCGAATCAGCGTGCTGTCGGCGGGATCGCGGGCGGTGACCGCGCGGTGGTGCGCGTCGTGAGTGAATCGCACGTTACTGCCGCGCGGGCCGGTGGGCGGCTGCCATGACACGCGCTGCTCGACGACACCGTCATGGCACGACGCGCAGGCCACGGGATTCGGGAACATGGTGCC
>JBPPMH010000066.1:0-24652 GCA_051305945.1 Gemmatimonadaceae bacterium
GACTGGTCGCCCGAGGACATCCGCCATACGATGATCCGCTGGCTCCCGTCCACGGTAGAGAACGCTCAAGGGCCGAACGTGAACGATCCGCGCACGGGGGAGATACTCAATGGATCCGTGCGCATGTTCCACAACGTCCTCAATCTGCAGCGCTCCTGGTACTTCACCCAGGCGTCGCCGCTCGACCCGCGCGCGCGCCGGCTGCCGTTCCCGGACTCTTTGATGGGACGACTGCTCCAGTTCGTCGTTGCGCACGAGATCGGGCACACGCTCGGATTGCAGCACGACCAGATCGGCAGTTCGACGTATCCCGCGGACAGCGTTCGCAGCCGGACGTGGACCGCGCGCATGGGGCACAGCCCGAGCATCATGGACTACTCGCGCTTCAACTACGTGGCGCAGCCGGAAGACAACATCGCCGTGAACGATCTGATCCCGCGCGTGGGGCCGTACGACGAGTACGCCATCATGTGGGGCTACAAGCCGATACCGGGCGCGCGGACTCCGGACCAGGAGCTGCCGGTGCTCGAACAGTGGGCGCGGATGCAGGACACGATTCCGTGGTACCGGTTCTCGGGCGGCAACGCGTTCGGCGAGACGGGAACTCAGAGTGAGGCCGTGGGTGACGCCGATCCAGTGAAGTCTACTGCGCTCGGATTCCGCAACATCGAGCGCGTGGTCGGTTACATCGCGACAGCAGCGATTCGGCCGGGCGAGGACAACAGCGACCTGCGCGAGCTGTACGACAGGACGGTGGGGCAGTGGGCCAACGAAGCCAACCACGTCGCGACGCTCGTCGGCGGCGGGACGGTGCAGCACAAGTCCGGCAGCCAGTCGGGGCCGGTGTACACTCCGGTGAGCCGCGCGCGGCAGGCCGAGGCCGTCCGCTTCATCAATCAGAACGTCTTCCGCACGCCCACGTATCTGATTCGTCCCGAGATCGCGGCGCGCATCGAGGCGCACGGGATGATCCGGCGGATCAACAACGCGCAGGTGCGGGTGCTGAGAAACCTGCTCGGCGACGGCAGGCTCAACCGGCTGCTCGAGCAGGAGGCGCTTGCTGGCAACCCGTCCGAGACTTATGCCCTCTCACGCATGCTGGACGACCTGCGGCGCGGACTGTGGTCCGAGCTGTTCACGGCGCGGCCGGTGATGGACGCGTTCCGCCGACAGTTGCAGATGGATTATCTCAACGAGATAGACGAGATGATCAATCCGCCGGCGCGGCCGTCGGGCTCCACCCCGACGTTCACGTTCGGCACCCCGCCGGCGCCGCTGTCCGACGACGCCAGGTCGCAGCTGCGCGGCGAGCTGGTGACGCTGCGCGGCGAGGTGCAGCGCGCGATCCCGAGGGCGGGTGACAGATCGACGCAGCTGCACTTGCAGGGAGCGCTGTACAGGATCGGGGCGATACTGGATCCCAAGAAATAGTGGCTAGTGATTAGTGACTAGTGACTAGTAAAAACAAGGCGCCCGCCGGACCGAGTCCGGCGGGCGCCTGGGATATTCCAGGAGCCGCTCCTCTGGTCAGTACGCCTGGTCCCAGCTCGCCGACAGCCTGCTAGCCGAATCGATGATCCCGACCATGCTGTAGGTCTGCACGAAGTTTCCCCACTGCTCGCACGTCTCGGGGTCTATGTCCTCCGCGAGCAGTCCGTGCCTGTTGCGGCAGGTGAGCAGGTGCTCGAAGAGAGCCCGTGCCTCCTCTCGCTCACCGATGGCGGCAAGCGCGTTGATGTACCAGAAGGTGCACACGACGAACGCGTTCGTGGGAGTGCCGAAGTCGTCCGGCTCGGTGTAGCGGAAGATCATGCGTCCGCGCCGCAGCTCGCGCTCGATCGCGCGCACGGTTCCCACGAACCGCGGGTCGTCGGGGCTCACGAAGCCGACCTCGTGCAGCCGCAGCAGGCTGGCGTCGACCGTCGAGCCGTCCATCGTCGCGACGAAACTGTTGAGTTCCGCGTTCCACGAGCGTCGGGATATCACGGCGTGAATCCGGTCGGCGTGGGCGCGCCAGTGCGCGGCTTTCTCCGGCAGCTCCAGATGCGCCGCGATCCTGGCGAGGCGATCGCAGCCGGCCCAGCACATGACGCTGGAGAAAGTGTGCACGTGATTCGACCCGCGCAGCTCCCATATGCCCGCGTCGGGCTGATCGAACAGCTTCGCCGCCTGCTCGCCGAGATATTCGAGCCGGGGGAACAGGGAATCGTCCTCCCGCCGCACGAGGCGGTGATCGAAGAAGACGTGCGGCGCGGCCAGGATCGCCGAGCCGTACACGTCGTGCTGCACCTGCCTGTGCGCGTCGTTGCCGATTCGCACGGGGCCGATTCCGCGGTAGCCGGGGAGCGCGTCCGCGACGTGCTCGTCGGGGACGGGCCTGCCGGTGATCCCGTACATGGGCTTGAGCGGCTCGTCGCCGACATCCGCCACGATGTTCAGGATGTACCCGAGGTATCGCTCCATCGTGCGCGTGGCACCCAGGCGATTGAGCGCGTTGACGACGAAGTATGCGTCCCGAATCCAGCAGTACCGGTAATCCCAGTTGCGGGTGGTGCCGGGCGCTTCCGGGATCGAAGTCGTCACCGCCGCGATGATCGCGCCCGTGTCCTCGACCACGTTCAGCTTGAGGCTGATTGCCGCGCGAATCACCTCCTGCTGCCACTCGAACGGGATCGCCAGCGAGCGGACCCACTCCCTCCAGTGCGACAGCGTCTCTTCGAACATGTGCCGGCCGAGCGACGCGACGGAGCCCATGATCGTCTCGTCGGGGCCGAGAACGAGCGTGTGCGTGTCCTCGACGAAAAACGTGTTCTCCTCGATGATCGCGGAGATCGGGAGCGTCGTCGTGAGCCGGAGCACCGCCTCGCCGCCGTAGTACCGGACGTGATGGGTGCCGGCTGTCGTCGGCAACCGCTCGCTGCCGTAGTTCTTCATCGGCCGCAGCCGGACGCGCGCCCTGGGCGACCCACTGATCCGCTTGATCTGGCGAACCAGCATCATCGGGCAGAACATGCGCTCGTACTGCTCGAATCTCGGCGCGAAGTCGGTGACTTCCACGCAACCATCGCTCGAGTCGAACAGGCGGGTCACCAGCACCGCGGAGTTCGCGAGATATTCCTGCTCCGTCCGGGTCTGGTCCGCGAGCTCGATCGCGAAGATCCCCTGCGGGTCTTCCTCCGAGTTGCGCAGCAGAGAGCAGAAGGCGGGGTCGCCGTCCAACCGCGGGAAGCAGCACCAGCAGATGGTTCCAGCCCCATCCACCAGCGCGGCGATCGTGCCGTTGCCGATCAGCGCGAGGTCGAGCGTGCTCATCTGGTGTCGAGCCACCGGCGCACGGCGCGCACGTCCTTCAATCGGAAGCGCGCCCCTGTCTTCCCCGGACCGACTTTGATGGAGACGCCGTTCGCCTCGTTCACGACGGCGAACGCGTACTCGTCGGTGGCGTCGTCGCCCAGGAACACCGGCGTCCGCCCGAGAAACGGCGGCTCCTGCATGAACTCCTGCACCGCGACCCCCTTGTCCTTGCCGGCCGGCTTGAGCTCCACGACGCGCTTGCCCTCCTGCAGCACGTACTCCGGTCCCAGCTCCGCGCAGAGGCGGCGCATGACGGTATGCACGTGGCCGGCGAGCTCGGGCACGGCGCGATAGTGCAGCGCGAGCGAGAGCCCTTTCTGCTCGAGCAGCAGGCCGGAGTATTTCTTCACCTCGCGCTCGAGCGCGCCGGCGGCGAGCGCGAGTCCGTTGGACTCTGCCTGGTGCGCCGTGACCCGCCCCGACGCGTCCCGCCGCTCCAGTCCGTGCTGGCCCGCGACGGGGAGGCATGGCTCGCTTATCAGGCCGGCGATGTCGCTGATGGATCGCCCGCTTATCAGCGCGACGGCACCGCCGGCGAACTCGCTCAGCTCTGTGAGCAGCGTCTGCACTGCCTCGTCGAGATGCACTTCGTCGGGGGACGGGGCGATGTCCAGGAGAGTTCCGTCCAGGTCCACGAAGTAGGCCCAGTCCGCGCGCGGCACGGGCGGCGCGGCCGGGCCTGCCGGTACCGCCTCTTCCTCAGCTTTCATCCGCGTTCATTACCGGGAAAGAGCGGCTGCGATCTCTGCGCTCGATGCGATCCGCCTTCTGCGTGTTCAGCAGCCGGACTCTGCGCCGCATCGTGGCGGCGTCCATCAGCATCCTGCCCGCCCAGCGGAACACGTTGAATTCCTGCACCAGTCCCCGCATGAGCTGCATCCGCGCCCGCTGCATGCTGGGCGACATGGTCAGCGCCGCGTGCAGCGCGCGCGCGCACTGGTCCGCGTCGTACGGGTTCACGATCAGCGCTTCGGGCAGCTCGCGCGACGCACCGGTGAACTGGCTGAGCACGAGCACGCCGGCCAGGTCGTCGCGGGAAGCGACGAACTCCTTCGCCACCAGGTTCATCCCGTCGTGGAGACTGCTCACGAAGCAGACGTCCGCCGCGCGATAGTGCTCGAACACGCTGTCGGGCTCGTGGTGCTCCACCGCAAGCACGATCGCGGGCGCCTCACCGCCGAACCGTATGTTGATCGACGCCGCCATCTCGCGGACGCGCGCGTCGTACTCCCGGTAGTGGCCGATCTTGGCGCGGGTCGGCGCCGCGATTTGCAGGAATGTGAACTTGCCGATCCATTCCGGATGCAACTCGAGGAGCCGCTCCACGGCACGGAACCGCTCCTCGATGCCCTTGGTGTAGTCGAGCCGGTCGATTCCGATCCCCAGCAGCTGATTCTCCGGCAGGCCATGCGTGGCGCGCACCGCCGAGCGGCACTCCGGCACAGGCTTGGCGAGCAGGCTCGCGGACGGGGGCCATGCCACCGAGATCGGGTACCGCCTTATCGCGGTAGTCTTCCCCTTGTATGAGACGCTGAACGTCTCGCGGTCGGCGCGCGCTTCGAGAACTCTGTCCACGGTGTCCACAAAGTTGTTGCAGTGGAACTGTGTGTGAAAGCCGAGGATGCTGCTGCCGAGCAGCCCGTCGAGCAACTCCATTCGCCAGGGGCAGATCGCGAAAGCTTCCGGGTTCGGCCACGGGATGTGCCAGAAGGTGATGATCGTGGCCGCGGGCATTCTACGGCGGATCATCCGCGGAAGCAGCGCGAAGTGATAGTCCTGGATCAGCACGATCGGATCTGACGACTTGGCTTCCTCGGCGACGGCGTCTGCGAATCGCTCGTTGACGACCTGGTACTGCCGCCAATCCTCCGCGCGGAACGTGGGCCGGACGTGCGAGATGTGGCACAGCGGCCACAGGCCTTCGTTCGCGAAGCCGTAGTAGTAGCCGTCTTCCTCCTCCTTGGACAGCCACACGCGGCGCAGCTGATACTCCGGATCGTCCAGCGGCACGCCGATCCGGTCGTTGCTGTCCACGACTTCACGGTCGGCGGTTCCGCTGCCGTGCGCGATCCACGTTCCAGAGCACGCGCGCATTATCGGCTCGATGGCGGTGACCACGCCGCTCGCGGGGCGCTGCACCGCGATCGCGTCGCCCTTGCGCACGTGGATGTAGGGCTCGCGGTTCGACACGACGATGACGTCCTGGCCCTGAAGCTCCCGATCGAGGATTCCCCGGAGGGTCTCCGGCGTCCACGCCAGCTGCTCGGCGTCCCGGAGCTGATGCTCGGCTTCGAGGTCCCGGATCAGCGCGCGCAGATCGTCCGCGATCGGACGGAGCTCCGCGCTCTCAGTGTCCGCGGCCGGACGCAGCAGTCCCTCGCCGCGCATCAGCGCGCGCAGACCCTGGATCCAACCGCGCCAGCTCAGCTGCGCGATCACGACCGTCACTATCGAGACGAGCACGCCGAGGCCGACGAAGAAATAGAACAGATATCGCTTCGTCTCCTGGCTCCGCCGCGTGATGTATCCCATGTCCTGCACGATCACGACCTGCGCCAGCGTGCTTCCCTCGGCGGTGAGCGGGCGAACCGAGAGGAGCAGGGGTCCTTGCTCCGCCTGGACGACGCGGCGCGCGGGCGAGGCGAGGCCCTCGAGGTTCGCGCAGCTGATCTCGCTCGGAAGCGGCCCCGTGCTGATGGGCTCGGACGCCGGATCGGTGCACAGCGCCATGGCGTACAGGCGCTCATCCTGCGTGATTCGCGTGAAGAACTGGCGGACTCTGGCGGAGTCGCCCATAGCGACCAGGCTGGCGATCGGCTCGTCCACGGTATTCGCGATCAGGGTCGCCCGCATGTCCATGTCGTTCATGAACCAGCGGAACGTAAGGCGGTCCGCCAGCGGCATGACCAGATAGGCCAGCGCCGCTACGGTGAGCAGCAGCGGAATTACGAACCTCAGGGATAGTCTCACGAGGATGTCATGCGACTGCAAAGATCCCGCCGGAATGGGCAGGTTCCGCAGTCCCGCGGCTGGCGCGGGATCCGTTTACCGGAAATTCGTGGACTAGCCCGCGCCGTTATGGCGTAATCGTACTGAACCCGCGCTTGGCCATCAGCGCCTCGACCCGCGGATCCCGTCCACGGAAGGCCCGGTACGCGTCCGCGGGATCAATCGTGTTGCCGATCGAGAAGATGTGCTGTCGCAGCCGCGCCGCGACGGCGGGATCGTACAGCCCGCCGGCTTCCACGAAAGCCTGGTACGCGTCCGCGGTCAGCACGTCCGACCACAGATAGCTGTAGTACCCCGCGGAGTAGCCGTCGCCGGCGAAGACGTGCAGGAAGTGCGGTGTACGGTGCCGCATCACGATCTCGCGCGGCATGCCCAGCTCGGCCAGCGTCTCACGCTCGAACGCGTCAGCGTCGATCGGCCGGTCACCGGCCAGGTGCATGCGCATGTCCACGATCGCGCTCGCGAGATATTCGGTCGTAGCGAAGCCCTGGTTGAACTTCGACGCGCGCTCGATTCGATCCACGAGCGACTGGGGGATCGGCGCACCGGTCTGGTAATGCAACGCGAATCGCTGCAGCACTTCCGGAGTGGACAGCCAGTGCTCCAGCAGCTGCGAGGGAAATTCCACGTAGTCGCGCGGCACCGAGGTGCCCGAGAGCGACGGATAGTTCACGGCCGACGACAGTCCGTGCAGCGCGTGCCCGAACTCGTGGAACAGCGTCGTGGCGTCGTCCCACGAGATGAGCACCGGCTCGCCGGGCGCGCCCTTTACGAAGTTGGAGTTGTTCGACACGATCGTAGTGACGTCCCGGTCGAAGCGCTCCTGCCGCCGGTACGAGTTCATCCACGCGCCCGACCGCTTGCCGGCGCGCGCGTACGGGTCGAAGTACCAGAGGCCCACGTGGCGTCCGCTGGCTCTGTCCCTGACTTCCCACACCCGCACGTCGGCGTGATACACGGGCACGGTCACGGGCGTGAAGTCGAAGCCGAACAGCTCGCCTGCCACCCAGAACATCCCCTCGCGGAGACGCTCGAGCTGGAGATACGGCTTGACCTCATTCTGGTCGAGGTCATACCGCTGCTTGCGGACTTTCTCCGCGTAGTAGCGGTAGTCCCACGGCTCGATCGTGATGTTCTGTCCCTCCGCGCGCGCGAGCGCCTGCATGTCGCGCACTTCCTCCGCGACGCGCGCGACGGCGGGACGCCAGACGGCCTCGAGCAGCTCCACGGCCCGCTCGGGCGTCTTCGCCATGGTGTTCTCCAGCCGCCAGTGCGCGTGCGTCGCGTACCCGAGCAGCTTCGCGCGCTCGGCGCGCAGCGCCAGTATCTCCGAGATTGTGGCGTTGTTGTTGTGCTCCCCCGGATTGTCCCCACGGTCCACGAACATCCGCCAGACCTTCTCCCGCAGCTCCCGCTTGTCGGAGTAGGTGAGGAACGGATCCACCGACGACCGCGTGTTGGTGATGATCCAACCCGTCTGCCCCTTTGCAAGGGCTGCCGCCGCGGCGGCGTCGCGCAGCGACTGCGGCAGTCCAGTCAGGTCAGACTCGCTCGCCAGCAGCAGCGTCTGTCCCTCGTCGGCCAGCACGTTCTGGCTGAACGACGTGTACAGCGCCGCGAGCCGCTGGTTGATGGCCGATAGCCGGCTCTTGGCAACGTCGTCGAGCCGCGCGCCGGCGCGCACGAAGCTGGTGTGGTACAGCCAGGCCAGCCGCTGCTGCTCCGGCGTGAGCGCCGCCTTTCCGGGTGCGTTGTACACCGCGTCGATGCGGCGGAACAGCGCCGCGTTCTGCGTGATCCGGTCCGAGTGCGCAGCCAGCTTGGGCGCCATCTCGCGCTCAATCGGCTGGAACTCGTCGGTGTTCATCGTCGAGCTCCAGATGCCGTACGACGTCGTCACGCGGTCGAGCTTGCGCCCGGTCCGCTCTAGCGCCACGATCGTGTTCTCGAAGGTCGGCGGCGCGGGGTCGCTCGCTATTCGCTCGACCTCGGCCAGCTCTTCGGCCATTGCCGACTCGAGAGCCGGCTTGAAGCCGGAGATCGAGACCTTGTCGAAGGGCGGAATCCCGCCGTACGGGCCCGTCCACTCCTGCAGCAGCGGATTTCCGGATGCGGGTGCGGCGACATCGGTCGCGGCGGGAATTGGCGTGGTCGTGGTCACGACGGGCGCGCATGCGAGGGGGCCGCCGAGCGCAAGGAGCGCGGCAGCGCTTTGGATCCGGATCCGCGAGAGCATGGCAATGGGAGTAAGGTGTGGCTTTCCGAGTGTGATAATGATGGTGCGACGAGTTCCTGGATCGAAGGCTATGAGCGACGTACTGCGGTAGCAAGGGGCCCCTATGACACGGCACAGCCCGTCGTGATCACGGTATACGCTATTCCGGCGATCTTCCATCCCTCCGCGGTCCGCACGAGGTGCACGGCGTCGTGGCCGCAGTGGCTGAAGTTGGCGCCGATCCGGAATTCGTACGGTGCCCACAGCGATGCGAGGTCCCCGGCGATCTCCACGCGCGGATCCCACATTCTCTCGACGAGCTCTTCGGGCGCCCGGCCGACGGACGTCACGAACGCCGCGAGCGGCTGCGTCTGGAATCTTGCGGGCGCGCCCGGAACGGTGCGGATCGAGACGAGCTGGGCGTCAGGCGTAAAGACCGCTCTGATGGCGCTGGTGTCGCGCGCCCGCATGGCGTCGAACAGCGCCTGCACGGCGGCGATCGCGGCCTCCTGGTCGGCGGCGGATGCGGCGTTCAGGGCCGGCTGCCGCGCGCTCGTGGCAGCGCAGCCCAGAGTGCTCAGCGCGCCGAGCAACATCAGCAATCCTTTCATGGAAGCTCCAGGTCTAGTGATGGGGATGAGGTTCGTCATGTCGCGTATGCGACTGAGGCCGCAAGGGTCCTCAATCCGTAATCGCCGTGAAAGTCGAGTTGCGCGGCCATGTGTCCTCCGCGAAGATACGCGATCATGCTCCCATTCGTTCGAGCTTCACTCCTGGTGGTCGTAGCGACGCCGTCAGTCGCATGTTTCCCCGCGCCGATGTCCGTCGCGCCCGCGCCGGAGCCCTCCGCGCGATACCGCGTAATCTCCACCGACACCCACCGCGAGACGACGTTCGAGCACATGGCGTCCCGTCTGAGCGGCGCCAAGGTCGTCTTCTTCGGCGAGCAGCACGACGATCCGTGGACGCATGCCGCCGAGGTGGAGCTGCTCCATGCGATCGCGCGCTCCGGCCGGCCTGTGGTCGTGTCGCTCGAGATGTTCGAGCGGGACGTGCAGGGCGCGCTCGACGATTACCTCGCCGACAGAATCACCGAGGCGGATTTTCACGCCCGGTCCCGACCGTGGCCGCGGTATGCCACGGACTACCGCGGGATAGTCGAGCTCGCCAAGGCGCGCGGCTGGCGGGTGCTTGCGGCCAACGTCCCGCGGCCGATGGCGTCGGCGGTGGGAAGGGCGGGGCTGACCGTGTTGGACACCTTGTCTGTCCCCGGCCGGCACAACGCGGCGCGCGAGCTGTCGTGCCCGAGTGATGATTACCGCGCCCGCTTTCTGGCGGAGACTCGCACGCACAGCGCCGGTTCGGGCGCCGCGCCGCAGCCGGGCGACACGCTACCGACGGCGGTCGCCGAGCGTTTTTACCTCGCGCAGTGCGTCAAGGACGAGACGATGGCCGAGTCGATCGTGCTGGCGCTGCGGGACGCCCCGCGTAACGCGATCGCCGTGCACTACAACGGGTCCTTTCACAGCGACTACGGACACGGAGCGGCTGCGCGCGTCGCGCGGCGTGAGCCGGGCTGGAAATTGGCGATCGTCACGGCGATACCCGCGAGAGATCCGGCGCTGGCTCCGGTCGCGCCGAACGCGGGCCGCGCCGACTTTCTGATCTTTACGCGGCGGGATTAGCCGGCTCGACTGCCGGCCGCCTGCGCTGCAAGAGTCGCCCTGCGACCGGCGTGAGCACGACGGTCGCAGCTATGCGTAGCGGCTGAGTGAGCTTCGTGGCGAGGTATGCCGCTGTGAATGCGCCGGCCCTGCCAGCGACGCTTTCGGGCGCCAAGCCCGTGGTGATTGCCAGGTAGAAGCCCAGGAGCACGACGAAGAACAGCGTCATGTAGATCCCGAAAGCGAGGGGACCGTACTGCGCGAGGATCTGCTTCAGCTTGGCGATCATCGTTATTTCCAGTCCGCGAGGAAGAGGTTGTTCTCGCCGCGGCGCGACGCGCCCCGGCTCGACGCCCATATCAGCTTGGTCCCGTCTGGGCTGAACATCGGAAAGCCGTCGAAGCCCGGATCCGTCGTGATCTGCTCGAGCCCGTCGCCATTCTCGTCGATCATGTAGAGGTCGAAGTTCCCGCCCCGCGGATCGCGGTAGTTGGATGAGAAGATGATGCGGCTGCCGTCAGGCGTCCACGACGGTCCGAAGTTGGCGCCGCCGAGGCGGGTGATCTGTCGCTGGTCCGAGCCGTCGGCATTCATGATGAACAGCTCGACGCGGCTCGGCCGCACCAAGTTCTGAGCCAGCAGCGCGCGGTACTCCGCCATGCTGGCGGAGTCGGCAGGGTGATTGGCGCGGTACACGATCTTCTTCCCGTCCGGCGACCACCACGGACCTCCGTCGTAGCCGGGCGTGTGCGTGAGACGCCGCACGTCGGTGCCGTCCACGTTCATCGTGTAGATCTCGAGGTCGCCCGACTCGAGCGACGTGAACACGATGCGCTTGCCGTCGGGCGAGAGGACGCTTTCCGCCGTGTACACGTCGTAATGCGTGAGCCGCTTCACGTTGGTCCCGTCGCGGTCGGCCGCGTAGATGTCGTAGGGATCGAGCGGCCACACATATCCGGCGGCCGGATCCGGCTTCGGCGGGCAGCGGTCCTGATGGGCCGTGGTGGAGCCGAAGAACAGCCGCTCGCCGCCGGGGAAGAACCATCCGCACGTCGTCTTGCCGCGGCCGTCCGACACCCGCCTCAGGCCGCTGCCGTCGACGCGCATCACGTACTGCTGATCGCACGGGTAATCGAGCTGCGCGCTCTGGAACGTGAGCCAGCGGCCGTCGCGGCTGAAATACGCTTCCGCGTTCTGCCCGCCGGCGGTCAGCTGGCGGATGGCCGAGAAGCGGGGCTCGCCCGCTGATGGCGTTACGGAGTTGCTCGCGAGGACAGGGCCAGCCTCGGCTGCTGGTCGCGCGGATTCGGGGAGCGGCGGCTGAACGCATCCGGCGGCAAGCAGTGCGAGCGCGGCTGTGGCGAGGGGCATTTGCATCGGATGAAACTAGTAGCGGGACGCCTCCCGGCGAAGAGGTTGAGTCAGGGTTTCTGCGACAGCCCGTGGGGCTTTTCCGTAAAGACTGCGAGTTTGCCGGGCGCTATCTTCGTTCGATGCATACAGGCCTTCCCGACTGCGCGATGACGCTGAACGGTCTCGGCAAACGCTTCGGCGCGCGCTGGGTGCTGCGCGGCGCGTCGCTCGATGTTTCGCGCGGGGAAGCGGTGGGATTGCTCGGTGCAAATGGCAGCGGGAAGAGCACGATCCTCCGGATCCTCGGGACGCTGCTGAATCCCACCGTCGGCACCGCGACGATCGACGGGTTGGACATCACGCGCGAGGCCGGCAAGGTGCGCGGCCGCGTCGGATATCTGGCGCACACTCCGGGGCTGTACGACGATCTGACAGCGAGGGAGAACCTCCGCTTCGCCGCGGACATGCTGGGATTGCCGTTCGCCGCGGTGGAGGACAGTCTCGAGCGCGTCGGCCTCACGCGCGTCGCGGACGACCGGGTCCGTGGATTTTCCGCCGGCATGCAGCGGCGGCTCGGGATCGCGCGACTGGTCCTGCGCGCTCCCCGAATCCTTCTGCTGGATGAGCCGTACAGCAATCTCGATACGGACGGCATCGAGCTGATGAACTCCATTCTCGGCGACGTGGTGCGGTCGGGCGGCGCCGCGCTGGTGGCGCTGCACGAGCTCGCGCCCGCGCGCGGCATTCTCGCGCGCGCCGTGAGCCTGGTGGACGGGCGGATCGAGCCAGTGGACCCGGCGCTCGATCGGTCCGGCTGGAAGCCGGCGATCTCGGTGGTCCGCTGATGGCGTGGCGCGACGACTGGCGGCGCGTGCGCGCCATCGCCAGGAAGGATGTGACTACCGAGCTGCGTGCGAAGGCCGGCTTCAACAGCGTCGCTTCCCTCGGCGTGACGATCCTGGTCCTGCTGGGACTCGCGCTCGGGCCGGACGCGCAGGCGCTGCGGGATGCGGCGGTCGGCGCCGTCTGGCTCGCGCTGCTGTTCTCCGGGGTGCTCGCGTTCAACCGGTCCTTTCAAGTCGAGCTGGAGAGTGGCGCGCTCGAGCCACTGCTCCTGTATCCCGGCCCGCGCTGGACGATCTTCGCCGGCAAGCTGCTGGGCAACCTGATCTTTCTCACGCTGATGGTCGCCATAGTGGTGGCGGTCGGCATAGTCCTGTTCAGCGTGGATATCCCGTCCCGCTGGCCCACATTGCTGGGCGTGCTGGCGCTCGGTGTCTTAGGTTTGACCGTGCTGGGCACGTTCTACGCTTCCATGGCGAGCCGGAGCCGCGCGCGCGAAGTGCTGCTTCCGCTGCTGCTCTTTCCAATGCTGGTGCCGGTCCTCGTCGCGGCGACCACGGCGTCGAAGGCGCTGCTCGGCGCCGACCTGATGCACGACGCGGACGCCTGGATCAGACTGCTGGCCGCATACGACGGGATCTTCCTGATAGCCACGTTCCTCGCCTTCGAGCATGTCATTGAAGCCTGAGAATCAATCGATGCCCGCTACCGATCAATCGCTCGAGCATGCTCCGGGTCGCCGCGCAGGGATCTGGCTCGCGCTTGCGAGCTTCGCCGTGCTCATCGCGGCGCAGGCGTATTCCATTCGCAACTCGCCCGCCGAAGGCGACATGGGGCACCTGCAGAAGATCATGTACGTGCACGTGCCGGCCGCGTGGATGACGTTCCTGGCGTTCTTCGTCGTGCTCGTCTTCAGCTTCCTCTACCTGTGGCGCCGGCGGGAAGGCGACGATCTCATCGCTGCGTCGGCGGCCGAGGTCGGAGCGGTGTTCAACGGGCTCACGCTGGCGCTGGGAATGATCTGGGGGCGGCCGACGTGGGGCGTGTGGTGGGCGTGGGACGCGCGACTGACCTCCACGCTGGTGCTGTTCCTCATCTTCGTCGGCTACCTCGCGCTCCGTGGATTCGTGGACGACGCGGGACAGCGCGCGCGCTGGAGCGCGGCCGTGGGCATCATCGGAGCCATCAACGTCCCCCTCGTGTATATGTCCGTCATGTGGTGGCGAACGCTGCATCAGCAGCCGTCCAGCCCGTCCACGCTGGACCCGGCCTACACGCTGGGGCTGCGACTGAACGCGATCGCAATGCTCCTCGTAATGATCTACTTCATTCGCAAGCGGTACGAGATAGCCCGCCTCGAGCGGGCGGTCGAACAGGCGGCCCAGACAGCCGCCATGGGAGGTAGGTAGGATGATCGCGTCCAACGAGACGTTCGTGACCGCGGCGTACGCGCTCACGTGGGTGGTGCTGCTCGGCTACCTGTGGCGGCTGTACGGCAAGGACGCGCGGGCCCGCGCCGACGATGCCCGCATACGCCTGGAGGGACCACGATGAAGCGCGCATGGGTGCTGGGCGGCGGGGCGGTGATACTCGGCGTGTTTGCCTGGCTGTTGTTCGGCGGGCTCGAGAAGAACATGGTGTTCTTCCTGACGCCGCAGGAGCTGCTCGCGAAAGGCACGGAAGGCGTCGGCGTCCCCGTTCGACTCGGCGGGCAGGTGAAGCCCGGCTCGGTGAAATGGGATGCGCAAGCACTGGATCTCCGCTTCACCGTAACCGATGGCGGCGGTGAGATGCCGGTGCGTTCGACGGGCGCTCCGCCGCAGATGTTCCGCGACGGCATGGGAGTGATCGTCGAGGGCCGGGTCGGCGCGGGCGGTGTCTTCGAGGCCTCGAACCTGATGGTGAAGCACTCGAACGAGTACCGCGCTCCGAAGCCCGGCGAAGAAGCGCACGAGAAGTACAAGACGCTCATCCAGCAGTCCGCCACGCCGTGATCGGGCTCCTCGCGCACAACGCGTTGCTGGTGTCGGTGGCCACGGTTGTGTTCGGGGCCGTCATCGCGCCGATCGCGATCCGCACGGGTCGGCGAGAGTGGCTGCAGCTCACATACGGGGCGGTCTACACCAACTTCGTCCTGGTCACCATAGCGACGGTGGCGATGGTCGTCGCGCTGGTGATTCACGACTTCTCGGTGTCGTACGTGGCCGCGGTAGGCAGCCGCTCGACGCCGCTGCTCTTCACGATCATCTCGCTGTGGGGCGCGCTCGAAGGATCGATTCTGTTCTGGGCATGGGTCCTGGCGTTGTACGCGGCCGCGGTCGTGTGGCTGCATCACCGGCGGCCGGGCAACCTCGTGCCGTACGCCGCGATGACGATGCTCGCCGTAGCGGCGTTCTTCGGGATACTGCTGGTGGGACCGGCCGATCCGTTCGTGCCCGTGTTTCCCGTGCCGTCCGACGGGCCGGGACCAAACACGCTCCTACAGAATCACATCCTGATGGCGGTACACCCGCCGCTGCTGTATCTCGGGTACGTCGGAATGACCGTGCCGTTCGCGTTCGCCGTCGGGGCCATCGTCTCCCGGGAAGCGAACTCGAATGACTGGGCCATTCTCTCCCGCCGCTGGATGCTCGCGGCTTGGGCGTTTCTCGGCGCGGCGATCATCGCCGGCATGTGGTGGTCGTACGAGGTTCTCGGCTGGGGCGGCTACTGGGCGTGGGATCCCGTCGAGAACGCGTCGTTCCTCCCATGGCTCACCGCCACCGCGTACCTCCACTCCGTGATGGTGCAGGAGCGGCGCAACATGCTGCGGTTGTGGACGCTGAACCTGTGCGTGGCGACGTTCGTCCTCACGATTTTCGGGACATTTTTGACGCGCTCGGGAATTCTCTCCTCGGTGCACGCGTTCACGACGGGCAACATCGGCTACTACTTCCTCGCGTTCATCGCGATCGTAATGGTGGCGACGCTCGTGCTGGTGGCGGGCAACTCGGAGCACATCCGCACTAAGGCGAACCTGGGCGGCGCGGCGTCGCGCGAGACGGTGTTCCTGCTGAACAATCTCTTTCTCACCGCGGTGATGCTGACGGTGCTGGTGGGAACGCTGTACCCGCTCATCGCGGAAGCGATGCGCGGCGTCAAGGTCAGCGTCGGCGAGCCGTTCTTCAACCGGATGGCGATTCCGGCGATGGTCGCGCTGATCTTTCTCATGGGGGTCGGGCCCGCGCTCCCGTGGGGCAGCACGACGTGGACGGAAGCGCGCAGGAGGCTGCTGCCGCCGCTGATCGCCGCGGCCGTGATGGGCGTTCTCGCGGTGCTGGCCGGCGCGCGGGGCGTGTACTCGATTCTCGCGTTCGCGTTCGTCGGCTACGCAGCGGTCGGGAACCTCCGGGAATACTGGGTGGGAATGAAGGCGCGGCGTCGCGCGCACGGGGAAGGGTGGGGCACCGCGCTCGTGCGGCTCATTGGCGGCAACCGCCGACGCTACGGCGGATACGTGGCGCACATCGGCATCCTGTTCGTCGCGCTCGGCGTGGCCGCGTCGTCCACCTTCCGATCGGAGCGGGAAGCCACGCTGGTGCCGGGACAGACCCTCACCGTGGCGGGGCAGACGGTCAGGCTGAAGAACGTATGGGGGCGGGAGGAGCCGCAGCGCTCGGTGATCGGCGCGACGATGGACGTGTTGGGAAGCGACAGCAGCGTCATCGGCACGATCCATCCGCGAATGAACTTCTATCGTGTGTCCGACGAGCCCGTGCCGACGCCCGACGTGCGCAGCAGCATCAAGGGCGATCTGTACGTCAACCTCATGGCGTTCGAGACCAACGGCGCCAACGCGACGGTGAAGGTGATCGTCGAGCCGCTCGTGCCGTGGATTTGGTTCGGCGGATTCGTGATCGTGCTAGGCGCGATCATCGGCATGTTCCACGGGGGGCGTCGCCGCCCCCCGCGCGCGCCCGAATCGCCGGAGCAAGCCGCGGCGGGGGAGCCGGTCGTGCCCGGAGCCGGCGCGTGAACTGGAAGCGTGCCGCAATCGCCACGCTCGCCGCTGCGCCGGTGATTGCGCTGTTCGCGTTCGGCTTCACGCGCAATCCGAGCGAGATCCCTTCGCCGCTTCCGGGACGACCCGCGCCGACGTTCGCGCTGCCCGTCTTCGCCACCGGCGAGCCGCCGCTCGCGCGCGACGTCGGCGACACCATCCGGCTCGGCGACCTCACCGGCAAGGTGGTGGTCGTCAACTTCTGGGCGTCGTGGTGCCTCGCCTGCCGCGACGAGCACGCCGCGCTCAGCGAGACCGCCCGCGAGTACGCCGACAAGCCGGCGCAGTTCATCGGGGTGTTATACCACGATCGTCCGGGCAACGGTCTTCGCTGGATCGAAGGCATGGGCGGCCAGAGCTATCCCTCCGTCACCGACGACCGGTCGCGCATGGCGATCGACTACGGTCTGTACGGTGTGCCCGAGACGTTCATCGTGGATCCAGGCGGCCGCATCGCGTACAAGCACATCGGCCCCATCACGGCGAGCGTGCTGCGCTTCTGGGTTGACTCCCTCGCGCCGAGCCCGGCGCTCGACACGGTGCCCGCCGGATCCGGCCTGTGACACGAAGGTCGCTCGTGACCGCCGCCGCCGTGGCGGTGCTGCTGGGCCTCGCGGGCGGTGCCCGGGCGCAGGAGACTCCGCGGACGGCGGCGCAGGAAGCCGCTGACGCGGACCTGGAGGCACGAACGACCGCGGTCGCTTCCACGCTGCGCTGCCCCGTGTGCCAGGGCGAATCCATCCAGGACTCCCCGGCCGACCTTGCGCAGGACATGCGCGCGCTCGTGCGTGAGCAGCTCCGTGCCGGCAGGACGCCGGAGGAAGTGAAAGCGTATTTCGTCGGCAGATACGGTGAATGGATTCTGCTCGAGCCCAGGATGAGCGGGCTCAACATCCTGCTGTATGTCTTCCCCGTGGTACTCGTGCTCGGAGGACTGGCATTCGTAGTCGTGCTGGTCAGAAAGTGGAGCGCGTCCCAGCCAAATCCGGAGTAGCGCCAGAGATCATGACGAATCGAAAAGAACCAGCTGCAAGTGCCAGATATTGCACCGCCTGCGGCGCCGAGCTCACGGCGGGCGCCCGCTTCTGCCACCGTTGTGGAGCCGCGGTGGACGGGCAGCCTGTCGCCGCCGCAGCCGCCGCGCCCGGCTTATCGAGAGCGCTGCCGTGGAGCGTGCTCGCCCTCGCGCTGGTCGCGTTGATCGCGCTCGTGTTCGCGCAGAACGATCTACGTCCCGTGCCGCCAGACATGGGGTCGGCCCCGCTCGGCGGCCCCATGGGTGCAGGCGCGCCGGACATCTCGAACATGTCTCCGCAGGAGCGCGCCGACCGTCTGTTCAACCGCGTCATGAGCCTGGCGAGCGAAGGGAAAGCGGATAGCGCGGCCTTCTTCAGTCCGATGGCGCTCGCCGCGTTCGACGCGCTCGCGCCACACAATGCGCATCAGCGGTACGACATCGGCCTGATCGCGCTGGTGTCAGGTCGTCCGGAGCTGGCCTCCGCGCAGGCCGATACGATGCTCACGCAGCGGCCCACGCATC
This sequence comes from Gemmatimonadaceae bacterium, assembly GCA_051305945.1. Lineage (GTDB taxonomy): Bacteria > Gemmatimonadota > Gemmatimonadetes > Gemmatimonadales > Gemmatimonadaceae > JACDCY01. The sequence goes on from JBPPMH010000066.1 coordinate 18,018, forward strand.
TGCTGGGGCTCGCGTTGGCCATCCGTGCCGCGGAAGCCCGCCGTGACGCGGCGGCACGCGCCGGATTTCAGCGGCGGCTGGTCGCGGCGGAGCCGGCTGAGATGGCGACGGGCCTGCAGGAATACGGCGACCACAACTCGGACATCATCGAGGCCGTCAGAGCAGCGCGCGCTCCTTAGGCCGCCGCGGGATGAATACGGAACCGCGGCGGGCATGAATCAGGCATTCACCTACGCTCGCTGCGGGATATCCCGATTGTAACGGTGCTCCCGACTGAGCTTCCTTAGCGCGACATCGACGTGCGTCGAGGAGGCAGTAACATGAAGTCCGGACATCGGCCTCAGCCGGTGATGGACGGCAGGGAAACGCGGCACTTGGTCGAGGCAGTCATCGACCTCGGTTCGCCATTCGTTTCCCGAGGACGCGCGCTTCGCAGGTGTCGTTTCCCGCCTTTTTCCTGCGTAACAATCCCCTGAGCGCGGAGACGCCTGTATGAATACCAGGTCTTTTTTCAGCCCTGCTGTCGCCCTGCTGCTGGCTGCTGCTTTCGCGGCGGCGTGCAACGGTGACGACGCCACCGGACCTGAGCTCGCTGGCGCAAATTTCACCTCGGTCCAGAAAATTCTTACCGAGGACTGCGGCTCCTGCCACGGCGCGTCCTCGGGCCGGTTCTTCATGGTCACAATGGACTCCGCCCAGTTGCAGCAGTCAGGGCTCGTGGACCCGGCGAATCCGGCGCAGAGCCTGATCGTGCTCAAGCCGACGAACGCGACGCCGCACGGCGGCGGCGCGGTGGCGGGTTATTCCGAAGGCGACCAGACGCTCGTGATGGACTGGATAGCGACGCTCCCGGCGGCAGCGCCGAGCGTAGTCGAGGCGATCAAGGTGGGCGCGGGCACCTCGATCCCAGTCCCGACAGTCGACGGTTTTTTCGATCCGGTCTGGGATCAGGCGGCCCGGGTGCGTATCCGCATTGCTGATGGCTGGGGCGACGCGGAATTCGTGACGATCCAGGCGGCATACGACGCAACGTATCTCTACATGGTGATCTCCTGGGACGACGACAAGGCGAGCATCCGGCGCCAGCCCTGGGTCAAGCAGGCCGACGGCACCTGGAAGAAGCTACCCGGAAAGAGCCCGCTTCCGGCCGATGGAATCACCTGGGCGTCGTACATGGGCGGGGCGTTCGACGAGGAAGACAACGCGCGGTTCAACTACGAGGACAAGCTGTCGGTCATGTGGAACACCTACGGCCCTAGCACGGTCGCCGGCTTTGAGCAGAGCGGCTGCGCGGTCCTCTGCCACGATCCCAGCAAGAGCAATGGACCGGGAACGACGTACAACTACACGACGCAACAGCAGGCGTCAAAGATGTACGCCAGCAATCCGGGGGAGATCGCCGACATGTGGCACTGGAAGCTGATCCGCGGCGACCAGCACGCCAAGGCGGACGATCAGAACGTGCACTACTGGGTTCCCGGACCGACCGGGGCGGGCGATGGCGGTCGTGGCGGTGACGCCGGCGGTGGCGGCTACTCTGACAACCCCGCCACGTCGGGGATGCCGACGTACCGGGGCTCGAGCAGCAGCGCTCCACCCTACTACATTTTCGACAGCCAGAAGGTGCTCCTCACTACGGCCGCGCTGAACGCGCTGGCGGTGGGCGCGGAGATTCCCGGGATCATTACGAAAGGCCCGGGCGGTTTCCGCGCGGACGTGGACGCGAAGGGCCTGCACAACACCGGCACCTGGGCCGTCGAGTTCCGCCGGAGGTTGGTAACCGGCGACGTCAACGACGTGCAGTTCGACAACATGACGAGGCAGTACTCGTTCGGCGTGGCGATCTTCGACAACGCGCAGATCGAGCACCGTTACTCGCCGATGGTTGCCAGGTTGGCGTTCAAGCCCTGAGCGGGTAGGCTACCGCATGGTGCTCGGCGTTCACGAAAGGGCGGACACCTCCGTTTGCGCGCGCTACTGACGCTGCGGAGCTATCGGGCTTTCCGCTACAAGAGGTGGGACCCCGCCTGACAGCTGGCCGCCCGTACCGCACGTAGCGTGGCTCGACGTACACATGGCGACCGCAGCGATCTCGGTGGCAAGGCGGAATTGGCTTTGTCATCGTGATCGCTGCTGGCGCGTCGTTTGCGGGTGTGCGTGGACACGATGAACCCCAACAAGCTCTTCCCGCGTCTCAGTATCTGGGCGAAGCTGGCGATCGCCAGGTCGCCCGCAAAGGGGGACCATCAATTCGGAGGATCCATGTTCTTTTCATTTAACAGGATCGGCATTGCCGGAGCAGTCGGAGTTCTTGTCGTGGGCGCCTCCGCCTGCGAGCAGGGGCCGGCTGCTCGTGTTCCGGCAGGTGGCGATGCGGCTGGCCAGGTCGCGATGGCTCCGGCTGGAGGCATGTACGATCCAGCAATCACGGTGTACAAGGAGCCGACGTGAGGCTGCTGCGGTGAGTGGATAGAGAGACAGCGGTCAGCCGGGTTCCGGGTCGACGCGAGGGACATGGCCGACGTCACGCCCGCGAAAGATCAGCACGGCGTTCCTCATTCTCTCCGCACTTGCCACACCGCCGTCGTGAACGGCTACGTGATCGAAGGACACGTTCCACCCGAAGACATCCGGCGGCTCCTGCGGGAGAAACCTGCGGTCGTGGGTATCGGGGTGGCCGGCATGCCGCGCGGCTCCCCGGGAATGGAGCAGGGAGCCACCAAGGATCCCTACAGTGTCATCGCCTGGTTGAAGGACGGCTCCACGTCGGTATACGCGCGCCACTGAGCGTTGAAGCAGCCCGGCCCCGCCACAGTCCGTGACGGGGCCGATCCGATACTTACGATACTACCGGCCGGTCGGTCCTGGCAGGCCCGGCAGCTGCGTCGTCCGCGTCCTCGGCCAGGGGCAAGTCCTTGGCTCCGTTCTTCGGCACGTGGCCGGCGGCGCCCATGAGCCCCATGAGCGACGGCACGTTCAGCGAGTCGGCCAGGCCCGACGGGACGACCATCAGCGAGCCGCGCTTCACGATGCTCTCGTACAGCATGTTCATCGCGCGCAGGTTCATCGCCGCGGGGTGATCGCGGTACGCGTCGGCCGCTTCCACGAACTTGTGCGCGATCTCCGTCTCGGCCGTGCCGAGGATGATCCGCGCCTGCCGCTCCCGCTCGGCCTGTGCCTGTCGTGACATCGCGTCCTCGAGCGCGGCGGGGATGATGACGTCGCGGATCTCAACCGACTGTACCTGGATTCCCCAGTTCTGCATCTTTTCCTCGAGCGCCACCTTGAGCCCGTGGCCCAGCTCGACGCGGGATTGGATCAGCTCCGCCAGATCGTGCTTGCCGATCGCGTCGCGTAATGCCGTCTGCGCCGACAGGATGACGGCCTCGTCGTAATCCTGCACCTCGAGCGCCGCGCGCTCGGCGTCGCGCACGATCCAGAACGCGATCGCGTCCACGTTCACGGGCACGGTGTCACGCGTCAGGCACGACTCCGCCCCGAACGCGGTCGTGCGGATACGCTGGTCAATGACGTACGCCACGCGGTCGAGGATCGGCAGGATGCCGAAGTACCCGGGGCCGCGCAGCCCGCGATAGCGCCCGAGTCGCATGAGCACCGCGCGCTCCCATTGGTCCGTGTACTTGATGGAAGCGGCGAAGAACATCCACACGCCGACTCCGGCGATGGCCACGAGTGGGAGCGGTGCGCCGACGAGGAAGAGCGCGCCGGCCACGCCCGCGCCCGCGATCAGGCCCGCGGCCAGCGCGGCGATCGAGTAGCGGGTGTCGTTCGGAGAATGACTGGTCATTTCACTACCTCATTAGAAAAAGTCGACTGACGTCAAAGCCAGCCGTTACCGCGTGCGCACGGGCCGGACATCCGGCCGTGGCGGACGCGAGCTGCGTGGACGCACGATCGTCGGGACGCGCGCATCGCGGACGTAGGGACTGCGAACCTCGCCGAGCTCGATCGGCAACGCGACGCGCACGAGCACGGTGAGAACGAACATTCCGAGCGCCCAGATGCCGGCCGTGACGCCCAGCTCGACGAGGCTCGGCGTGTACTCGACGATCTCGCCCAGCGGCGACGGGATGAACCCGGGCACCACCAGGCCGAGTCCTTTCTCGACCCAGATGCTGACGAACAGCACCGCGCAAGCGAGCATGAGCCAGTGCGTGTTCCGCCTGATCGGGTGGATCATGAGGGCGATCGTCGCCATCGCGTTGAGCGTTATCGCTGTCCAGATCCACGGCACGAGAGCGTTGTGACCGTCGAGGCCAAAGAAGAGGTAGCGCGCGTTGATGCCGTGGTGTGTCGGCGAATAGAATTTGTAGAACAGCTCCGAGCCGAGCATCACGAGGTTGATCTGCGCGGCTACCGTCGTGACCAGCGCGAGCTTGGAGAACACGCCGTCGCCGATCTCGTACTTCGTCTCGCGCCTTATCCACCAGAGCAGGAGGATCACGAACGCGGGCCCGGCCGTGAACGCCGACGCGAGGAAGCGCGGCCCCAGCAGGGCGGTGTTCCAGAACGGGCGCGCGGGCAGCCCGGCGAGCAGAAACGCCGTCACCAGGTGGATGCTCACCGCCCACATGACGGCGACGTACATCCAGGGGATGTACTTCTTCTTGTCCGGCTGCCGGCCGGAGTAGCGACTGTACAGTATGTAGAAGGGGATCGCGAGGTTGAGCGCGAGGTAGCCGTTCAGCACCAGCACGTCCCACGCGAGCAGTGAGCGCGGCCAGTTGAGATACCCGATCCCGGGCACCAGATGCCAGCCGCCCAGCGGGTTGCCGATGTCCACCACCACGAACGCGAGACACATCACCAGGGCGGCGACGGCCACGGCTTCCGCCATGAGCACCGCGCGGCTGAAGTCCACGTCGCGCAGGATGTACGCGGGGAGCACCAGCATCATCGCCGCCGCCGCGAGTCCGACGAGGAACGTGAAGTTCGAGATGTACAGCCCCCAGCTCACGTGATCGTTCATGCCCGTCACGCCGAGCCCGTAGCGCAGCTGTACCGAGTACGCGAACGCGCCCACGAGCATGATGAGCGTTAGCGTTCCCATCCACAGGTGGTACCGCCGGCTCCCGGAGGTAGCCGAATCCAGCGCGTTCAGCAGAAACGGTCGCAGGTGCAAGGTCGCCTCAGTCGGAGAAGTACCAGAACCGCGGCTCGGTCTTCAGATCTTCTTTCAGGCGGAAGACGCGCTTGTTCGCCAGCACCCAGCGGATCTCGGAATCCGGATCCAGCAGATTGCCGAACACGCGCGCGCCCGTCGGGCACGCCTCGGCGCACGCCGGGAGCTGGCCCTTTCGAGTGCGATGAATGCAGAAGTGGCACTTCTCCACGGCGCCCGTCTTGCGCGCGCGGTTGCCGAGGTAGTGCTGATTCGTGTTCAGCTCGGCGACCGGCACTTCCGGCTCGCTCCAGTTGAACCGGCGTGCCCAGTAGGGGCACGCTGCCATGCAGTAGCGGCAGCCGATGCACCAGTCGTAGTCCACGACGGTGATGCCGTCCGGCTCCTGCCAGGTCGCGCCCACGGGACACACTTTCACGCACGGTGGATCCGCGCACTGGAAGCACTGCGTGCCAATGTAGAAGTGGCCCTCCGCGGGCACCTCGTGCTGGAACGTCGCGTCGGCGTGATCGAAGTCGATCACCCCGTCCTCCATCTCGAAGATGCGGATGTACTGGGTGGCGGCGCGGCGGTCGAGGTTGTTCTCGTTGATGCAGGCCTCGACGCAGCTCCGGAATCCCTTGCACTTCGAGATGTTGAAGGCATAGCCGAACACCACGCCGGGCTGCGCGCCCGTGGACTGGATCGTCACGTCGGCGCCGCTCTTCAGCTCCGCGAGCCGCTCGAGCCGCGCGATCGTGTCGGCCTTTTCCGCCTCCGTCATCGTGCGGTAGTTGCCCTTGATGTACTCGCGCCAGGCGAGCAGCCTGACCTCCTTCGATTCGGCCGACATCCCGCTGGCGGGCGCGCAGGCGGCGACGGCGCTGGCGCCGGCTGCCGCTCCGCCGAGCAGAATCCCCAGCGCGCGCCGTCGGTCCACGCGCTTCTGCATGAGAGTCTGGTCCGTGGTGTCGGGCATGGGGTCCCCGGTCTGGTCGAAGATCATCGTCCCTGGCCCCGGAGTCGCTCGATGCGTGGAGCGCGGAAGGGGATGCGCGGCTCGAGCGCCGGCTTGTGCGGATCGTGGCAGTCGGCGCAGCCCATCAGCACGCGGCGGCCCTGCCAGCCGTCGAGCCGCTTGCCGTGCGCGCCAGCCGCCCACGCTTCGGCCTGCGAGAAGTGGCACTGCGCGCATAACCGGTAGGTGTGGTCGAGAGTGGCGCGCTCGCCGCTCTTGAGCGCGAGCAGCTCCACGTTGTCCGCGGAGTGGCAGGTGGAGCAGGTCCCGCCGGTCTGCTGCGGATGCACCGCCTCGATGTTCTGGTGCGCGTCAGGGACACGCTCGTCGGCCAGCACGATCCGCCGTCCGAGATGACACGACGTGCACGGGTATTGGCCGAGGTCGGCCGCGCGCGAGCGGAGCGACGTCCGGCGCGTGATGCGGCCGAACCTGCGCGCCATGGCCGACGCGGGATCGCCCGTGCGCAGCGCGACCTCGAACAGCCGGCCTCCC
>JBPPMH010000067.1:0-5426 GCA_051305945.1 Gemmatimonadaceae bacterium
GCATGCTCGTCGGCCGGCGCGAGCCGCGGCTCGTCACGAACGACGCCCGCACGCGCGGCGGCATCGCGCGCGCGCTGGACCCGGACCCGGAGGAGATGCCGGCGATCGAGCCTGTGCTGGCCGGAGCGGTCAGCAGCGAGAGCAACAGCAACGGCAACGGCGCGCGGAAGCGGCGCGACCGCGCGGCGTCGCGCAACGGTGCGAGCGAGCTGCGTGAGAGCCTGTTCACTGCCGTCGAGGACCCCGTGCTCACCGGCGCCGACGAGCTGCCGCCAGTCGAGCTGCTCACGCCCGGCGAGGGCCGCGGCGCGGAGCTCTCGGACGAGGAGCTCGAGGCGACCGGCATCAAGCTCGTCGAGGCGCTGGCGACTTTCAGGATCGACTGCGAGCTGAGGCGCGACTGGAAGAGCGGGCCTGTCGTCACCCAGTTCCGCATCGTGCCTGCGCCGGGCGTGAAGGTGAGGCAGATCGCAAACCTGGCAAACGACATCGCGCTCGCGATGAAGGCGTCCAGCATTCGCATCGTCGCACCGGTGCCAGGGATCGGAGCTGTCGGCATCGAGGTGCCGAATCCGAAGCGCGAAGTCGTCGCGCTCCGCGATCTCATAGAGCTGCCCGAATTTCAGCGGAAAGCGGCGGCGCTGCCTGTCGCGCTGGGCAAGGATCTCGAGGGACAGCCGGTGGTCACGGATCTCGCGAAGATGCCGCACCTGCTCATCGCCGGCGCAACGGGCGCGGGCAAATCCGTGTGCATCAACACTCTGATCACGAGTCTGCTTTACCGGCACACGCCGCGGACGTTGCGCATGCTGATGATCGACCCGAAGATGGTCGAGCTGAGCGTGTACAACTCGCTGCCGCACCTGCGGCGCAAGGTCGTCACCGACAATCACGACGCTGCCATCGCGCTGAAGTGGGCCGTGGGCGTGATGGAGGAGCGGTACAAGCTGCTCGCGGCAAACGGCGCGAGGAATCTCCAGGACTTCAACCGCAAGGTTGACGAAGGTGCGCAGCTCAAGTGGCCGATCGATCCGGCGTCGGCGTACGAGCGTGCGGACCACGACGGCGACAGGCTGCCCTACTACGTCATCATCATCGACGAGCTGGCCGACCTGATGATGACCGTGCAGGGCGAAGTGGAGACGCCTCTCGCCAAACTCGCGCAGAAGGCGCGCGCGATCGGGATCCACCTGGTGCTCGCGACGCAGCGCCCGAGCGTTAACGTCGTGACAGGACTGATCAAGGCGAACTTCCCGAGCAGGATCGCCTTCCAGGTGGCATCACAGGTGGACAGCCGGACGATCATAGACGGCGTGGGCGCCGAGCTTCTGCTCGGCACTGGCGACATGCTCTTCCTCCCCCCGGGCAAGCCCGAGCCCGAGCGGCTGCAGGGCGCTTTCATCTCCAGTGAGGAGACCGAGGAGCTTGTGAAGTGGTACGACACTCACCGTACGCCGCGCGCCGAGGGCGTCGCTGAGCCGGTCGCGGACGAGGATCCGATCGAGGTGGCGCGCCAGCGTGAGGCCCTCGAGTCGGGCATCGGTGATGGGGACGGCGAGCCCGGCGACCGCGACCGTCTCTTCCGCGAAGCTGCCGAGGTCGTGATCCAGCATCAGCAGGGCTCCACGTCGCTGCTCCAGCGCCGGCTCAAGGTCGGCTATGGTCGCGCGGCCCGCATCATCGACCAGCTCCACGCGGCCGGCGTGCTCGGCCCGCCGGACGGCTCAAAACCGCGAGACGTGCTCGTCGGTCTGGACGAGCTCGACCGTATGCTCGGCCCCCGCTTGTAGATCCGGCGGTCCGTCGCGCGGCGTGGGCTCCGGAGCCAGCCGGGACGGAATCCAAAGCTGGTGGCGTGAGTTTCGCTACAAACGCGGCCATGAACCGCCTGATCACGGTCACGCTGGGGCTGGCGATGCTGGGCGCGACGGCGGCGCCTGCCCAAACGCGCATAGAGGCCGGGGAAACGGTGAGCGGGTCGCTAACCTCGCGCGACAGCCGCATGTACAACGGCGCGCATTTCGAGCTCTGGATCTACTCGGGCTCGCGGGGGGAGCGGCTGTTCATCACGCTCCGGTCCATTCAGTTTGACGCCTACCTGCTGGTGCAGCCATTCCCGGGCGGGAGGAGCCCGCTGCTGGCGCGGGACGACGACAGCGGCGGCGGCCGCGACGCGCGTGTGGAGTTCGTGCTCCCTGAAGACGGCGATTACGTGATCACCGTAACTAGCGCGGAGCGCGGAGAGACGGGTGCGTACCGGCTCAGCGTTGAATCGGACCATCGAGTCGCGAGCGCGGCGACGCTTGGCGCGGTTGTCTCGCCCGTAGCGCGTGCGCTCGTGCCCGGCCGGGCGGTTGCGGGTGAGCTTCGCTCCGGCGTGCGCGGATCCATAGGCACCAGCGCGGGGGATTGGACTTTCTCCGGGCGCGCGGGCGAGACGGTCACGCTCGACATGCGCTCGAGCGAGTTCGATGCGTTCCTGACGCTGTACTCGATTGACCGGCGCCGCGCCGCTACTCGCGTGGCGCAGGACGACAACAGCGGGGGCGGGCTCAACTCCCGCATCACGTTCAGGGTCCCCGCTGACGGCGAGTACGTGGTGCGCGCCGAGCGCAGGTATCCCGGGCGCAGCGGCTCCTACACGCTGACGCTCCGCCCCAGCACGCTGGCCGCGCGCCTGGGGTTGCGTGCGGAAGGCGACCGGACGATCGCGCCGAATTCGGCCGTGTCCGGCGAGCTCGACGACTCCGACCCGAAGATGCACGACGGCACGCCCTACGAGCTGTGGACGTATGTCGGGCGTGCCGGAGAGACGATTCGCATCACCCTCCGCTCGAACGATTTCGACGCGTTCGTGTCCATAGGCACGGTCACCAACGGAGTCTTCACCGCCATCGAGTCGGCTGACGACGGAGCCGGCGGTACCAATTCCCGCCTCGACATCACGCTGCCATTCGCGGGCGAATACGCGATTCGGGCCAACTCCCTGTCCCCGCGCCGCCGGACAGGCGACTACATCCTCCGAATCAGCTCGCTGCGGTAGTCCGCGCGCTCAGCGCGCCGGCAAATGACATTCCGCGGGCTCGTCGCCATGTATCATCGGAGGCGACCTGATGTCTTCAGGACGGCCAGGTGCCGGAGGAAATGACGCTCACATCGAGATGACGCTGCCCACGACGGGACGGTACGTGATCCGCGTGAACGTCGTCGGCCGCGGCCGGACGGGCGCGTACACGCTGAGCCTGAGCCGGGCCGGCGGAAGCCCTGGCGGCTCAACGGGTGGAAATGTCTTGTCGGCCGGACAGAGCTATACCGGAGCGCTCGAATCGTCGGATCCGCTTTGGACCGACAACACTCACTATGATCTCTGGCGCTACCATGGCCGCGCGGGCGAGCGGCTCACGATCATCATGCGCTCGCCCTCGTTCAGCAGCTACCTGCAGTACGGCCGCATGAACGGGAACGAGTTCAGCTATCTGGGCGGCTCGACCGGCCGCACGATCGGCGGCCAGCAGGAGACGGTGCTGGAGGTGACGCTGCCCGAGACCGGCGAATACGGTATTCGCGCGAACTCGCACGGCCGCCACACCGGCCAGTATGTCATCACCGTTTCCTCGAGTGGCGGCGCGGCCAGCACGCCGTCCGCGTCTTCGTTGCCGACGATCCGTGTCGGCTCGACGGTCCGCGGCTCGCTGACGACGGCCGACGTGCAGACCGACAGCGGCTGGTATCACAAGGACTACACGTTCTCGGGCTCCGCAGGTCAAGTGATCCAGGTGGACCTGCAGTCGGACGAGTTCGACACATTCATCGACTTGTATCAGGGAACGCGATGCGTAGCCGAGGACGATGACGGCGGCGACGGCCTCGACTCCCGCCTCGTGTTCACTCTGCCCGAGACCGGCTCGTACACCATCTGTGCGCGATCTCGCTACGCCAACCGAACAGGACCGTACACTCTCTCCCTTCGGTAGCAGGATGCAGTTCGCTGCTAGCTGCTAGCTGTTTTTCGGTAGTTGTCCAAATGAATCGATGACGCACTCGCCTCCGGCATGCCGCACATTCGCGGCATGTCGGCAGCGAGGAGGGCACTGGGAGAGCTGGGCGAGCGGGTCGCGGCGCGCTGGCTCGCGAGCAGAGGGTGGTGGATCCGCGCCCGGCGGTACCGCAACGGCCACCGCGACATAGACATCGTCGCCCAACAGCAGCGGACCATCGTCTTCGTCGAGGTAAAGGCCCGCGCCGGCACCCAGTTCGGCGACCCCGTCGAGGCCGTGGATTGGCGCAAGCAGCGCGAGCTCCGCCGCTCCGCCCAGGTCTGGATCTCCCGCCACGGCCTCCCCGGCGAGGACTACCGGTTCGACGTGATAGGCGTCCTGAGAACGGGAGACGGCGTCAAAGTGAAGCACGTAGTCAACGCCTTCGATGCCGGAGATTCCATTTGCTAATTTCCGGGAGCTTTCGTATTTTGTTCGGTATACGAAAAACCCTGCTTTTCGGGTGACTAGCCACTAGTCACCAGTCACTAGTCACCTGTCAGAGGATTTCCCCATGGCTTCGCCCGCAATGCAGGAAGAGAAAAAGAAAGCCCTCGGCCTCGCCATCGCCCAGATCGAGAAGGCCCATGGCAAGGGCTCCATCATGAAGATGGGGTCGGATTCGCGGGTCAGGGTGGACGCCATTCCCACCGGCGCGATCAACCTCGACGCCGCGATCGGCGTCGGCGGGATTCCGCGCGGCCGGGTCACCGAGATATACGGCCCGGAGTCGAGCGGTAAGACCACGCTCTGTCTGCACGTCGTGGCCAATGCGCAGAAGGCCGGCGGCGTCGCGGCATACATCGATGCCGAACACGCCCTCGACACCGAGTACGCCGCCAAGCTCGGCGTCAACGTCGAGGAACTGCTGGTCTCCCAGCCCGACACCGGCGAGCAGGCGCTCGAGATCTGCGAGATCCTGGTCCGCTCCGGCGCGGTGGACGTCGTCGTGATCGACTCCGTCGCGGCGCTCGTGCCAAAGGCCGAGATCGAGGGCGACATGGGCGACTCGCACGTCGGTCTCCAGGCGCGGCTCATGAGCCAGGCGCTGCGGAAGCTCACCGGCGCGATCGCGCGCTCGCGGACGTCGGTGATCTTCATCAACCAGCTCCGCGAGAAGATCGGGGTCATGTTCGGCAATCCGGAGACGACGACGGGCGGCAAGGCGCTCAAGTTCTACGCGTCGGTGCGGCTCGACATCCGCCGGATCGCCGCGGTCAAGGACAAGGAAGAGGTCACCGGCTCGCACTGCCGCGTGAAGGTCGTGAAGAACAAGGTCGCGCCGCCGTTCAAGCAGGCCGAGTTCGATATCATGTATGCCGAGGGGATCAGCCACGCGTCGCTGGTGCTCGACATCGCGTCGGAGTCCGGGATCATCGACAAGTCCGG
>JBPPMH010000068.1:0-33640 GCA_051305945.1 Gemmatimonadaceae bacterium
TGCCGATGGTAGCGTTCTCGCCGGCGCGCACCCACGTGTCGCCGATCTTGCGCCGCGCGCCGATCGCCTGGGCGGCGTCCTCGATGACCGGGAGCGAGGGGAGCGCGGTCGCTACGGCGTCGATAGGCGCCATCTGCCCGAAGAGGTCCACGGGAATCACTGCCTTCGACTTCGACGTGAGCGCGGACGCCGCCGCCTGCGGCGAGATATTGAAGGTATCGGCGTCGATGTCCGCGAAAACCGGAGTCGCTCCGACGTTGTGAATCGCGCCCGCGGTCGCGAAGAACGTGAACGGCGTGGTGATCACCTCGTCGCCGCGGCCGACGTCGAGCGCGCGCAACGCCAGCAGAATCGCGTCGGTCCCGTTCGCGCAACCGATCGCGTGCTTCGTGTTGGAGAGCCGCGCCACGCTCTGCTCAAGCGCAGCGACCGGCTCGCCCAGGATGAAGCCCTGCCGCTCGACGACAGCCAGCATCGCCGCCACGACTTCGTCGCGGATGCGCTCGTGCTGCGCTCGCAGATCGAGCAACGGGACAGCCATGTCGGGGCGGGTCGTCGGAGGGGAAAGAGTCTCGCGGGGAACCTTTAAAGATCGCATTCCTAGCTCTGCTCCCGCAACGGCAGCGAGACCTCTTTTCCGGTCCTGGCCGACTCGTAAATCCCGAGAATCAGCTCGAGCGACTTGCGGCCGGCCCGGCCATCAGTGTCCGGAGCGGCTTCGCCGCGCAGCACCGCGAGCACGTTCCGGTAGTAACCCTCGTGGCCGAAACCGTACACGCTCGGCGGATCCGTGTTCGCCGCCTCCACCAGCGCGTCGTCCGGATCAGGCTCGGCAAACTCCCAATGCTCAATTCTGTTTACCGCGGTGCCTCCGATCTTGGCGGTGCCCTTCTCGCCCAGCACCGTGACGGAGCCTTCCATGTTCTTCGGGTAGGTCAACATCGTCACTTCGATGGTGCCGAGCGCGCCATTGGCGAATTTCAGCACCGCTACGCCGGTATCCTCCGTCTCGATCCTCCGCGCCATCGTAGCCGTCTTCGCGACGACGCTCTCGACCGCGCCCCCGAGCCACTGCACCAGATCGACGTAGTGCGACGCCTGATTCATGAACGCGCCGCCATCGTACTTCCACGTCCCGCGCCATGGCGCCTGGTCGTAATACTCCTGCGGCCGGCTCCAGCGAACCGTCGTGTTGATGAGATAGATGCGGCCGAATCGTCCCTTGTCGATCGCGCGCTTCAGCAGCTGCACGGGCGGGTTCAACCGGTTCTGCTTCACCACGAACAGGTGCACGCCGGCTTCGTCGCACGCGCGGACAAGCTCGTCCGCGCCGGCCAGCGAGATCGCCATCGGCTTCTCGGTGACGACGTGTTTCCCCGCCCTGGCGGCGGCAATGCCGTGCTCGGGATGGAGCCCCGAAGGAGTGGCGATCACCACGACGTCGCATTCGGCGCCTGCGAGCATTTTCTCGATCGAGGTGAACCACGGCACGCCCTCCGCTTCACCCGCGGCGCGTGCGCGCCCCTCGTCCTCGTCGCAGACGGCGACGAGCCTGAGGCCCTCGACCTTCCGGATGGCGCCGAAATGGTTGGCGCTGATCCGTCCGCATCCGACCAGGGCGACCCTGAATTCGGAAGCGGTCACGCGGCGGTCAGCTTGTCGCCGCGCAATGAGTACTTCGACCCGCAGGCCACGCACGCGGGCGCGTCCCCGGGTGGCAGCTGAACGCCGCACTGACACACCCAGCCGGTACGTCGCGCGGGAACGCCGACCGCCAGCGCGTACGGCAGCACGTCTCCGGTCACGACCGCGCCCGCCCCCACGAAGCAATACTCACCCAGCGTCACGCCGCACACGATCGTCGCGTTCGCGCCGATGCTGGCGCCGCGCCTCACCAGCGTCCTCTTGTACTCGTCCTTGCGCGGCACGTGGCTCCGCGGATTGATCACGTTGGTGAACACCATGGACGGGCCGCAGAACACGTCGTCCTCGAGCTCCACGCCCTCGTACACCGAGACGTTGTTCTGGATCTTCACGTTGTCGCCGATCTTCACGCCGGACATCACCACTACGTTCTGGCCGAGCGAGCACCGCTCGCCGATGACCGCCCCGGACATCACGTGACAGAAATGCCACACTCTGGTGCCGCGCCCAATCTCGGCGCCGTCGTCCACGTACGCCGACTCGTGGATGAAGGGCTCGCCCATCAGGCCGTCACCGTCTCGGGAATCAAGGCGTGCCATTCCTGCAGCGATCTCACTTCCGGCGCGCGCGAGCGCAGCGACAAAATCGCGTCGCAGGCGGCGTTCGCCGCCGACAACGTCGTCGTGTACGGCACGTGATGCGCGATGGCGGCCTGGCGGATCGTGTAGTCGTCGCGCTGCGCGTGCTTGCCGAACGGCGTGTTGATCAGCAGCTGCACCTCGCCGTTCACGATCAGGTCGATCGCGTGCGGCCTGCCCTCGTGCACCTTGAATACCTCCCCGCAGGGAATGCCGCGCTTCCGGAGGTGCCGCGCCGTTCCATCGGTGGCTTTCAGCTCGAAACCCATCTCGTGAAACCGCCGCGCGATGGGCGTGACGCCGGTCTTGTCGGAGTCGTTCACGGTAAGAAACATGGTCCCGCCGGTCGGCAACTCGTTGTCGGCGGCGAGCTGGGCCTTGGCGAACGCGGCGCCGAACGAATTGGCGATTCCCATTACCTCACCCGTGGACCGCATCTCCGGGCCGAGGATCGGATCGAACTCGCGGAACTTGGCGAAGGGAAACACGGCCTCCTTCACCGAGACGTAGGGAGGCACGATCTCGTCGTGCAGCCCTATCTCGTCGAGAGTCTCGCCCGCCATCGCGCGCGCGGCGATGGACGCCAGTGGCACGCCGATCGTCTTGGACACGAAGGGAATCGTCCGGCTCCCGCGCGGATTCACCTCGAGCACGTACACGACTCCGCCGCGGATCGCGAACTGCACGTTGATCAGCCCTACCACGCCCAGCGCCAGCGCGAGCGCCACTGTCTGCTCGCGCATGGTGTCGAGGTCCGCCTCCCCGATGAGATACGGCGGCAGCACGCACGCCGAGTCGCCGGAGTGGATACCCGCGTCCTCGATGTGCTGCATGATGCCACCGATGACGACGCGCGTGCCGTCGCTGATCGCGTCCACGTCCGCCTCGAACGCGTCTTCGAGAAACAGATCAATGAGCACGGGCCGATCCTCCGACACGCGCGCGGCGCGATCGAAGTAATCCCGCAGCGACGGCTCGTCGTACACGATCTCCATCGCGCGTCCGCCAAGCACGTACGACGGCCGCACCAGCACGGGGTAACCGATCCGCTCCGCGATCTCGGCGGCCTCATCCACGCTCGTGGCGGTGCCGTTGGGCGGCTGCTGCAACCCCAGCTCCCGCGCGATGGCGTCGAACCGGCGGCGGTCCTCGGCGATGTCGATGGAGTCGGGCGAAGTGCCCAGAATTCTCACGCCGGCCGCTTCCAGCGGCCGCGTCAGCTTGAGCGGAGTCTGTCCCCCGAGCTGCACGATGACCCCTTCCGGCTGCTCCCGTTCCACGATCTCGAGCACGTCCTCGAGCGTCAGCGGCTCGAAGTACAGCTTGTCGGAGATGTCGAAGTCCGTAGATACCGTCTCCGGATTCGAGTTGATCATGATCGTCTCGATCCCCTGGTCGCGGAGCGCCAGCGCCGCGCGCACGCAGCAGTAATCGAACTCCACTCCCTGCCCGATGCGGTTTGGCCCGCTGCCGAGGATCACGATGGACCTGCGCCCCGTCGGCGGGGCCTCGCTCTCGTCGTCGTAGGTGCTGTAAAGATACGGCGTGGCCGACGGAAACTCGCCCGCGCAGGTATCCACCATCTTGTACACGGGACGGACGCCGTGCGCCCACCGCTGCGCCCTGAACTCGGTCTCGGTCGTGCCACGCAGTCGCGCGAGCTGAACGTCCGAGAAACCCATGCGCTTCATGCGCCGGATGTCCTCGGCGCCCGGTGATTCCACCGCCGCGAACTCCTGCTCCGCCTCGACCAGCTCCGCCATCTGCGACAGGAACCATGGATCGATGCCCGTCATCTCGCGCAGCTCCTCGACCGAGAATCCCTCGGCGAGCGCGCGCTTGATCTGGAAGATCCGCTCGGGCGTCGGCTGCCGCAGCGCTCCCCGCAGAGCCTCGTCCGTGTCGTCGGCAACCCTGTCGTCGGACAACGTTCTCCCGATCTCCCAGCCCGGACGCCCCGTCTCCAGCGCGCGCAGTCCCTTCTGCAGCGCCTCCTTGAACGTGCGACCGATCGCCATGGACTCGCCGACGGACTTCATCTGCGTGGTGAGCCGCGGGTCGGCGGAAACGAACTTCTCGAACGCGAATCGCGGACACTTGACCACCACGTAGTCCAGCACCGGCTCGAACGACGCCGGCGTGGTCCTGGTGATGTCGTTCGGGATCTCGTCCAGGCGGTAGCCCACGGCGAGCTTGGCGCCGATTCGTGCAATCGGAAATCCGGTGGCCTTCGACGCCAGCGCGGAAGAGCGCGACACGCGCGGGTTCATCTCGATGACGAGCATCTCTCCGTCCACCGGATTCACCGCGAACTGGATGTTGCACCCGCCGGCCGCGACGCCGATCTCCCGGATGATCGCGACCGCCGCGTCGCGCATCGTTTGATACTCACGATCGGTGAGAGTCATAGCCGGCGCCACCGTGATCGAGTCGCCAGTGTGCACGCCCATCGGATCTATGTTCTCGATGGAGCAGACGATCACGACGTTGTCGTCCACGTCGCGCATCACCTCGAGCTCGAACTCCTTCCAGCCGATCACGCTACGCTCGACGAGGACCTGATCCACGGGCGAGAGGTCGAGCCCGCGTCGCACGATCGCCTCGAACTCGTCCCGGTTGTACGCGATGCCGCCGCCGCTGCCGCCGAGGGTGAATGCCGGGCGGATGATGGACGGGAAGCCCGTTCGCTCCGCCACTTCGAGCGCCTCGTCCAGCGTGTGGGCGATCGCGCCCTGCGGGACGGCGAGCCCGATCCGGCGCATCGCGTCGCCGAATTCGCCGCGGTCCTCAGCCATGGCGATCGCGCGCGCGTCGGCCCCGATCAGCTCGACGCCGAACTTCTCGAGCACGCCGTTCTCGGACAGCTTCATCGCGACGTTGAGGGCGGTCTGCCCGCCCATGGTCGGGAGCAGCGCGTCCGGCCGCTCCTTCTCGATCACCAGCGCGACGAACTCCGGCGTCACGGGCTCGATGTACGTCCGGTCCGCGAACTCGGGATCGGTCATGATCGTCGCCGGATTGGAGTTCACGAGAATGACCTCGTAGCCTTCCTCCTTCAGCGCCTTCACCGCCTGCGTGCCAGAATAGTCGAACTCAGCCCCCTGCCCGATGACGATGGGGCCGGAGCCGACGATGAGGATTCGCTTCAAGTCGGTGCGCTTCGGCATGGCTGTATTCTAGCGCTCGCCCAGGCTGGGAAACTGCCACATAGAACTGCCAAGCGGCGAGCTTTCAGCCTGAAGCTGCCAGCTACGGGCTGAACTACAAAAAAGGGGAGCCCCGGAGGCGCTCCCCTTCACTTGCCCTGCCGAGAGGCGAGCGTTCAGACGACCGCCGCGCCCCGGGGAGCACGCTTGACCTTGCCCGCAGCCATGCAGCGGGTGCAGACCTTCACGCGCGTGGTCTTGCCATCGATCAGGATGCGCGCGACCTGGAGGTTGGGCTTCCAGACCCGGCGGGTGCGATTGTTGGCGTGCGACACGTTGTTGCCGAAGGCGACGCCCTTATCGCAGACGTAGCAGCGGCTGCGGTCGATCTTCTGCGGTCTCATTTCTTGCTCCCGGCCGTAGCCTTCGCCTTCGCGGTCTTCTCCGACTTGTCGGCCTTGGGCGCCTTCGCTTCCGGCTCATCGTCCGCGCGCGCTCCGATCAGCTCGATACGCGCCATCTCTGCGCCGTCGCCCTTGCGGTGGCCCGTCTTGAGGATGCGCGTGTAGCCGCCCTGCCGCGTCGCGAACATCGGTCCGATCTCGGCGAACAGCTTGTCGGCCGTCTCCCGCTTCTGAATGACCTTTCCGGCGAGGCGGCGCGAGTGCAGCGTGCCCGTCTTCGCCTTGGTGATCAGCTTCTCGACGTACGGGCGGAGCTCCTTGGCCTTCGCCTCGGTCGTCTCGATCGAGCCGCGCTCGATGAGCGACGACGCGAGGCTACGCATGAGAGCCAGCTTCTGCTCGCTCGTCCTTCTGAGTTGTCGTCCTGCTTTTCTATGACGCATTTGATTGATTGCTGTAGTAGTTACTAGTCACTAGTCACTAGTCACTAGTCACATCAATTCGTCTTCGTCGTCGCCGGAGACCGGCACGGCGGCGCGGTTCGGAGGGGTGCCCGGATCGGTGATCCTGACGCCTTCCGCGGACTCCTCGTAGCGCATGCCGAAGTTCAGGTTCTCGCGCTCGAGCAGATCGGCGATCTCGTTGAGCGACTTCTTGCCGAAGTTCTTGACCTGGAGGATCTGGCTCTCCGTCTGGCGGACCAGGTCGCCCAGCGTCTTGACGTTCGAGTTCTTGAGCGAGTTCACCGAGCGCACGCTGAGCTCGAGATCGTCGATCGGCGTCGCGAACAGCTCGGACAGACGCGCGCCGTCGCCCGTGGCGACCTCGCCGCCGCCGCCCACTGGCGCCGACGTGTGCGTGCCGAAGCTCGCGAAGTACTGGAAGTGCGTCTGCGCCAGCGCGGCCGCGTAGCTGACCGCCTCTTCCGGAGTGATCGTGCCGTTGGTCTCGACCGTCAGCGTCAGCCTGTCATAGTCGGTGCGCTGTCCGACGCGGGTCTCCGCGACGGAGAAGTTCACGCGCCGCACGGGGCTGTAGATCGAGTCCACGCGCACGAGATCCACCGGCAGCCCGCGCTCGAGCGGGTGCTGGTCAGCCTCGACGTAGCCGCGGCCCTTGTTGACGTACAGCTCGACGTTGATGTCGCGGTCGTCCTGCAGCGTGAATAGGTGGTGCTCGGGATTGACCACGCGCACACCGCCCTGTCCCTCGATGTCGGTGGCCGTGACGGCCCCGGCTCCGGACTTGGTGATGCGCAGGATCGCGTTCTCGACGTCCTCATGCAGCGACAGCGCCAGCGACTTCAGGTTGCCGATGATCTGGTGGACGTCTTCCACCACGCCCGGAATCGTCTGGTGCTCGTGCAGCACGCCGTCGATGCGGAAGCCCCACACTCCGGAGCCGCGCAGCGACGACAGCAGCATCCGCCGCATGGCGTTGCCGAGGGTGTGGCCGTAGCCGCGCTCGAGCGGCTGGAGACGGAATTCAGCTACATGCGGATTGTCTTCGCGCTTGGTCGCTTCGACTAGCTGCGGGCGGACAAGGCCGCGGAGATCTACAGTCTGGGGCATTTTTTCTCGTTTATCCTCTGGTCTCGCCGTTTCCGGCGACTCGCCACCCCGCCCCTAACGCGCGGTGAGCTAGTACGGGAGTTAGGGTCCCGACCGAAATTGTGACTAGTGACTAGTGGCTAGTGACTAGTGGCTAGTGACTAGTGACTAGTGGCTAGTGGCTAGTGACTAGTAACTGCTACTGCTACTTCGAATACAACTCCACTACAAGCTGCTCCTGCGCGGCGATCGGAATGCTCGCCCGGCTCGGACGCTCCAAGACCCGGCCGCTGAACGATTCCTTGTCAACCGCGATCCACGACAGCGGCGCGCCGCGCGACGACTGATCCATCGCGGCCATCACCGACGCCTGCTCGCGCGACTTCATGCGCACGGTCACTTCCTGGCCCGGTGCGACCTGATAGCTCGGCACGTCCACCCGCCTGCCGCCGATCTCCACGTGCCTGTGCCGGATCAGCTGCCGCGCCGCCTTGCGGCTCGCGGCGAAGCCCATCCGGTACACGACGTTGTCGAGCCGTGTCTCCAGCGCCGACAACAGGTTGTGGCCGGTGATTCCGGGCAGCGTCGAAACGCGCTCGAACGTGTTGCGGAACTGCTTCTCGCTCAGCCCGTAGATGCGCTTGATCTTCTGCTTCTCGCGCAGCTGCTTCGAGTACTCGGAGGTCTTCCTGCGCCGCGCCGTGTTGGCGCCGTGCTGGCCCGGCGGCGTCGGACGACGCTCGACCGGACACTTCTCCGTGAAGCACTTGGTGCCCTTGAGAAACAGCTTCGTCCCTTCGCGCCGGCACTGCCGGCAGCTCGGTCCCGTATAGCGCATGAGCTAGACCCTCCGCCGCTTGGGCGGACGGCAGCCATTGTGCGGAATCGGCGTCACGTCCCGAATGGACTTCACCTGGAGACCGGCCGAAGCCAGCGCCTGGATGGCCGACTCGCGGCCGCTGCCCGGGCCCTGCACTCGCACGTGCACCTTGCGCACGCCCAACGCCACAGCCTCGCGACCCGCCGCCTCGGCGGCCACGGTCGCAGCGAACGGCGTCGACTTCTTGGAGCCCTTGAACCCGGCCTTCCCCGACGAGCCCCAAGAGATCGTGTTTCCGCGGGCGTCGGTGATCGTGATCATGGTGTTGTTGAACGTCGCGTTGACGTAGGCGATACCCTCCGCCTCGATCACGCGCTTGGTCTTCTTGCCGATAGCCATTACTTGGTCACCTTCTTCTTGCCCGCGATAGCGCGACGCGGACCCTTCTTGGTGCGCGCGTTCGTGTGCGTTCTCTGGCCGCGGACAGGAAGTCCCCGGC
The DNA here is from genome assembly GCA_051305945.1 of Gemmatimonadaceae bacterium. Taxonomy (GTDB): domain Bacteria; phylum Gemmatimonadota; class Gemmatimonadetes; order Gemmatimonadales; family Gemmatimonadaceae; genus JACDCY01. The sequence goes on from JBPPMH010000068.1 coordinate 8,702, forward strand.
GATGTCTGATTCCACGGTACGACCCGATATCCATGAGCCGCTTGATGTTCATCGCGACTTCGGTGCGCAGCGCTCCCTCGACGCGGAAGTCGCGCTCGATGAGCTGACGCAGCCGGTTCGTGTCGGCGTCATTCAGGTCGCGGACGCGCTGGGTCGGATCCACGCCGGTCTCGGCGAGAATCTTCCGCGCGGTCTGACGACCGATGCCATAGATGTAGGTGAGGCCGATCTCGAGCTTCTTCTCGCGTGGCAGATCCACGCCCGCAATACGCGCCATTCGCTAACCCTGCCGCTGCTTGTGCTTCGGGTTGCGCTTGCAGATGATGCGTGTGACGCCCTGCCGCTTGATCACCTTGCAGTGCTCGCAGATAGGCTTGACGCTGCTCCGAACTTTCACTCGCGCTCCAAGTCGTAAACGATAAACAAACCGGGACGTTGTCAAAACGCCCGGCAAAAGTGCTAAGCCTTTAATAATACAGGGGTTTGGGCGTGTTCGCAACGGGGGGACAGGCGGTCACACTGGGTCAAGTTCGCCTGCGATTGCGGACGGAGGACGGAGGACCTTTGCGGTCTCAGGACTAAGTCAGCTCGCGGAGCACGAGCTCCATAGCCTTCCGCCGGTCCGGCGCGGCTGTCACCGTCCGCCCTATCACCACGTAGTCAGCCCCGATCTCCCGCGCGCGCGCCGGGGTGACGACCCGCCGTTGATCCGCGGCGTCGGCATCCGCCAGGCGAACGCCCGGGACCAGCACCCGGAAGCTCGAGCCAAGGGCGCTCCTGATAGCCGCGACTTCGTGCCCGCTGGCCACGACGCCCGCTACGCCCGCATCGCGGGCGTGGGTCGCCAGTCGGACAACCTCACGACCAACGTCGACCTGCTCCCTTCCCCAGGCGGCCGCGACCGCGGGACCGTCCAGTGAGGTCAGCACTGTCACCGCAAAAACCTCACATTGGCCTCCCGCCGCTTCGATCGCAGCCCGGAGCATCGCATCCCCTCCGGCCCCGTGGACCGTGAGGATCCTGGCGCCGAGCGCGCGGCCGGACGCCACGGCGCCGGCCACTGTGTTCGGAATGTCGTGGAACTTGAGGTCGAGCATGACGTCGCACCCGGCGCTCCGGAGCGCCGTGACGGTTGCTTGACCCGCGGCGGTAAACAGCTCGCTCCCCACCTTGTAGAACCGGCACAGGTCGCCGAGCTCGTCGACCAACGCCATCGCGTCGTCGACCGTCGCGAAATCCAGCGCGACGATCGGAACCGGCGCGGCTCGTTCGGGCGTCGCGGTCACGCCGGCCACTCCAGCGCTCCGACGATCTCCGCGATCGATCCAACATTGTTCCGGTCGCACCACTTGCCCAGATCACGGACGATCCGCTCTGGCAGCCGCGGGTCGCGCAGCGCCGCGGTCCCGATCCCTACGAGCGATGCGCCGGCAATCATGTATTGGAGCGCGTCCTCCGCGCTCGACACGCCGCCGACTCCGATGAGCGGCACCTCGACTGCCTTCCGCACCTTGGCGGTCGCCAGCACGCCCACGGGCAGCAGCTCCCGGCCGCTCACGCCCCCGCTGCCGAAGCCGAGCGCAGGCCGTCGCGCTTCAACGTCGATCACCAGACCTGGCAGCGTGTTCACCAGCGTGATGCCATCGGCGCCCGCATCCACGGCGACGCGGGCGGCGGCGGCGATGTCGCCGAGCGTGGGCGACAGCTTCACGAACAGCGGCCTGCGCGTCGCGGTTCTGCACCCCGACACCACCGCGCGGAGCGACGTCTCGTCCGCCCCGAACTCGAGACCCCCCGCCTTCACGTTGGGACAGCTGACGTTCAGCTCGAACGCGTCGAGCCCGGCGTCGCCGTCGAGCGCCGCGACGACGAGCGGGAAATCGTCCACCTCCCGGCCGACGACGTTCACCAGGACGCGCGGCCCGCGCACGTTCGCCGCCAGCCATGGCAGTTCCTCTGTTCTCACCCGGTCCACGCCTGGATTCGCGAGCCCGACGGCGTTGACCATGCCCCCACCCCACTCCGTCACCCGCGGAGCAGGCGCGCCGGAACGGGGCTCGACGCTCACCGCTTTCGTGACGAGTCCGCCGAGCAAATCGAGATCCATGACGCCGGCAAGCTCGCGGCCGTACGCCGCGGTACCGGACGCCAACAGCACAGGATTCTGAAATCGCAGCCCCGCCGCTTCGATCACCAGCGGAGACGCCGCGGAATTCACCTGCTGCCGCCTATCCGCTGCTCGTAGTGATCGAGATACTCCAGCGCGCCGTCTGCTATCGCGCGAGCGATCAGCCGCTGCTTGGCGGGTTCGCTCATGAAGGCCGCTTCCTCGGGGTTTGTGCCGAAGCCGATCTCGACGAGGACCGCCGGCATGAACGACGTGCGCAGCACGGCGAAGTTCGCCTGCTTCACCCCCCGATTCGGGCCGGGGTGGATCCGCCGCAACCCTGACTGGATGCTCTCGGCCAGATCCATCGACTCCCGCAGGTGCTCGTTCTGCGCCATGTCGTTGATGATGAAGCTGAGCGGATCGCCCTTCGGCGCGTCGGCTCCCGTCTCGAACCTCACGGATTCGTTCTCCATCTGCTCCACTCGCCGGGCCTCTTCGGTCTTCGCCTCGGCGAGAAAATACGTCTCGAAGCCCCGCCCCGCCTGCGCGGCGTTCCGCCACGTCGTGGGTGCAGCGTTGACGTGTATCGAGACGAACAGATCGGCGCGGTTCCGGTTCGCGATCCGCCCGCGATCGGACAGCGCGATCAGCGTGTCGCGCGTGCGCGTCATGACGACCTCGATGCCGTCGCCGCGCAGCATCTCCGCGACCAGCCGCGACACCTGCAGCGTGATGTGCTTCTCGTAAATGCGGGGGCCCGGACCCATCGGGCCGGTCATGCCGTTGTCAGGACCACCGTGGCCGGCATCGATCACGACCTTGCGCGGCGTAGTGCGGCGCGGACGCGGCGTGGTGCTCGGCGGAACTTCCAGCGCCGTCGTCGTCGCGGGCGCGGTGCGCTCTTCGGCGGGAGGCGGCGGAGCCCTGGTTTGCACCACCGTATTGAACACCCGCATCTCCGACATCGCGACGTCGTAGAACAGCCCCGTAGCGATTCTCGGGAGCAGCTCCGTCACGAAGTGCAGCGGGAGGTAGAGCGCGCCGCCGGCGCTGTACGGCGCTCCGCTCATCGGCAGGATGGCCGAGTCCACCCGCGCGAACGGCACCCCTTCCACAAAGCTCACCGTCACTCCGCGGATGCTCAGCGCGAAGCGCCCGTCCTGCGATGGTGTCACCGATCCGCCGAGCGCGCGCGTGAGCGAGCTCGCGCCGACGAACGCGCCGGCGGCGGAGCGCACGATCGGCGCCGCGCCCGTGGACGACGCGGTCCGGACCGTGATGTGCGCGGGCGGAGCGCTCGAGACCGGCGCGGCGGCCGTGATCTGGAGCAGTACGGCGAGTGCGGCGATCATCGTGCCCGCAACGCTCTCGCCATCTCGCGCTGATCGTCCCGCTTCTTCTCGTCGGCGCGCTTGTCGTGCAGCTTCTTCCCCTTGCCCAGCGCCAGCGCGACCTTGGCCTTGCCGCGCTTGAAGTACAGCTCGAGCGGGATGAGCGTGAGCCCCTGCCGCTCGACGGCGCCGATCATCCGCTTGATCTCCTTTTTATGCAGCAGGAGCTTGCGCGTCCGGGTCGGATCGTGGTTGAACTGGTTGCCCTGCTCGTAGGGCGGAATGTGCAGATTCAGCAAGAACACTTCTCCGTCACGCACGATTCCGTAGGAATCGCTCATGTTCGCCTGGCCGGTGCGGAGCGACTTGATCTCGGTTCCGGTGAGCATCAGCCCCGCTTCCCAGGTCTCGACGACATGGTAGTCGTGGAGAGCGCGTTTGTTCCTTGCGAGAGATTTTCGCTCGGGATCAGAGGGCGTGGAAGACTGTTTGGTCACGGGACCAAGTTAATACGCCCGGCCCAGCCTCCCAGGATATTCCAACCGGGATGCAAGCTGTGAGTGAGAGTTGGTGAGTACGAGTTCTGAGGCCACGACCACCCGTCGCGGAGCCGCGCTTCTCACCACTCACACTCCGAACTCCTACTCACAGCTTGCATCCCGGTCGGATATCCTCAGGGGTTGAACGGCGGAAAAACGAGGCAACCGCGTTGAAAGCAGTTTTTAAACTAGTTAACTTGTAACCAGTCGCCGAAGTGGTGGAATTGGTAGACGCGCTGCGTTCAGGGCGCAGTGGGTGTAAGCCCGTGGGGGTTCGAGTCCCCCCTTCGGCATCGATACCTGAAACGAGAAGGCCTCCGTTACCGGAGGCCTTTTTTTCGTTCACGACGCCTGGTAGGCCTCGGAAGGCTTGACGTCGTCGGGCAGCGACGCGCGTCCGAATACTTCCAGGAGCGCGGTGCTCGCGCTCCGCATGTACGCCTGCGCGACCTGCCCCGCCCTGTCAATGGCGCGCTGGTCCGGCACCTCGGCATGGCTGGTGAACTCGAGCAGCGTTCGCCCGAGCCGCTGATCGAGCGGATCCCCCGCGTGCTTCCGCGCCGCGGCGTCGCGGTACGTCGCCAGCCGCGAGCCGAACTGGCGCTCCGCCAGCGGCAGCATCGCCGCCGCGATCCGGCGGTCGGAAGACAGCGACTCCGTGACCGCGTGCGCGATCGCGGCGGGAACGCTGTCGTCGAGCGCGTCGCGCTCCGCCGCGAGCACGCCGAGCGCGAGCCGCGCGTAGCGGAGCTCCCAGGCCGCGTGGTCCTCGTCGCCGCCGGGGTCGATGGATGCGAGCCAAGCCACGTCGTGCTCGCTGGGTTCGGCGTGCAGTGTACGCATGTACTTGAGAGCGTTGCGCCGCAGCGCGCGGCGCTGAGCAAGTCGCGACAGGAAGGACATTAAGAAGCTATTGGCTGTTGGGTATTGGCTGTTGGCGAGGGCCAACTGCATGGGCGCAGGCTGGATCTAGACGGTCTCGAGGATCGGAAGGCCCACGCGCGCGCGCACCGTCGGCTCGTCGTGCAGCAGATCGGCGAGCGTCACGCTCTCCAGCACGTCGTCGATCTTCCGTTGCAGCATCAGCCATACCGGGCGAATGCTACAGTTGTGCGCCGCCGAGCAGCGATCCTCTTCCACCGGGTGGCTGACGCAATGCAGGTCGAACGTCTCCAGCTCGGACGCGTGAATGACGTCGCGCATCGTGATCTCTGCGGGCGGGCGGGACAGCATGTAGCCGCCCTTCGCGCCCCGGGTGCTCTTGACGACGTTCGCGCGGCGGAGCCGGAGGAGAATTTGCTCCACGTAATTGGCCGGCAGCCGCTCCTTCATGGCGATGTCGCGCCCCGTCACCGGGCCCGCGCTCGCGCGCTGCGCCAGATGCAGGGTACAGATCACGCCGTATTCGGCCCAGGTCGTAATTCTCACGACTTCAGGATAGGCCGGAACCGAAGCCGGGGCAAGCTATCCGACCGACCCCGCGCCGCCCTTTCCGCCGGGAACCCCTATATCCGTCATCTTACGCAGGTCCAGCACCTCGTCGATCCGCTCGTCGGGCAGGACCTTCTCGCGCTTCACCAGCTCCCGGATCAGCACGCCCTCCTTCACTGACTGCTTGCTGATGTCGGCCGCTTTGGCGTAACCGATCTCCGGCGCCAGCGCCGTCGCGAGCGCGGCCGAGCGCTCCAGCCAGTACGCGCACTGCTCGGCGTTGGCCTCGATGCCGCGCACGCACCGCTCGTCGAGCGAGCGCGCGGCGGTGGTCAGGATGCGCATGGACAACAACACGTTGTACGCGATCACCGGCATCATCACGTTCAGCTCGAGCTGGCCGTGCTCCGCCGAGACGGCGACACAGGTGTCGTTGCCGATCACCTGAAAGCAGACCTGGTTCACCATCTCCGGAATGGATGGGTTCACTTTTCCCGGCATGATGGACGAGCCGGGCTGCACCGCGGGCAGCCTGATCTCGTCCAGTCCCGTCCGCGGACCGCTCGCCATCAGGCGCAGATCGCTCGCGATCTTGCTCAGGTCGAGCGCAAGCACGCGGAGTTGGGCGCTGAACCCGGCCGCATCCCCCATGCTCTGCATGAGCTGCACGCGGTCCGTTCCGCCGCGCAGCTCGAGACCGCTCATCTCGCGCAGGTGCTTCACCATCAGCGAGGGATACTGCGCCTCGACGTTGACGCCCGTGCCGACCGCGCTGCCGCCGATGCCGAGGTCGCGCAGGTACTCGGCGGAGTCCTTCACCCGGGAGATCCCGCGCCGGAGCGTGCCGCCGTACGCGGTGAACTCCTGGCCGAGCCTGATCGGCATCGCGTCCTGGAGATGCGTTCGTCCCGACTTCAGCACTTCGTCGAACTCGCGGCCCTTCGCCTCGAGCGCGGTGGCCAGCGCGCTGAAGGCGCCGACGAGCGATTCGAGCTGCGCCAGGCACCCGAGCCTGATCGCCGTCGGGATCACGTCATTGGTGGACTGCGCCATGTTGACGTGGTCGTTCGGGTGCACCGGCGCGTACTTCCCGCGCTCGGTGCCGAGGATCTCGTTGGCGCGGTTCGCCAGCACCTCGTTGCAGTTCATGTTGTGCGAAGTGCCGGCGCCGGCCTGATACACGTCCACGACGAACTGCTCGAGATGCTTACCCGCCAGCACTTCGTCCGCCGCCTGCACGATCGCGTCGGCCAGCTTGGGCTCCAGCCGGCCGGTGTCCTTGTGCGTGAGCGCCGCGGCCTTCTTGATGCGCACCGTCGCCACGACGAACTCCGGCAGCGCGGTAATGCCGCTGATCGGGAAGTTCTGCACCGCGCGCAGCGTCTGCACGCCGTACAGCGCGTCGGCGGGGACCTGGAGCTCGCCGAGGGGGTCCTTTTCTGTGCGAGTCTGTAGCGATTTGGCCATTGTAATTAGTGACTAGTGACAGCCTCAGGCAACGATCCTCGCCGTCCCATTGAGGAACGGATTCGACAGCAGCTCTTCCCGCACCGTCGTCGCCGGCCCGTGACCAGGATACAACACCGTCGCGGGATCCAGCGCGGTGATCTTTTCCAGCGAGCGGCTCAGCTGCCCCCCGTTGGAGCCGGGAAGATCCGTGCGGCCCACCGAGCCGGCGAACAGGCAGTCGCCGACGAATGCGACGCCGTTGCCGTAAATCATCACGTGCCCCGGGGCGTGCCCGGGAACGTGCGCGACGTCGAACCGCAGCGAGCCGACCTCGAGCGTGTCACCGTCCGCCAGATCGCTGTCGGGCAGCGGCGGATCGTCGAACGGAAGGTTGTACAGCGCCGCCTGCGTATTCGCGTGCCGGTACAGCGTGGTGTCGAGCGGATGCAGGTAAATCGGAACGGCCCACTTGCGCTTGACTCCCGCGATTGCGCCGACGTGATCGATGTGCGCGTGCGTGATCCACATCGCCTTGAGGACCGCGTTGCTCTTCTCGACCGCGGCGATCAAACGCTCGGGCTCCGCGCCGGGGTCTATCAGCACCGCCTCGCCCTTGGTCTCGTCGATCACCAGGTATGTGTTCTCCTGGAAGGCACCCACGGAGAATGTCTCGATCTTCATACCGCGTAGCCGCCCGTGCGCACGATCATCGGCACGCCGCCTTCGTCCTTCAGCCCCTTGAGGTATTTCTCCGCGGCGATCGCGGCGGTGGTGCCGTCGCCCGCGGCCGTCGTCACCTGCCGGGTGAGCTGCGCGCGGAGATCTCCCGCGGCGAACAACCCCTTCATGGACGTCTCCATGTTCTGATCCGTCAACATGTAGCCGAGCTCGTCGTGGTCCACGTGACCTTCGATGATGCCTGTGTTCGGCCGAAAGCCGATGAACACGAAGATGCCGGTGGCGGCCAGATCGCGCTCCTCCTGCGTCTTGACGTCGCGCAGCTTGAGGTTCGTCACGAGCCCCTGCGCGTCGCCCTCGATCTTCTCGACGACCGTGTCCCAGATCACCGTGATCTTGGGATTCTCGAACAGCCTCTTCTGCAGGATCTTGGACGCGCGCAAGTCGTCGCGCCGGTGGATCAGGTAGACCTTCTCCCCGTACCGCGTGAGGAAGTCGGCTTCCTCCACCGCCGCGTCGCCGCCTCCGACGACGGCGATGGTGTGTCCCTTGAAGAACGCGCCGTCGCAGATGGCGCAGTACGAGACACCCTTCCCGGCGTACTCCAGCTCACCGGGGATCCCGAGCTTCACCGGGGTGCCGCCAGCGGTGAGAATGACCGTCGGCGCGCGATACACCGTGCCGCTCTCGGTCTCCGCCTCGAACGTGCCGTCGTCGAGCTTGCGGACGCAGGTCACCGTCTCCTGCACAAACTCCGCGCCGAACTTCTTGGCGTGGCTCTCGAACTTCTGCGCCAGCTCCCACCCCAGTATGTGCTCGAAGCCGGGGTAGTCCTCGATGACTTCGGTGTTGAGCAGCTCCCCACCGGGTGCGCCGCGCTCGAGCAGCACCGTGCGCAGCATCGCCCGTCCGCAGTACATCGCGGCGGTCATGCCGGCCGGCCCCGCTCCTACAATCAGTACCTCGTAGTCGTCAGTCTTGCTCAAGTAGCCTCAGGGAAAACGCTGAGTCCTGTGCTGCAATACAACCTTGAAATATACCGAGTTCGAAAGCCAGTTAGTCGCGCTCATCCCTACGAAACGAGCTCCTCGATCCGGTCCACCAGGTAATCCGCGAACGGCAACGCGCACGTAAACGCCGGCGACACCGCGTTCAACACGTGCAGCGACCGCTCGTCGCCCTCGACCACGAAATCCATTTCCAGCTTGCGCCTGTCCACGTCGAACAGCTGGGCTCGAATCCCCGGCGGCCCCCACGTGCGGTAGTGCTCCGGCCGTATGTCCGGCACCAACCGCGCCGCGAGAGCTACCAGCCGCGGCCGCCAGTACTTCCGGATCTCGGCGATGGCCAGATCGCGAAACCCGAAATCGTTGCGCGCGAGCAGCGAGAGCTCCCGCGCGGCGATCGCCGCGAACTCACCGAACCGAAACCGGGAGAACCACGCGTATTGCTCCCGCCAGAACGCGGGCGTGGCCGTCGGGCCGATCTTCACGCGACCGTCGACCGGTACGGTGAAGTGCACCCCTGCAAACGGATTCCCGAGGTCGGGCACCGGGTACACGTTGGTCCGCAGCCGCTCCCCCTCGTCGCCGTAGAGATACAGCCCCCTGAACGGCAGAATCCTGTACTGCCTCCCGAGCCCGTGGTCGTGCGCGATCTGGTCGGCGTACAACCCGGCGGCGTTCACCACGAACCGTACCGGGAAATTCCCCGTCGACGTGTACACCGTGTCACCGACGCGCCGACGATACGCGGTGGAGGTCAGCATTTCCACTCCCGAAGCGGCGGCGTCATCCGCGAGCGAGCGCAGGACTTTCCCCGGATGGACCGACGCGGTCGTCGACGAAAACAGCGCTCGCCCAACGGTCCTCGCGCGCGGCTCGATCTCCGCCGCGCCCGCCTCGTCCACCTCTTCGACCCGAGCTCCGTTGTGCTCAGCCCGGCGCTTCAGCTCGTCAATGCCGGCGTGATCGGCTTCCGATTGCGCGACCACGAGCTTGCCGCAACGATTGATCGGCAGCCCGCGCTCGAGACAGTATTCGGTCAGCCGGAGGCATCCGTCCCGGCTGAACCGCGCCTTGAGACTCGAGTCGGAGTAGTAGAACCCGGCGTGCAGCACGCCGCTGTTTCGCCCGCTCGCGTGGCTCCCGAGAGTCGCGTCTTTCTCGATCAGGCGGACGAGCGCATCGGGATATTTCCGCTTCAGCGCGGCGGCGCAGCTGACTCCGACTATTCCGCCGCCAACGACGAGGAAATCAATCGCCTCCTTAACCAATGCGCTGCGACGCCGAGCCGGAGGGAATCCCCAGCCGAATACCATCGGCGACACGCTGGCCATACTCGGCGTCACACAGGCGTAGATGCCCAACCATTCGCTCCTGCGTATCGCGATCGCACTCCAGCAGCGCACTCACGAGATTCAGAATCAAGTCATCCCGCTCCCACTGCTCGAAGAGCCGGTAGCGATCTCCTGCCTGACCGTAGTCGTTAGTCCTGGCTATCGCCTGCCGAACGACGGCGCCGGATACAAAGGGCGTATGGGCCACTCCGCGCTGAATAGCCTCCTGCGGTGCGCACCGCGCGGTTGGCTCGTAATTGACGTGTGGATCTGAGCCCTGTTCGGCGCCGTCAACGTGATAGGACATCTGTCCGTCCCGCTGATTCGTGGCGACGTTGGCGATCGGCCGGTTGATCGGAAGCTGGAGGTAATTCGGGCCGACACGGTACCGTTGCGTGTCGGAGTACGAGAAGGTCCGCCCCTGGAGAAGCTTGTCGTCGGAAAAGTCCATTCCGTCGACCATTACGCCCGTGCCGAAAGCGACCTGCTCAACCTCCGCGAAATAATTGGCGGGGTTCCGGTCGAGCACCATCCGCCCGGCAGGCCGAAGCGGGAATTGCTCGGGAGGCCATATTTTCGTGGCGTCGAGCGGATCAAAATCGAGCTCGGGGTGCTCACCGTCTTCCATGAGCTGAACCTGCAGTTCCCACTCCGGGAAGTCGCCCCGCTCGATCGCGTCGTGCAGGTCCTGGGTTGCGTGGTTGAAGTTCGTCGCCTGGATCGCCTGCGCCTCCGCGAGCGTCAGGTTCCGCTCGCCCGCCTTGGGGATCCAGTGGTATTTCACGAGAATCGCCTCCCCCTTTGCGTTCACCCACTTGTAGGCGTGGACTCCCGAGCCGCGCATCTCGCGAAAGCTCGCCGGGATACCCCAGGGACTGAACAGCCACGTGATCATGTGGATCGCCGAGGGGCTCAGGCTGATGAAGTCGAATATTCGCCGATTTTCCTGCCGGTTGGTCGTCGGGTCCGGTTTGAAGGCGTGGACCACGTCGGGAAATTTCAGCGCGTCACGGATGAAGAAGACCTGCAGGTTGTTGCCGACGAGGTCCCAGTTGCCGTCCTCGGTGTAGAACTTGAGCGCGAACCCGCGCGGATCGCGTAAGGTCTCAGGGGAATGGTTGCCATGAATGACGGTCGAGAACCGGGCAAACATAGGGGTCCGTTTTCCACGCTCCTGGAAGAGGCGGGCGCGAGTGTAGCGGGAGATCGGCTCGTCGCCCACGGTTCCGTACGCCTCGAAAAAGCCGTGCGCGCCGGCGCCGCGCGCGTGCACGACGCGTTCGGGGATCCGCTCTCGGTCGAAGTGCGAGATTTTCTCGAGAAAGTGGTAGTTCTCGAGCACAGTGGGACCACGGTCACCAACCGTGCGATTGTTCTGATTGTCCACCACCGGATGCCCCTGCCGGGTCGTGAGCATCGGTGCGTCCGAATCGGGAACTCCATTTTTCCTCGTCATTCTCCCCCCTTGTCTGTGGCCGCTACCGCACGTGCCGGCCGCCGTCCACGATCAGCGTCTCGCCCGTCACGAACTCCGCCTTCAAGAGATACACCACCGCATCGGACACATCTCCCGGGTCGCCGAGCCGGCGCAGCGGTGCGGTCTCCGCGAGATGCGCGGCTTCGGCCTCGCTGAACCCTTCCGGCAACAGCACCGTGCCCGGCGCGACCGCGTTCACGCGAATCCTCGGGCCGAGCACCTTCGCGAGCGACTTCGTCATTCGCACGATGCCGGCCTTGCTGATCCCGTGCGGCACGTACCCGATCCAGCTCTCGTACGCCGCGAGATCGGCGATGTTGATGATCGCGCCGTCGCGCTGCCGCCGCTCGGGGCCGCCCCACCCCATCGCGCGCGCGGCGGCCTGCGACAGGAAGAAAGGAGCGCGCAGGTTCAGCGCGAACATCGAGTCCCATTCCTCCGCCGTGACTCCCCCGAAAGGAGTCCGCAGCATCACCGCGGCCGAGTTGACGAGGATGTCGAGCGCGCCGAAATGCGCCACCACGTCGTCCACCAGCTTCCCCGCCGCGGCGACGTCCAGCAGGTCCGCCTGAAATACCTCCGCGTCGCCGCCGCCGGCGCGCACTGCCGCGCACAGATCGTCGGCGCCGGTGCGCGATTCGTTGAAGTGGATCGCCGTGCGCGTGCCCTCGCGCGCGAGCGCCTCCGCGATGGCGCGCCCCACCCTGCGCCCCGCGCCCGTAACCAGCGCGACCTTGCCGGTCAGCTCCATGGGCTCAGCCTGCGGTGACCGGGACCCTGCTCGCCACCAGCCGCTCCTGCCGCTCGAGCCATTCGCGCGGAACGACCTGTCCGCCGAGCGTGCGCTCGCCAACCGGCCCGTGCCAGTCCGACCCTCCGCTCGGCACCAGGCCGAGAAAGTCGCACAGCGCCTCCAGCCCGGCGGACACGTCGGCGCTGTGGCTCGGGTGCCGGACCTCGAGCCCGTCGAGCCCGTGCGCGACGAGCCGCTCCACACGCGCGCGCTTGGCGGTGTGCGACGGATGCGCCCAGATCGCGATGCCGCCCGCCTCGTGAATAATCCGGATCGCATCCTGGATAAGAAAGAGCGATTTCGGCACGAACGCCGCGCGTCCCTGTCCCAGGTAGCGATCGAACGCCTCGCGCTGATCCGCGACCGCGCCCGACTGAATCAGCGCGCGAGCGATGTGCGGCCGCCCCACGGCGCCGCCGTCCGACTGGCGAAGCACTTCCTCGAGGCTGATCGGCACGCCGATCGCGCACAGCCGCTCGACGATCAGCCGCGCGCGCTCGGTCCGCTTCTCGCGCAGCGCGGTGAGCTCCATCTCCAGCGCGTCGAGGCGGGTGACGTGGAGGCCGAGCACGTGTACTTCCCGGCCGCTCTCGCCTTCATGCGCGCTGAGCTCGACCCCCCGGATGACGCGCACACCGAGCCGCTCTCCGGCGACCAGAGCTTCCTGCACGCCCGCGACGGTGTCGTGATCCGTCAGCGCGATCACCGACAGCCCCGCGGCCTTCGCTGCCTCGACGACTTGCGCCGGAGGAAGAATTCCGTCGGACGCGGTGGAGTGAAGGTGAAGATCGATTTCCGACCGGCCCGCTCCCGCGACCCGCTGCTCCGGGCCCTGGCTCACCTGCTGTAGCCGGCCTCCGGAGAGGTGAACCCCGGCTGTGACTGCGCGAACAGCTCGGCCAGCTTCTCGTCCGAGAGCTCGGCGAACGACGCCTCGCGCGAGCGGGCGCCGAGCGGCGAATATCGCGTGACGCGCATCTCCCGGGCGTCGCCCGTCCCCCGGGTGAACAGCAGACCGTATTCGTCCTGATCGTATTGCGTGACGAAGCCGGAGGTAGCCACGCTCCACTCCGCTCCGTCGACGGTGATCTTCCTCGTTGGCATCAGCTCAGCTCCACTTCCTTGTATATCCGCCTCGCGTCGAGAATCGGATCGAGCGCGGCTTCGTGCGCATCCGCGAGCTTCTTCGACTCGGTGGATTCGGTGAATTCGATGAACGCGCCGGGGAGTCCAACTTCCTCGAACGCCCAGAAGTTGCACCCGGCCGCGGAGTAGTGCGCCTTTCTCGCCTTGAGCTTCTCGAGATAGCGCTTTCGCTCCGCCACCGTGACGATCGCCCGGTGAATCGTCAGCAGGCGCGCCACTACACTCCGGCCTCGCTGAAGTTCTCCAGCACCGACTTCACGTGCGCCAGGAACTGGTCAGCCACGGCGCCGTCGATGATCCGGTGATCGAACGACAGCGAGAAATAGGCGCATGTTCTGATCGCGAGCACGTCGTCGCCGTCGGGACCCTCGACGACCTTCGGCCGCTTCTCGATCGCACCCACGCCGAGGATCGCCACTTGCGGCTGGTTGATGATCGGCGTCCCCATGAGCGAGCCGTACACGCCCGGGTTGGTGATGGTGAACGTGCCGTCCTGCACCTCCTCCGGCGACAGCCGCTTGGCGCGGGCGCGCGCGGCGAGGTCGTTCAGAGCGCGAGTGAGGCCCGCGAGCGAAAGATTGTCCGCCTGCTTGATGACGGGAACGATCAACCCCCAGTCGAGCGCTACCGCGATCGCGATGTTGTACTGCTTCCGGTAGATGATGCTGTTGCCCGAGACCGAGGAGTTCAGCACCGGGAATTTCTTCAGCCCGTCCACCACGCTCGCGATGATGAACGGCAGGTACGTGAGGTTCTGGCCGGTCGCTTCCTTGAACTCCGCTTTCTTCTTCGCGCGGATCTTCCCCACCCGCGTGAGATCGATCTCCATGAACGACGTCACGTGCGCCGACGTGCGCCGCGAGACGCCCATGTGGTCGCTGATGAGCGCGCGCATCTTGCTCATCGGCTCGACGACGTCGCCGGGCCACGCCGACGGCGCGGGACCGTGCGCGGCCGCCCCGCCGGGCGCGTGCATCGTGGGCGCGGCGCCGGCTCCCGCCGGTGGGCCGGACTCGATGTAGCCGAGTATGTCCTTCTTGGTCACGCGGCCGGCGATACCGCTGCCCCGGCCGCGCAGCGCGGCGAGATCCACTCCGTGCTCCGCGGCGATCTTGCGGACCAGCGGCGATGACCGCGTCTGCACCCGCTCCTCGAACGAAGAGCCATTACCCGCCGGCGCGGGGCTCTGCGGCGCGCGCTGCGCCGGCGGCGCGCTGATGGCTGCCGGCGCCGGTCCCGCGCTCTGCGGCAAGTCGGCCTGCGTCGGGGACGCCAAGGCGGCCGCCGTGGCAGCTCCGGCGGGCGCCGCGTCCGGCACGGCCGCCGGCACCGCGGCGCCTTTCTCCGTCTCGATCTTCGCCACGACCGTCTGCACCGCCACCGTCTCGCCTTCCTTCACGAGTACCTCGGCGAGCACTCCCGCGACTGGAGAAGGGATCTCCGCGTCAACCTTGTCGGTGGATATCTCGAAGAGAGGCTCGTCGCGCTTGACCTCGTCGCCGGCCTGCTTGAGCCACCGGGAGAGAGTTCCCTCCGCGATCGACTCTCCCATCTGCGGCATTATTACGTCAACACGGGCCACGTCATCAACCTCGCTTAGAGTCCACGCTCGTCATCGGCCTTCCGCTTCCCGCGCAATCTCCAGATCACCCCGGCCGGCAGCGTCACCATTCCGATCACCGCGCCCGCCAGCATGAAGATGTGCCAGTCGCACGCCGGCAGGCCGCTCGGCGGCTCGCACCGCCGCGCCCAGCCCGCAACCTTGGCGAGCAGCACGGCGATCATCCCGCCGCTGAAAAATCCGCCGATCGTGGTCACGCACCCCACGCCCAGGTACCGCTCGAAGCGAAACTCGTCCCGCTCGCCCGGGGCGCCCATCAGTACGCGGCCAGCCGGCGGATCCCCCGTACAATATCCGCCGTCTGCGGGAGAACATAGTCCTCCAGCGACGGAGCGTACGGCAGCGGCACGTCGGCGGCCGTAACTCTGAGCACCGGGGCGTCCAGCCACTCGAAAGCCAGCTCGTTGATCCGGGCGGTTATCTCGCCCGCGATCCCTCCGGTGCGCGTGTCCTCGTGCACCAGCAGAATCCGATTGGTCTTCTTCACGGTGGCCACGATGGCGTCGTCGTCGAGCGGGAGCAGCGTGCGGAGGTCGATCACCTCCACCGACAGCCCGTCTTCCTTCCCACACTGCTCGGCGGCCTCGAGCGCTTTCCACAGCGTTGCCGCGTAGCTGATAACCGACACGTCGCTCCCTTCCCGCGCGGTCCGCGCCTTTCCGATCGGGACCAGATGATCTCCCTCGGGAAGCTCTTCCTTGATGCGACGGTACAGGTACTTGTGCTCGAAGAACAGCACGCAATCGTCGTCGCGAATCGCCGACTTGAGCAGTCCCTTGGCGTCGCTGACGGTCGCCGGATACACGATCTTGAGGCCGGGCGTGTGCAGAAACGCGGCCTCCGGATTCTGCGAGTGGAACGGCCCCCCGCGCACGTAGCCGCCGCTCGGCCCGCGCACCACCATCGGGCACGGCAGCATGGCACGATACCGCGCCGTCGCGACGTAGTTGGTGAGCATGTCGTAGCCGCACGAGATGAAGTCTATGAACTGCATCTCGCACACCGGGCGCATCCCCATGTGCGACGCGCCCGCGGCGGCGCCCACGATCGCGGCCTCTGACACGGGCGTGTCGATCACCCGGTCCTCACCGAATTTGTCCAGAAGCCCGTCGGTGACCTTGAACGCGCCACCGTACTTCCCGATGTCCTCGCCGAGGCAGAAGACGTTCTCGTCGCGCTCCATCTCCTCGAACAGCGCCTGGCGGATCCCTTCGAGATAGGTGATCTCAGGCATCTTCCGTCGCCTTGACGGTGTCCGGATCGTGTGTGCCCCACGACGCGGGCCGCTCGTGCTGCTGCACCGCGCTGCGCACACCCTCGCGGAACCAGAGCGGCTCCTCGGCCGGCGGGTCCGCGTAGATGCCGACCAGGGCGTCTTCCGATTCCGGCACAGGCGACCGCTCGGCTTCGTCGGTCGCGAGATCGATCTCGCGCATGACGCGGGCGTCCATCTCCTCCAGCTCCGCGGTCGCGACCATCTCCACCTTCATCAGCCGCTCGACGTACCGCGTGAGCGGATCGTTCTCCCGCTCCCACCGATCGATCTCACCCTCCGGCACGTACGATTGGTTGTCGTGCTCCGCGTGTCCCTTCCTGCGATAGGTGACGAGCTCGACGAGCGACGCGCCCTCGCCCCGCCGCGCTCTATCCACCGCGCGCCGGGTCACGTCGTACACCGCGAGCACGTCGTTGCCGTCCGCCTGCTCGCCCGGAATGCCGTAGCCGACGGCCTTGTCCTTGAGCTCGCGCGCCGCCGTCTGCTTGTGCACCGGAGTGGAATAGGCGTAGCCGTTGTTCTCCACGATCACGACCAGCGGGCAGCGCAGCACGGCCGCGAAGTTGATTCCCTCGTGGAACGCGCCGGTCGAAGTCGCGCCGTCGCCGACGTATACCAGCCCCACGCGGTCCTGCTTGCGGATCCTGAACGACAGCGTCACCCCCGCCATCACCGGGACCATGTCGCCAAGGTGCGAGATCTGCCCGATGAAGCCGCGAGCGGGGCTGCCGAAATGGATGTTGAGCTCGCGCCCACGCGTCGGCGAGTCGCCCTTCGCCATGTACTGCCGCAGGATCTCGAGTGGAGTCGCGCCCTGCACGAGCATCGAACCGAGGTTCCGGATGAGCGGAGAAAGCACGTCCCCCTTCGCGCGGTCGAGCGCGTACGCGCTGCCGACGGCGTCGGCCTCCTGGCCCAGCGAGCGGAACAGCCCGCCCACCACCTTGGTCTGTCGGTACAGGTTGACCAGCCGCTCTTCCAGCGAGCGCGTCAGCCGCATGTAGTAGTACAGCTCCAGCTTTTGCGCGCGGGTGAGCGCGGAACCGGACGCGGTTTGCTCCCGCGCGGGCCCCGACGATCGCTTGCCGCCTCGAGCGCCCGTAGCCGCGCGGGTCGCCATCAGTACGCGGCGCGCAGCCTGTGCCTGGGGTCGGCCGTCCGCCGCAGCTCGGTGAAGAATCGCTTCACGTTCCGGTCGAGGCGGCTCTCACCCGTCTGATCGGTGGAGACCTCGACGAACGTGTAGTGCCCTCCCTCTTTTTCCACCTTCAGCTTCATGCTTCCCAGGTTCCCGCCGTACACGCGGGCGCGGTGTGAATTGACCGTGCGCTCGAGAGTCAGACGGGCGAAAAAATCGTCGGCGGCCGCGAGCACGTCGTCGGGCGCGAGCTGAGTGCGGTAGAAGTGACGCATGCTGCTCCTCAGTATCCGGGCTTGGTGGAAGGGCGCACGTTTTGAATCCAGTCGGCGCGCTCCAGTCTCTGGGTCGAGTCCCCGCGGAATTGTATCGCGATGGCCCAGTCCCCCGAGATCACGTAGAACAGCCGCGCGTAATACGTGCCGATCTCCTTACCCTTGGCGAGACCGTCGTCGGTGTTGGCTCCGTCCGGGCTGGTAGCGAAGATCCGTCCCTCGCCGTTCTCGATGGGCTGATTCGTCTCGCGGTCCCGGACTACGACCTTGTAGACCGCCGGCTCCAGCGCCTCCGGCGGCATGGGATCCACCGAGATGCGGTAGGCGTAGCTGTCGGTCCACTGCCGGACGTCGGTGGTGGGCTGGCTGGGGCCGCAAGCGAGCGCTGGAGCTGTTAGCCAAGAGCCAATAGCCAATAGCCAATAGCTGCGTTTCATGTGTAGTACTCCAGTCCCAGGTGCGTGATTTGATCTTCGCCCATGAGGTGCCGCAGCGTGTTCTTCAGCTTGGTCTGCTGGATGAACAGGTCGTGCTCCGGCTGCAGCCCCGCCGCGGCCATCGGGCTCTTGTAGTAGAACGACAGCCACTCCTGGATTCCCTTCATCCCTGCGCGCTGCGCGAAGTCGGACAGCAGCGCCAGATCCAGCACGAGTGGTGCCGCGAGAATCGAATCCCGGCAGAGGAAGTTGATCTTGATCTGCATCGGGTAGTTCATCCACCCGAAGATGTCGATGTTGTCCCACCCTTCCTTGTTGTCGCCCCGCGGCGGGTAGTAGTTGATCCGCACGACGTGCGAGAAATCCTTGTACAGATCCGGATAGGCCTCGGGCTGCAGGATCGTGTGCAGCACGCTCAGCTTGGACTCTTCCTTCGTCTTGAACGACGCGGGATCGTCCAGCACCTCGCCGTCGCGATTCCCCAGAATGTTCGTCGAGTACCAGCCGGCGAGCCCGAGCATGCGCGCCTTCAGCGCCGGTGCGATGACGGTCTTGAGCCAGGTCTGGCCCGTCTTGAAGTCCTTGCCCGATATCGGAACTCCTTTCATCTGCGCGAGCTCGATGAGAGCGGGCGTGTCCACGCACAGGTTCGGCGCGCCATTGCAGAACGGCACGCCCTCCATGATCGCCGCCCAGGCGTACAGCATGGACGGCACGATGACGTCGTCGTTGCGCTCCATCGCCTTCTCGAACTCGGCGATCGTCGCGTGCTGCGGTCCCGGCAGGATGAAAATCTCGGTGGAGGCGCACCACACGATGACCGCGCGATCCAACCCGTTCCGCGCGATGAAATCCCGGATGTCCTGCCGGATCTGCTCGGCGAGATCGCGCTTGGTCTTTCCCTGCTTGAGATTCGTCCCCTGAATCCGGGCGACGTACTTCGTCTCGAACGCGGCCGGCATCGGCTTGATGGCGGAGAGGAAATCCGCGACCGGCGCGAGGTCGCGCTCGTCGAGGACGCCAGCCTTCTTCGCCGCCGTCAGCGCGTCGTCCGGAATGGGGTCCCACGCGCCGAACACCAGGTCGTCCAGCTCCGCCAGCGGGACGAAATCCTTGATCAGCGGCGCGCGCCCTTCCGTGCGCTTGCCGAGACGGATCGTCGCCATCTGCGTCAGCGAGCCGATCGGCCGCGAGTGGCCGCGGCGCACGCTCTCCACGCCGGCCATGAACGTCGTGGATACGGCTCCGAGCCCGACGGTCAGTACGCCGAGCTTGCCTCCGGCCGGCTTGACGCCGCCCGGGTTGTTGCCGGGAATAGAATCAGACACGCGTGCCTATGTTAGGAATGAACGCGCCGTGTGGCCTGCTGGCCGACGGGCGCGGAATTGTCACCGACGACGCGGATGCGCGGAATCTCGTCCGTGGTCGTGAGCCTGCGCACGTACAGGATCCTCTGCACCGCTGTGATCCACGCCGTGACGGCCAGCAGGATCACGATCCCGGCGAGCACCTTGCCGCCGAGCGCCAGGCCGAACAGCGCCTGCGGCGCGGACAGCAGCACGAACCGCTCCGGGCGCTGGAGGAGTCCAACCTTCGCGTCGAGCCCCAGTGCCTCCGCGCGCGCGCGGGTATACGAGATGACGAACGTGCCGATCATGCCGACCAGACAGACGATCATCAGCGGCACGCTCGAGAACAGCGGGCTGGTGGCGTAAAACATCGTGAGGCCGGCCATCAGCGCGCCGTCGCCAATCCTGTCCAGCGTCGAGTCGTAGAACGCGCCGAACACCGTCGCCCGGTTCGCGCGGCGGGCAACCCGTCCGTCGAGCACGTCGAACAGCGCTGTGAGGCTCAACACCCAGCCGCCGAGCATGATGTGGCCGAAGCCGAACGCGACCGCCGCCGCGATCGTGGAGATCGCGCCGATGGTAGTCAAAGCGTTGGGGCTGACGCCGAGGCGCGCCAGCGCTCCGGCCACGGGGTCCATCAGGCGCAGGAAGCCGTCCTTGACCCCTTCCCACAATGATCGCATTCCGCTCCGAACGTGAGTTGATGGCCCGGCGACGGACGACCCGCTCGGACGGTCCAGTAAAAAAAAGAACGGGCCGGCGCCCGACTGGGGCCGACCCGTAAAGGTATCGGGCGCTGAGAGTTGTAGCTAGGGAACCCGCCACTCGTACATGTTCTCCAGCACCACGTTGTCCTTGGAGTACGTCCTGGCGCCGTCCACCGTCCGGGCGCGCAGCGTAACTACCGACCCGACCGAGAACCCCTGGACCGGGACCCATTCGGAGCTGTTAGCGCCGATCTGCTTCACGAAGACGTCGGTGGTGCTGCCCCCGCTGATGTACACGTTCACCGCCTGGCTCAGGTTATTCGTGACCCTGAGCGCGACCTCGTTCGTGGTCGCCGTGCCGGTCTCGACCTGCACCTGTCGCGGACCGCAGCCAACCGCGGTGGCGAAAGCAATAGCCGCTAGAATCCTGAGCACACCAGCCTCCCTGTAGTCGTGGGACCCACCCGGGGCGTGCAAGAGCCGTGCGCGGCGTCAGCGATACAGGAAGTGCGGTCGCGCGCGGTCCCTGAATTCGAACACGCTGGCCAGTCCGCGGTCAATGAGGACGTCTGGATCCTCCTCGCCGCTGACGAGAGCGCGCCGGATATCGGGGTCGCCGAACCGCAGGTCGAACCCGAGCGAGTCGATGCGCAGCGAATCCGGCGACGTGCGCGCGAGGGCCCAGAGCACGTTGGCCCCGATCCTCGACGGCTGCACCTGGTTCCGGTTCGTGATCCACATGCGGATGCCGGGAACCCTTTGGCCCCCGTACTTGCCGTCCGTCGGGGCGTCGGGAACGAACGTCTCCGCCTCGAACCTGATTCCGCGAATCGGTCTCTGCGCGAGGAGATCCAGCACCTCCTGCACCTTCATCCATGGCGCGCCAAACCGCTGAAACGGCGCGTCGGTGCCGCGCCCGACAGACAGTCGCGTGCGCTCGAACGCGACCAGCGCCGGATACAGCAGCGCGCTCTGCAGCGACTCGATCGCAGGGGACGGCTTCACCCACGGCAGATCCGTCCTGTCGAACCAGAGGTCGCGGCTCCAGCCGCGCATCGGGATCACGTGCAGGTCGGCGCCGATGCCCAGCTCCTGGTTGTAGTACAGCGCCATCTCTCCCATCGTGAGCCCGTGCCGCAGCGGCATCGGGTGGAGCGCGTACGCCCGCGCCGGCCGTCCCGGCATCGCGGTGTCGGCGTTCGCCAGCGCCGAGTCGAGCATTGGTCCCTCGCTGTAGAACCCGGTCAGCGGATTCGGCCGGTCGAGCACGATGAACGGCTTGCCGTGCCGGGCAGCGGACCGCATGGCGTACACCATCGCGCCCACATACGTCCACGTTCTCGTGCCGACGTCCTGCAGATCGAAGACGACGGCGTCGAGGTCGCGCATCACACTGTCGGGAGGAGCGGTCGTCTGCGCGCGGTAGAGCGAGTAGATGCGGACGCCGGTCTTCGGGTCCACGTAGTCGGGAAGGTCGGTCCTGTCCTCTGTCCCACGAATCCCGTGCTCCGGCGCAAAAACGGCCACCAGGCGCACGCCCGCCGCACGTGCGCGCGCGTCGGTCGAGAGCAGGTCGACCAGGTTTCGCCGACGCTCGTCGATCGACGTCTGATTCGCGATGACGCCCACCCGCTTGCCCCTGAGCAGGCCGATGCTGTCCTGCAGCAGGACGGTGATCCCCGGAATCACCTTCGCCCGCGCCAGGTCGTGCGTGGGGTCGATCGGCTTGTGCGTGACGGTGCACGCGGCCAGGATCGGGAGCAGAAGCAGCAGACGTGCTGACTGTGGAACTGGCATCGGCGGTACGGGGTCGAAGGATGGGAGCCGCTCTTGATAATACCCTCAAGAGCGGCTGGCGGTGTTGGCTGCTAGCTGCTGGCTGCCAGCTCCTGTAGCCAATAGCCGATAGCTTTGTTTAGATTGATAGGAAGACCAGGAGGCAACTAAATGTCCGTTTCGTCCCAGCCGGAAATCGCGCTCGTCATCACGCCCGTAGCGGTCGTCGAGGTCAAGCGCTTCATAGAGACCGAAGGAGTCAGCGCCGAAGAGGGCGGGCTGCGCGTGTCCGTTCAGCCGGGCGGGTGCAGCGGCTTCAAGTACAGTCTGCTCATCGAAGACAAGCGAGCCGAGGACGACGTCGTCCTCGAGCAGGACGGCTTCAACGTTTTCGTCGACCCCTTCTCCGCCCAGTACCTGAGCGGGATCACGATCGATTACGTGTCGTCGATGCAGGGCTCCGGATTCACGTTCAAGAACCCCAACGCGACCGGCGGCTGCGGCTGCGGCAGTTCCTTCTCCGCATAACGACGGCGCGCGGACGGTGCACTTTGCGAGGGCGGTGAATTGACGAACGCATTCACCGCCCTCGATCTGTTTGTGCTGGTGGCGTATCTCGCCGGCACCACCTGGCTCGGCATCTGGCTCGGCCGCGGCCAGAAAGACGCGAAGGATTACTTCATCGCCGGCCAGCAGATCCCGTGGTGGGCGATCCTCTTTTCGGTCGTCGCCACCGAGACCAGCGCGCTGACTTTCATCAGCATCCCCGGCGTGGCGTATCTCGGGAACTTCGGGTTCCTCCAGGTCGCGGCCGGGTACCTGGTCGGCCGCATCATCGTCGCCTACACTCTGCTCCCCCGGTACTACCAGGGCGAGCTGGTCACCGCGTACACGCTGCTCGAGCGGCGGTTCGGACTGCACACGCGGCGGTTCGCGTCGGTGACCTTCATGGTCACGCGCGGCTTCGGCGACTCGGTCCGCATCTTCGCCACGGCGATACCGATCGCGATCATCATCGGCCCGGCGCTGCCGACGGGCTGGACCCGTCCCGTGTCCATCCTGGTGCTCGGCGTGCTGACGCTCATCTACACGTATCACGGCGGAATGCGCGCCGTAGTCTGGACGGACGTCGTGCAGACCGTGGTGTACCTCCTCGGCGGCATTGGCGCGGTCTACCTCATCGGGCAGGGCGTAGACGGCGGCTGGAGCGCGGTGTTCGCGCAGGCGGGCGACGCGGGAAAGCTGCGCGGGATAGACCTGTACACCGGATTCGACCGGCCCCATACGCTCTTCGCCGGCCTGATAGGCGGCGCGTTTCTGTCCATGGCATCGCACGGCGCCGATCAGCTGATCGTGCAGCGCCTGCTGGCGTCCACGACGCTGCGCGACGCCCGCAAGGCGCTCATCGGGAGCGGCATCGCCGTATTTCTGCAGTTCTCTCTTTTCCTGACGATCGGGATCGGGCTGTGGGCGTTCTTCGGAACGCGCGAATTCGCGGCGCCCGACGCGATCTTCCCGACCTTCATCGTCGAGAACATGCCGCCGGGGATGACCGGGCTGGTGATCGCCGCGATTCTCGCGGCCGCCATGAGCAGCCTGTCGGGATCCATCAACTCGCTCGGCGCCGCCACGACCCACGATCTCTACCTCCCCCTCACGAAGCGGGGCGCCGACGACCCCAAGACGCTCCGCATGGGCAAGCTGTTCTCGCTGGCCTGGGGACTCGCGCTGCTCACGGGATCGCTGCTGTACCGCGAGCAGGGCACGCCCGTCGTCATCGTCGCGCTCTCGATCGCTTCGTTCACGTACGGCGCGCTGCTCGGAGGATTCTTCCTCGGAATTCTCTGGCGCCGCGCGATTCAGCGTGACGCCATTCTCGGCATGGCCACCGGCATATTCGTGATGACTTTCGTCGTCTTCTCGAAACAGCTCGGTCCCCTGCTTCCCGGGATCGGCGGAACCCTCGCGTCCTTCTCCACGATCGCGTGGCCGTGGTACGTGCTGATAGGAACGACCGTGACTATGGCCACCGGCATTCTGTCCTCGCTCACACACCCGGCTCCGCCCGCGCGCGTAGAATGAGCGGGCTGATCGCGGGAGTGGATGGCGGCGGGACGAAGACGCACGTCATCATCGTGCGCGCCGACGACGGCTCGGTTGTAGCCGAGGCCGAGGGTCCGGGATCGGCCGTAGCTCCGGGACACGCGCCGGAGTCCGCGCGCGTAATAGCGAGCACCGTGGCCGCGGCCCTCGAGAAGATTGAAGAAGGCGACAGAACGCTGTCGCTGCTGCTGGTCGGCGTCGCCGGCGTCGGCCGGAAGGATGAGCGCGAGAATCTCGCGGCCGCGTTGGAGGACCTGGACGTCGCCGGCGAAGTGATCGTCGAGACGGACGCGGAGATAGCGCTCGAGGATGCGTTCAACGGCGGACCGGGAATCATTCTCATCGCCGGCACCGGCTCGATCGCCCACGGCCGCGGCCCGACCGGAACGCGCGCGCGCTGCGGTGGCTGGGGTCCGAGACTCGGCGACGAAGGAAGCGGCGCGTGGATCGGCAGGCGCGCGCTCGGCATCGTCGCCGCCGCGCACGACGGGCGCGAGCCGCCCACGGCGCTGACCGGCGCTATTCTCACCGCCGCACAACTGAACGATCCCGAGGAGCTGATTCCCTGGTCCGCGGCCGCGGACCCGAAGACGCTCGCGGCGCTCGCTCCGATCGTCTTCTCGACGGCGGCCACCGATCCCCGCGCGAAATCCCTCGTTGATCTCGCGGCCGAGGAGCTGGTGCTGCATGTCCGCGCCCTGTCTCAGCGGCTGTTCGGCGACGAGCGCGCCGACATCGAGCTGGCGTTCGCGGGCGGGTTGATGAAGAAGGCGTCGCCACTTCGGAAGCGGGTGGAACATCGGCTGAAGTCCGCGGTCCCGGGGGCTCACGTTCACCCGGATGCGATCGTCGGCGCGCGCGGGGCTATCAAGCTGGCGTTACGAGGATCCGCTATCCGCAGTTAGTTCGCGACCAGCGATGCAGCGGCATTGGGCTTGGGTCCCGTTCGCAGGACCGTCTTAGCG
>JBPPMH010000069.1:0-30476 GCA_051305945.1 Gemmatimonadaceae bacterium
GGGGAGACCATCGCCAGGCTCCGATCGGTGCTCAGCCGGCACATTGACCATCCGGATGAAACCGATCCCGAGCTCGCGCTGGTTCTTTGTGAGGTTGTGACCGAAGCCAGAAGCCGGCACATCCGGGCAGAGCAGCTGATCGTGAGCCTGAAGCACGTCTGGGACGCGCTGCCACAGGCCCGGCAGGTGATCGACCGGGAGGCGCAGGCGCTGGCGAAACAGCGATTGATCACCCTGTGCATCAGGGCGTACTACCGGGGATAACCGCGTGGTCGTCTGTTAGCTCGTGGTCGCCAGTGATTAATTGATGGTTGCCGGGACCGGCGCGCTGCCGTCGCGGCACGCCAATCGCCACTACCTGGAGCTGCCAGTCCGCAGCTATTAGCCAACAGCCCCCAATAGCGCTTCACGAGGCTCACTCCTGCCGACAGTACTTCCTCCAAAGGTTCGACGACATCTCCTGGCGGAGCTGGTCGATCGTTTTCGCGGACATCGCGCCGAGGAGCTCGTCGGACCCATTCGGGGGGAGGTGCTCGGCGCGGACCGACTGGCCGCGCGCGCGCGTCACGTCGCTCGAGCGCACAAGCTCGCACCGCCACAGAAGCGCCGCGGTCCGGAGCCGCTGCTCCAGCGACTCGACGGCACGCGCGAGATTCTGGCGCGGGTCTACTCCACCCTGAATGACGGCGCCGAACGTGAGGTAGACATCAGTCCGGCCGGCGATTGGTTCCTGGACAACTTCTACATCATTCAGGAGCACATCCGCGAAGTAAGGACCAGCCTGCCGCGCGGGTACTACCAGGAACTGCCGAAGCTCGCGGGCGGCCCGCTAGCGGATCACCCCCGGGTGTACGAGGTGGCGACCGAGCTGATCGCGCACACGGAAGGTCACCTCGACCTAGAGAACATCACGTTGTTCGTGCGCGAGTACCAGCGTGTCGCGCCGCTGAAGCTCGGCGAGCTGTGGGCGATACCGGCGATGCTGCGTCTCGGTCTCGTCGAGAACATCAGGCGGATGGCGCTGCGGCTGGAAGCGCGGCTGCAGGAAGTCGCCGTCGCGGATCTGTGGGCGATCCGGCTGCACACCGCCAACCAGCAGTCGGATCAGGCGCTGTCCACGGCGTTGCAGGAGTTCGTGGATCACCATCCCAAGCTGACGCCGACGTTCGTGGCGCGGTTCCTCCAGCAGCTGCGGGGCTATCAGTCGAACTTCACGCCGCTCGTCTGGCTCGAGCAATGGATCGCGGAAGACGGGCCGACGACGGAAGAGGCGGTGACGCGCTCGAACCGCCGCGTCGCGCTCACGCAGATCACGGTCGTGAACTGCATCATGAGCCTGCGCACCATCGGACGGCTCGACTGGAAGTCGTTCGTCGAATCGCAGAGCGCCGTCGAGCACGTGCTGCGGGAAGATCCGAGCGACGATTACGCGCAGATGGCGTTCGGCTCGAGAGACCACTATCGGCACATCGTGGAAGGGATCGCCAAGCGATCGGAGCAGCACGAGGAAGACGTGGCGCGGCTCGCCATCGACATGGCGCGAGAGAGTGAGGGACGAGAGCGGCACGTGGGCTTCTACCTGATCGCGGAAGGACGGCCGCGACTGGAAGAGAGAGCCGGCTACGCGCCGCCGTGGCAGGAGCGCCTGCACCGGCTCGTGCTGCGACATCCCAACGCGACGTATTTCGGCGGGATACTGGTCGCGACCCTCGGCTTTCTTGCCTTGCTGTGGAAGCTCACGGATCCCCTGACTACGGAGCAGCAGGCCCTGTTGCTCTTGCTCTCGGCGATACCGGCGAACGAAGTCGCGATCAATCTCGTGAACCAGCTCGTGACATATCTGCTCCCGCCGAGGACGATTCCGAGGTTGGAGTACCGGGAGGCCGGCATTCCTGAAGAGTGCCGCACGGTCGTCGTTGTGCCGACGCTCTTCGGAAACGTCGCCGCGGTGCGCGAGGCGCTCGAGCACGTGGAGGTTCAGTTTCTCGCGAACCGCGATCCGCTGCTCCACTTCACCATACTTAGCGACTTCACAGACGCGCTGGCGCAACAGGTCGAGGGCGATGACGAGATCGTCGAGACGGCGGTCGCCGGGATCCGCGAGCTAAACGCCAGGTACGCGTCTGCGGCCCGCACCGGCGACGCCTTCCATCTCTTCCACCGCCCGCGGCTGCGGAACGAGAAACAGGGCGTGTGGATGGGCTGGGAGCGAAAGCGCGGAAAGCTGTCGCAGTTCAACAAGTTCCTGCGGGGCGGAGCGGTGGACGCGTTCTCCACCATCGTCGGCGACACGGCGCCGCTGCAGGACGCGCGCTACGTGATCACGCTCGACAGCGATACAGTGCTGCCGCGGGACGCGGCGCAGATGCTGGTCGGAACGATGGCGCACCCGTTGAACAGGCCCGTGTACGACCGGCGGTACGGCCGCGTACTGCGCGGGTACGGGATCATGCAGCCGCGCATCGGGGTGTCGCTGACCAGCGCGCACCGGTCCCGATTCGCCGCGATTCATTCGGGGCACCCCGGCGTGGATCCCTACACCACGGCCGTGTCCGATGTGTATCAGGATTTGTACGCCGAGGGCAGCTTCGCAGGGAAGGGGATCTACGACCTCGACGCGTTCGAGCGCTCGACCGAAGGACGGTTTCCGGAGAACCGGCTGCTCAGCCACGACCTCATCGAGGGGACTTACAGCCGCGCGGCGCTCGTCACCGACATCCAGCTGTACGACGACTATCCGACGCGGTACCTAGCGTTCACGCGCCGGAAGCACCGGTGGATCAGAGGCGACTGGCAGATATCGGGCTGGCTGCGGGACACCGTGCCCGGTCCGAACGGCCCTATGCGCAATCGGCTTTCCACGATCTCGCGCTGGAAGATCTTCGACAACCTGCGGCGCAGCGTAGTGGACCTGGCGCAGATGCTGATGCTCGTGGGCGGTTGGCTCTGGCTCGACATCAACGCGGTGCTGTGGACCGTGATCACCGTCGCGACGATGGCGATGCCCTGGATCATCTCGGTCACGCTGGCTGCGCTGCGGCCGCCGGCGGATCAGTCGTGGGCGGCGTACTACGCGGCGATCTGGCGGGACTGGACGGTCAGCGTGCAGCAGATCGCGCTGGCGGTGGTATTCCTTCCGCACCAGGCGGTGATCTCGGCTGACGCGATCATCCGCACGCTGATCCGGCTCGCCGTCACCAAAAGGAATCTCCTCGAGTGGCAGACGGCGTCGCAGGTGGAGCGCACCATGGGCGGTGGCCAGCGCGAGGTGTGGCGGAAGATGTGGCCCGTGCCTGCGCTGAGCCTGGGCTTCGCCACCGCCCTGGTGATCGCTCCGTCCCTGTTCCTGCCCGGCGCGAGCGGCGTGCACGCGACGGGATCTCTCATCGACATACCGACCTTCATCGTGGCGCTGACGACACTCGGACTCTGGACGATATCCCCAGCCATCGCCAGCGCGCTGAGCGCACCCGCGATCCCGCGCGAGGTCCATCTCACCGAAGGCGAGCGGCAGGCTGCGTTCAGATACGCGCGGCTGCACTGGCATTTCTTCGAGCGGTTCGTATCCGAGGAGACGCACGGGCTGGCCCCGGACAACTTCCAGGAAGATCCGACACCGGTGATCGCGATGCGCACGTCGCCTACGAACATCGGGCTGCAGCTGCTGAGCACCGTCTCGGCCGCCGACCTGGGCTTCATAGATCGCGACGAGATGCTGGACCAGATGGAGCGCGTGTTCCGCGCGATGGAGCGAATGCGCCGCTTCCGCGGGCATTTCTTCAACTGGTACGAGCTGTCGGAGCTGCGGGTGCTGGAGCCGGCGTACATCTCCACAGTCGACAGCGGAAATTTCGCGGGACACCTGATCGCGTTGAAGCAGGCGTGCGTCGGGATGGTCGAGAAGGGGAATCCTTCGCCGGACCAGGAGAAGCGGCTGCTCGCGATCGCCAACCGGGCGAACGACTACGCGCTGGAGATGGATTTCACTTTCCTGTTCGACGAGAGGCGAAAGCTCTTCTCCATCGGGTACAGGCAGAGCAGCGACGCGCTGGACAACTCGTTCTACGATCTGCTGGCCTCGGAGGCGAGACTCGCGTCGTTCATCGCCATCGCGAAAGACGACGTGGATCCCGAGCACTGGTTCCGTCTGGGCCGGTCGCTGTCCACCGGGGCGGGGACGCAGACGCTACTGTCGTGGAGCGGAAGCATGTTCGAGTACCTGATGCCGGTACTCGTGATGCAGTCGTTTCCCTTCACGCTGCTGGATCAGACCTACCGCGGGGCGGTGCGGCGCCACATCGCGTACGGCGCTGAGCGCGGCGTACCGTGGGGGATGTCGGAGTCCGGCTACAACGCGCGCGATCGCAACCAGACGTACCAGTACCGCGGCTTCGGCGTGCCGGAGCTCGCGCTCAAGCGAGGGCTGCGAAACGACCTCGTGGTGGCGCCGTACGCGACGATGCTGGCGATGCTCGTCGAGCCGCACCAGGCCATCCGCAACCTGTCTTCGCTCGAAGCGGAGGGCGCGCTCGGCCCCTTCGGGTTCCGGGAAGCCATCGACTATACGCGTCCGCTGGTCGGTACCAAGCGCGCCGTCGTAGGCGCGTACTTCGCGCATCACGTGGGCATGAGCGTGGTGGCGCTAACCAACGCGCTCAAGCGGCAGGTGTGGCAGCGCCGCTTTCATTCGGACCCGCTGGTGCGCTCCGCGGAGCTGATGCTGCACGAGCGGATCCCGCGCCGCCTGACGGCGCAGAATCCGCCGAGCGACGAGACGGTGACACTGCGCGCGCCACGCGAGACGGAAAAACCGGCGGCACGCGAGATCGACACGCCCAACACGTCCCAGCCGCGCATCGCGATCCTTGGCAACCCGCCGTACACGATTCTTGTCACCAACGCGGGCGGCGGGTACAGCCGGTACGGCAACGCGGCCGTGACGCGCTGGCGCGCCGACGGCACGCGCGACTCGTACGGGCAATGGTGCTATCTCAAGGACATGGGGACCGGCAGCGTCTGGTCCACGTCGTATCAGCCGACCTGTATCGCGCCGTCGAGCTACAGCGTGGTATTCTCGGCCGACCGCGTTTCGTTCTCGCGCCGCGACGGCGACGTGGAGACGTACACTGAGATTGCGGTCGTCTCCGAGGACGCGGCGGAAGTGCGGCGGGTCACGGTCATCAACAGGTCAGCGGCTGCAAAGGAGATAGAGCTCACCAGCTACGGCGAGATCGTGCTTGCGCCGCAGGCCACCGACCGGGCGCACCCCGCGTTCGGCAACCTGTTCGTCGAGACCGAGTGGCTCGCGAACAACAGCGCAATTCTCGCGACGCGGAGGCCGCGCTCGAACGAGGAGCAGACGATCTGGTGCGCGCACGTCGTTGCCGTCGGGCCGGAGCTCGTGGGCGAGGTCACGTACGAAACCGACCGCGCGCAGTTCATCGGCCGTGGCAGGTCGCGACGGTTTCCCGCCGCGATGGAGCCGGACGGCAAGCTGACTGAAGCCGTGGGCGCCGTGCTGGATCCGATATTCGCGCTGCGCGTCCGCGTGAAGATTCCCCCCGGAAGGTCGGCGCGCGTCTCGTTCACGACGCTGGCCGCGGAGGACAGGCAACGCGCGCTGCAGTTGGCGGACCTGTATCACGATCCGTACAGCGCGCGCCGCGCGCTCGACCTGTCGTGGGCGCAGGCGCAGGCGGAGCTGCGCGACCTCGGAATCGGGCCCGCGGACGCGGCGCTGTATCAGCAGCTCGCGGGACACCTGCTCTTTCCGCATCCGGCGCTCCGCCTGACCGACCAGATCCCGCGCGCGGTCTCGTACCCGCAGGAAATCCTGTGGCCGCAGGGGATCTCCGGCGACTGGCCGATTCTGCTCGCGACCATAGACACGCTGGCCGGCATGCCGAGCGTCCGGCAGCTCCTGCACGCGCACCAGTACTGGCGTTTGAAGGGAGTCACGTCCGATCTCGTGATCATCAACAACATGCCAGCGAGCTACCTGCAGCACCTGCAGGACGAGCTGATGACCACGGCCATGGCATCGAGCGAGGCCGCGCTCCTCGACCGTCCGGGCGGCGTGTACATCCGCCGAGGCGATCTGCTGAAGCCGGACGAGATGACGCTGCTCCGCAGCCTCGCCCGGATACACGTGGAGTGCGACGGGCTCGGTCTCGGAAATTTCCTGGAGTTCACCGACGTGGAGCCGGAGTATCCGGCACCGCTTGCCTCGCAGGCACCGCCGCGCGCGCGCGCGATTGCTTCCTCGCGGAAGCCGGAGCCGCCGGCGTCGAGCGGAACCGCGCTGGCGCTGTTCAACGGACTCGGCGGATTCACCGCAAACGGGGAGTACGAGATCCGCCTTACCGGGGACGAGCTTCCCCCGGCACCGTGGGCGAACGTCGTCGCCAACGAGGTGGGGGGATTCTGCGTGAGCGAGGCGGGATCTGGGTTCACGTGGGCGGAGAACAGCTACTTCTACCGACTCACGCCCTGGCACAACGACCCGATTCGCGATCCTTCGACCGACTGCGTATACCTGCGGGACGAGGAGACGGGAGAGGTGTGGTGCCCGACCCCCTCACCGATCCGCGACGCTTCGCCGTACACGGTGCGGCACGGCGCCGGCTGGTCCACGTTCGAGCACGAGCACAACGGCGTTCACACCGCGCTGCGCATCGGGCTGGCGCCCGGGGAGGCGGTGCGGATCAGCACGCTCGTCGTGCGCAACAATCGCGACACCGCGCGGCGGCTGACACTGACGCAGTACTCCGAGTGGGTGCTGGGCGTCACGCGTGATCAGGCGCAGCATCACGTCATAACGAAGTTCGACGAAACGTCCGCCGCCGTGTTCGCGCACAATTCCTACGATTCGTACTTCTCGCGGTACGTGGCCTTCGCGGCGATGAGCGAGCCGCTCACCGCGTTCACGTCCGACCGCCGGGAATTTCTCGGGAGAAACGGGAGCACCAGCAACCCGCGCGCGCTCGAGCGCGGCGGGCTCACCGGCCGCGCCGGCCCCACGGTGGATCCGTGCGCCGCGCTGCAGACCGAGATCACGCTCGATCCCGGGGAGTCGAGGGAGATGGTGTTCCTGCTCGGCGCCGCGGCGGGAGAGGCGGGAGCGCGCGAGGCCGTCGCTCGCCACCGCGGCCCGTCGGACGCCCTGTCCGCAATCGAGCGTACCAGCGACGAATGGAAGCGGCGACTCTCGGTCGTGACGGTCGCGACGCCCGACCCGGAGTTCGATCTGCTGTTCAACCACTGGCTGCTGTATCAGTCGGTGTCCTGCCGAATGCTGGGGCGCTCGGCTGTATACCAGTCGAGCGGCGCATACGGCTTCCGCGACCAGCTGCAGGACGCCACGTCGGTCTTATACGCGGAGCCGGCGATGGCGCGCGAGCAGATCGTGCGCGCCGCCGGACGGCAGTTCGTGGAAGGGGACGTGCAACACTGGTGGCACCCGCAGACGGGACGCGGCGTGCGGACGCGATTCTCGGACGATCTCGTGTGGCTGCCCTACGTGGTGGACCGGTACATGACGGTCACGGGCGACGAGAGCGTCCTCGACGAAGAGGCGCACTTCCTCGCGATGCGCGAGCTCAACCCCGACGAGGACGAGGTCTACGAGCTGCCGGAGACGACCGAGGAGCGCGCGTCAGTTTACGAGCACTGCCTGCGCGCGCTGAAGCGCGCGTGCACGAAGGGATCGCACGGGCTTCCGCTGATGGGCAGCGGCGACTGGAACGACGGAATGAATCGCGTCGGGATCGAGGGCCGCGGCGAGAGCGTCTGGCTCGCGTGGTTCCTGATCGCGACGCTGCGCCCGTTCGCGGAGATTTGCGAGCGGCGCGGAGACGCCGAGTCCGCCGCGAGACTGCGCGCCACGGCCGACGCGTACGTCGAGGCGGTAGAGCGCGACGCGTGGGACGGGGAGTGGTACCGCCGCGCCTACTTCGACGACGGATCTCCCCTTGGCTCCAAGGACAGCGACGAGGCGAAGATCGACTCGATCGCGCAGAGCTGGAGCGTGATCTCGGGCGGTGCGCGGCCCGAGCGCGCGAAGCAGGCGATGCAGTCGCTGTATGACAAGCTCGTGGACAGGGAAGCAAGACTGCTGCTGCTGCTCACGCCCCCCTTCGACGAGACCACGCACAACCCCGGCTACATTCGCGGCTACGTTCCCGGCGTGCGGGAGAACGGCGCGCAGTACACGCACGCGGCGCTGTGGGCGGTGCTGGCCACGGCGATGCAGGGAGACGGAGACCGCGCGTACGAGCTGTTCCAGATGATCAATCCGGTCACGCACGCGCGCGACGCGGACGGCATAGACACGTACAAGGTGGAGCCTTACGTCGTCGCGGCGGACGTGTACAGCGCGGAGGCGCACCGCGGGCGCGGCGGGTGGACCTGGTACACCGGCTCCGCCGGCTGGATGTACCGCGTGGCGCTAGAGGCCATTCTCGGCTTCACCAAGCGCGGCGACACGCTGCGGGTGGATCCGCGGATCCCCGCTGAGTGGGGCCGGTTCTCCATCAGGTACCGGTTCGGCGCCAGCACGTACGAGATCGAAGTCGCGCGGAACGGGGAGGGCGGCGAGGCCGCGGTGTCAGTGGACGGAGTCGCCGTGAAAGACGGGGTGATCGAGCTGCGCGACGACGGCGCGACTCACAGCGTGCGCGTCACTCTTCCGCCGAGTCCGTCGACACTGGCTCCAGCGGCGCGATAGCGGGCCCGTTGAGGACGGTGCCGTACGGATCGAATCGCGAGCCGTGGCAGGGGCAGTCCCACGTCTTCTCCGTCGAGTTCCAGTCCACGACGCAATAGAGATGGGTGCACTTCGCGGAGCACATGTGCACCTCGCCGGCATCGTCGCGATACGCCGCGATCTTCCGGGAGCCGACGCGTAGGACGGCGCCCGAGCCGGGCGGGATGGAGTCGACCTTCTCCACGTCGCCGGCGGTCAGCCAGTCCGAGTACTGCACCATCACGTTCCCGTTTTCCCTGGTGAACGTCGGAGCGGTGCGCAGCGTGATGCGCGACGGGTCGTACAGCTTCTTCCAGGGATTGTCGCGCTTCAGTATGAGATCGGTGAGCAGGATCCCCGCGATCGCGCCGTGCGTTATGCCGTTACCCGAGTCGCCCGTCGCGACGTAGATGTTGTGATCGGTTCCCGGGTTCCTGCCGATGAACCCCATGTGATCCACCGGCTCCATGATCTGCCCCGACCAGCGGTACGCAACGTGAGCCGCCATCGGGAAGCGCTTACTCACCCACTCCTCCAGGCGGCGGAACCGCTCCTGCGCGTCGTCCTTCTGGCCGGTCTTGTGGTCTTCACCGCCGACAATGAGGATGTCGTACGCGTCCGGGCCGGCCACGGGGCCGGCGCGATGAATCCGGATGTAGTAGTACGGGTCAAGCGTGTCCCACAGTAGCGCGGCGGGCACGGAGTCCCGCGGGACTTCCACGCCTATGACGTAGGTCCTGTACGCGGCCTGCTTCGTATGGATGATGATCCAGTCGTTGACCGGGGTGTTGGTCGCGACCACGACGGCGTCGGCGGATATGACGTGGCCATCGTCGGTCCTCACCTTCGCGGGCTCGCCGTCCTCGATGCGATCCGCGTGCGTGCCGCAGAAGATCTGCCCGCCGTCGCGGACGATGGCTCGCGCCAGACCCGCGAGAAACTTGAGTGAGTGAAATTGCGCCTGGCGCGGGAAGCGCAGCGCCGGACCGGTGTCCCAGAAATCGATGGGGGCGCGGTCTACCAGCTCGATGTCGATCAGGCCGGCATCGTGCGCCGCGCGGCGCTCTTTTTCGAGCAACTTCCTGGTGTCGCCATCCCCGAGGAACAGGTAGCCGTCGAGGCGCTCGAAGTCACAGTCTATGTCCTCCATGCCGACGATCGCTTCGATCCGGTTGATGGCGGCGGTGTGGCTCTCCGCGGCGTGCCGCGCGCCGTCCGCCCCGTGCACCTTCTCGATGACGTGATAATAGTCGTCCAGCGCGGCCGTTATGTGCGCGGTGGAGCGTCCCGTCTCGCCGCCGCCGATCGGTCCGTCGTCTATCACGATGACGCTTCTGCCCGCGCGCGCGAGCAGGTACGCCGTCATCATTCCGGCCATGCCGGCACCGACCACGCACACCGAAGCGCGCGCATCGGAAGCGAGCGGTGGAAACTGCGGCATTTCCGCGGTGTCCATCCAGACGGATACGGTGGAGCCGGAGGACTTCATATGTGACTAGTGATTAGTGACTAGTGACTAGTAACTACAGGGCATCACCGCCCCTACTGGCATTGGGCGTGCCAAGAACGGCGCTAGAGGTCGCGCAAAACGGCTCGCACCGGCGCGGCATCCATCCCCATAAGCTTCAGCGGGAAAGCGAGCAGCTCGTAGTCGCCCGGCGGGACGCGGCGAAGGTCGAGGTTCTCCAGGAGACAGGCGTTCCCGGAGAAAAGCATGTGATGAACCGGGAGTGATTTGCTCTCCCTCGCGTCGACCGACGGGCAGTCCACGCCCAGCAGCCGCGCGCCGTAGCCGAGTAAAGTGCGGGCGCACTCCTCGGAAAGCGTCGGCCAGTCATCGGGGAACTGTCCTGCTGCGACCGTGCGCCCGGTCTTCAGCAGCACGCGCGGGGAGCGGGCGATTCGCCCGGCGAGGTCCCCCGGAATATTCTCCGCGAGCAGATCCAGCGTGATCTCGCCCTCGGCTCCCGTCAGGTCTACGACGATCGCGCTGCCGTAAAACGCGTCGAGCGGAAGCTCGTGCGAGCCCGGCCAGCCGTCCCGCACGTGTAGCGGCGCGTCGGCGTGCGTGCCCACGTGCGCGCTGGACGTCATCGCCGAGACATTCACGCTGTCCCCGCCGGAGATGGTCGTGCTCCATTGGGAGGAGAACGCGGTGTCGCCGGGCCATTCCGGCGTGTCCCTGTTTACGGTGACGCTTATGTCGTAAAACCGCAGCTCCCGGGTCACGCGCCGTCGGTGGCGAAATCCCTGGCGGCCGCCACGATGTTCTCGACCGTGAGCCCGAGCTCCTCGTACAACTTCGCGTAAGGCGCGGACGCCCCGAAGCGTTCCAGTCCGAGTATGACGCCGGTGTCGCCCACCCAGCGGTACCAGGACATGGGATGCGCCGCCTCGACGGCGATTCGCGGTACGCCCTCGGGGAAGACACTCGCGCGATAGTCCGCGTCCTCCGCGGCGAACAGCTCGTGGCTGGGCATGCTGACCGCCCGCGCGCGAACGCCTTCCGATTCCAGTCGCGCCTGCGCTTCGATGATCAGCGCGACCTCGGAGCCGCTCGCCACGAGGACGACCTGCGGGTCGCCGCCGGGCGCGTCGTGCAGAACGTAGGCGCCGTGGGACAGCAGCCGCGCGTCCGCGTACCTGTCCCGGTCTATGAAGCCAAGCTTCTGCCTCGTAAGAACGAGCGCGACGGGGCCCGACGTGTGCTTGATCGCGGCGCGCCAGGCTTCCGCCGTCTCGCTCGCGTCCGCCGGACGGATGAGCGTGAAGTTCGGAATCGCGCGCAGGGTAGAGAGCTGCTCGACCGGCTGGTGCGTGGGGCCGTCCTCGCCAAGCCCGATGGAATCGTGCGTAAAGACGTAGATCGTGGGCTGCTCCATGATCGCCGCGAGCCGCAGCGCCGGCCGCATATAGTCGGAGAAGATCAGGAACGTCGCTCCATACGGCCGGACTCCGCCGTGCAGCGCCATTCCATTCATCACGGCTCCCATGCCGTGCTCGCGGATCCCGAAATGGAAGTTGCGGCCGGCCGCGTTCGTCGCGGAGATGCTGCTCGCCTGCTTGATGATCGTGTTGGTGGAGCTGGCGAGATCGGCCGAGCCGCCGATCAGCTCCGGAATCTTCCCGGCTATTGCGTTGAGCACGACGCCCGACGCGGCGCGGCTCGCGACGTTTCCGTCCTTGGCGGTGAATACGGGAATCGCTTCTTCCCAGCCCTTCGGCAGCTTCCCGACGATCCGCCGGTCGAGCTCCGCTGATTCTGCCGGATGCGCCTTGGCGAAGCCCATCCGCCGGTGATCCCATCCCCTGCGCAGCGCGGTGGCGCGCTCGCCCGCCCTGCGCCAGTGCGCGAGTGCGTCCGGGTCCACGTAGAACGGCTCGAGCGACGGATAGCCGAGGTTCCGCTTGGTCAGCTCGATTTCTGTCTCTCCCAGCGGCGACCCGTGCGCTTCCGCGGTATCGTGCTTGTTCGGGCTGCCGTAACCGATGTGCGTGCGGCATATGATCAGCGATGGCCGCTGCGTCTCCGCCTTCGCTTCCTCGATCGCTTCGTCCAGCTCGTCCAGATCGTTGACGTCCGCGACTCGCAGCACGTGCCAGCCGTAAGCATCGAAGCGCTGAAACGCGTCGTCGCTGTAGGTGAGATCCGTGGCGCCTTCGATCGTGATGTGATTGTCGTCGTAAAAGCCGATCAGTTTGCCGAGCCGCAGATGGCCGGCGTACGACGCGGCCTCGTGCGAGATGCCTTCCATCAGGTCGCCGTCGCTCGCGACGAACCAGGTGTGATGGTCAATGATGCCGTGCTCGTCGCGGTTGAACGTCGCGGCGAGATGCGCTTCCGCGATGGCCATGCCGACTGCGTTGCCGAAGCCCTGTCCGAGCGGACCGGTGGTCGTCTCCACTCCCGGCGTGTAGCCCAGCTCCGGATGCCCGGGTGTCGCGCTCTCCCACTGCCGGAACTGCTTGATGTCCTCGAGAGAGACGTCGTATCCGGTGAGATACAGGACGCTGTACAGGAGCATGGAAGCGTGTCCGGCCGACAGCACGAACCGGTCGCGGTCGGGCCAGGCGGGATCGCGCGGATCGTAGCGCATGTGCCTTGTCCACAGCGCGTACGCGAGCGGCGCGAGCGCCATCGGCGTGCCTGGATGCCCCGAATCCGCCTTCTGAACCGCGTCCATGGAGAGCACGCGAATGGCGTTGATCGCCAGCTGCTCGAGCTCTGCGGACGTGGACGGGTGTGCCGGTGCTATATCTGTCATCTGGGGATGGGACTTCGAATGAAGGCGGCTATCGCGGGAGGATTCGAGCGAGCCAATCTCTGCAGTCAAAGATGTCTGATTGGACGAGCCCGTGGGATGCCTGCTGCTGCTTCAGCTCAACCTCCGCGCCCGCGCCGCGAAAGATGTCGGCCAGCCGGGCCACATGTGAGGCCGGAACGATCGGATCCATTTTCCCGGCTGAAATGAAGATCGGCGCGCCGGTGAGGTCCGGCGCCTGCGAAGGCTCGAGAACGACCATCGCGCGCAGCAGCGCCGCTGCCTGGACGTGCCCCGGATGGAGCAGCATCGTGACCGCGGCGATGTTGGCGCCGTTGGAGTAGCCGACGGCGACGACTTTAGAGTTCTCGAGGCCGTATTCCGTCCGCGCGCACTTGATGAAAGCCGCGAGCCCCCCCGCGCGAAGCCGCACATCCTCCAGGTCGAAGACTCCCTCCGCGAGCCGACGGAAGAACCGGGGCGCTCCGTTCTCGAGAACCTTTCCGCGAGGACTGAGGAAAGCGGTGTCGGGCGCGAGATCGCGTCCGAGATCCAGGAGATCGTCCTCGTTGCCTCCGGTACCGTGCAGGAGCAGAAGCACGGTCTCTTGCGAGCCGGACGGTGCCGGCACGAACCGGTGAATGAACCCGCAGCGCTCCGTCATCCCGCTGGCCCCGGCAGCTTGAGCGGCAGCCGCACGTTCGGGAGCAGCGCCTCGATCTCGAAGCGGCGATCCTCCGGGCAGGGCGGCAGCTTGAGTGCGAGCCCGAGCGTCGCCAGCGGCTCGTCGAGCGTGAACCCCGGATGGTCCGTCGCGATCTCGAACAACACGCCACCAGGCTCGCGAAAATACACGGAGCGGAAATACTGCCGGTCGAGCGACGGCGTGACGTTCGAGCCGAGCGTGGCGAGCGTTCCGCGGATTGCGATCTGGTCGGTGTCGTCGCGCGCGCGGAACGCAACGTGGTGCACCGCGCCTGCGCCGACCACGCCGCTCCAGAGACCGGGCACGACGCGCACGTCCACGATCCTGGCCGGACCATCGCCGGGCGCGACGAACCGGTAGATGCTCCCCTGCTCGCGCGTCAGCCTGAAGCCAGGGGAGTCGATCAGCAGACGGCTCGTGAGCTCGTGCCCCTCTTCCCAGAGGATCACGGAATGAATTCCGCGAATCGAGTGCTCGGGATCGACCTGGGCGGCGCTCCACTGCGGACGGGTTTCGGCCGAAGGGTGCGCCACGAGCTCGAGCAGCTGACCGTCGGGATCCTTGAGTGCAATGACGCGCTCGTCGTCGAAGCGCGTCTTGGGCTGCTCGTACGCAACGTGGTACCGGATGAGGTAGCAGCTAGCTGCCAGCAGCTCGTTCACAGCCGTCAGAGCTTGGTGACCGCCATGCCCATGGCGTGGTAGCCCTTGTCCACGTAGACCGTGGAGCCGGTGATGCCACTGGCGAGCGGACTGGAAAGAAATGCCGCGACGGACGCCACCTCGGCAGCGGTGATCCGCTGCACCAGCGGCGAGTTCTCGGCGCAGTAGTCCACCATCCTGTCGATTATTCCGATCGCGCTCGCCGCTCTCGACGCGAGCGGGCCCGCGGAGATCGTGTTCACGCGCAGGCCGTACTTGCGGCCGGCTTCGAAGGCGAGCGTGCGCGTGTCGCTCTCGAGCGCCGCCTTGGCCGACGACATCCCGCCGCCATAACCCGGGATGACCCGCTCGCTCGCCAGATAGGTGAGCGACAGAAACGATCCGCCGGGTCGCATCATCGGACCGAGCCGGGCCACCATGGACGCGAGCGAGTACGCGCTCACGCCCACCGCCGCCAGATAGCCCGCGCGGCTCGTCTCGAGCAGCGGCTTCTTCACTTCCGGGCCGTTCGCGAGCGAGTGAATCACGATGTCGAGCGGCTTGTCGCCGAAGTCGGCGCGCAGCTGCGTCGCGAGCCCGTCTATCGAGAAATCCCCGGTATCCTTGTAGCGCTTGCTTTCGCGGATGTCTTCGGGCGCGTCGGCGAGCGTGTCGTATGCCGCGTCGAGCGGATAGATCTTCTCGAACTCGAGCATGCCGCCCCGCGCGAGCGTGCGCGACTCGTCCAGCTTCCCGCGCTCCATCAGCGTGGTGAAGATGCCGAGCGCTGGGGGCCACGTGGCGACGCATACGGTGGCGCCGGCCTCGGCCAGCGCCTTCGCGATGGCGAATCCGTAACCTGCGTCGTCGGCGACTCCGGCCACCAGCGCGCGCCGGTTGGTGAGATCGATTGAGAGCATTGGAAACCGGTGACTAGTGACTAGTGACTAGGGACTAGTCAACTACGAAGACCATGCAACTGCAAGAGTGTCGGCGGAGCGAAGTGCTCGGCCTTCGCCGTAAATTCACCCCGTGCTGAATGGGATCTTCATTCTGGCGGAGCTGCACGGCGAAGCCGCGGAGCAGATCGCGGCGATAAATGCGCGCTTCGACAGGAAGCTCGCGGCCTCAAAGCCGCCGCACGTCACCGTGGCGGGATCGTCCGGAGTCGGACCCATTCCTCCGGCAGTCACCGCGGAAGAGCTGGAGCGGGCGTTGCGTCCCGTGGCTCAAGTTACCGCGCCGTTGGAGCTGGAGTTCGGCCGGCCCGTGCGGTTCATGCAGACTGACATCGTGGTCCTGCCGCTGAGTCCGCACGGAAGACTGCGCGAGTTGCACGACCGCATCGCAACGTCCGGCCTTCCGTTTGCGCGCACGCGTTTCTCCTTCACGCCGCACGTGACGCTGAGCTTGTACCCGCGGCTCACAGCCGAAGCGATGCGGGAGCTGTTGTCGGCACAGGTCGAGGGAAAGTGCCTCATCGACAAGCTGCAATGCTATCACACGCGGGACCCGCAGCCCGCGCGCAAGCTGCTCGAGCTGAGCTTGTCAGGACCGCGGTGACAGACCGGCTAAAGGCTCAGCCGCGGGTCGCGAACGAGACGGTCGCGCAACGTGCCAAGGCGGCGAGCCAGCTCGGCCTGACGCCTCCGCAGCTCGTCCAGCCGGCGCGTACGCGATCGCAGTAGAAAGAAGCGGCGAGCGTCGCTCCACGCATCGTCCGCTGTTTCGAGCAGGCCGAGCGTCGCCAGTGCCAGCAGCGGCAACAGCAGGAGCGCGGCGATTCCTGCCATCCACCCGGCAACGATCCAGGCCACAGCCGCCAGCAGCGCGATCCACAGGATGAACAGCGCGCCGCCTGCCACGAGCTTGACCGACGCGCGACTGGCTCCGTCCGGGGAGGCGAGATTTACGACTACCGCGGTAAGGCGATACGGCGCCCAGAAGAGAAGGGCGCCAGCCCACGCGACCGCGACCTGCAACGGCAGCGTGATCCTGCTCACCGACCAGCGTGCGGCCACGCGCAGATCGGTTTGGGCGTGGAGGTCGGCTGGCTCCAGGCCGAAGAGGTCCAGTGCCCGCGCGTGCCGCCGGATCTCGCGGGCGAGATCGACGGCCTCGGTGTCGCCTTCGTGGCGGGCCGTGAAAAGCAGCCGCGCGGCTTCGCGCCAGCGGTCCACCTGCGTGCCGGACTCGGGGCCCGCGCCGAGCTCCGCGACAAACACAGCCTCCGCGGCGGCGAGGAGAGCGGAATCCTGCCACTGCTCGAGGTTGAGCGTGACTGCACGCAAGGACCGGTCGATTCGCGCGGTTAATTCCTTCACTGCTTCGGGAGAATCTTCGGTACCGGCGATGTCGTCCCAGCGAACCGGCTCGCCGACGAGCACGTGAGCGCCGGAGCGAAACTCTTCCTTGTTGCGCAGCACCAGGCCCACGGGGATA
Source organism: Gemmatimonadaceae bacterium (assembly GCA_051305945.1). Taxonomy (GTDB): domain Bacteria; phylum Gemmatimonadota; class Gemmatimonadetes; order Gemmatimonadales; family Gemmatimonadaceae; genus JACDCY01. Next base: position 16,795 of record JBPPMH010000069.1, read on the forward strand.
ATCGGGAAAACGGCGCCCAGGCGGGATCTCGCGCCGAGTGCTATTCGCGCCGCTCCGGTGCGGAGCGGCGCGATGGATGGCGCGTCATGGCTCATTCCCTCGGGGAAGATCCCGACCGCCGCGCCTGCCAGCAGCGCGTCGTACGCCGCGCGGAACATGTTCTCGTTCTGCTGGACGAGGGCGGGATTGTCGCGCGGCCGGTACACCGGAATCGCGCCCACCGCCGTGACAGCCCACGAAGTCCAGGGATTGGAGAAGAGCGGCGCCTTCGCCAGGAACCGCACGGGCCTGCGCGCGACGGCCGCAAGGAACAGCGGATCGAGCAGCGAGTTCGGGTGGTTCCCTGCGAGCAGCAGCGGACCGTCACGCGGGATCTCTCCGCCGATGATCGTGGTCCGGTAAAACGTTCTGGTAGCGAACGCGGCGACCCGGGAAAACAACGGCAGCAACCACATGCCGCCAAAGCTCGCGGCATGGCGCCCGGTCGGGCCAGTGCGACGTTCCGGGCGTCGACAGGGAAAGGGACCGCTACAGCGCCGTGCCGAGCTCGAGCCCCGACTTCGCAGAGGTTCGTAGCACCCCCTTGACCCGGAAACTATATTCAAGTAAGTATTTGAATACTCAAGTGAGGTCGGATGGGACGTCGGAGAGCCAAAGAGCGGATATACGAGCAGCTCGCGCGAATCGGTAAGGCCGTAGCCAGCGGCCGGCGCATGGAACTGCTCGAGATTCTCGCCCAGGGTGAGCGGACAGTGGAGAAACTTGCGAAGGAGACGACGCTCTCGGTCGCGAACACTTCCCACCATCTGCGGGCGCTGCGGGATGCCGGGCTGGTGGACGCCCGAAAGGAAGGGCTGTACGTGCACTACCGGCTCGCGGATCCGAGTGTGTACGAGCTGCTCCGGCTCATGCGCGGGATTGGCGAGCGCCATCTTTCCGAGCTCAATGATCTGGTGGCGAGCTACCTCACCGCGCGTGACGAACTCGAGCCGGTGACACGGGAAGGGCTCCTCGACAGGGCTCGATCGGGGACGGTGCTGGTCGTCGACGTCCGGCCCGAGGAAGAGTACCTCGCCGGTCACATTCCCGGAGCGGTCTCTATCCCGCTCGCGGAGCTAGAGCGCCGCGTCAGCGGAATTCCCGCGGACAAGGACGTCGTCGCGTACTGCCGGGGGCCGTACTGCGTTTTCGCTTTTCGCGCTGTCGAGATCTTTCGACTCCGCGGTCATCGGGCCAGACGCCTGATGGAGGGGTTCCCGGAATGGCGCGCCGCGGGGCTGCCTGTCGAGACTTCCGCGCCCGAGGTGGCGGCATGAACGTCCTGGTGGTTCTGAACGATCCTCCCTATGGCACGGAGCGATGCTACAACGGGCTACGCCTGGCCGGCTCGTTGGCGCAACGAGACAATGTCGAGGTGAAGGTTTTTCTCGCCGGTGACGCTGCCGCATGCGCCAAGAGCGGTCAGAAGGTCCCGCAGGGTTACTACAACGTCCAAGCCATGCTCGCCGCGGTAACCCGGCACGGCGGCGGGATAGGGGTTTGCGGAACCTGCATGGATGCGCGCGGGATTACCGAGGCCGAGCTGGTGGAAGGCGCGCGCCGGAACTCACTAAGCGAGTGGACGTCCTGGACTATCGAAGCCGACAAGGTTCTCATTTTTTAACAGACCATGGCAAAATCACAGACTGTACTCGTGCTGGGCGGAGGGGTTGGCGGGTTGGTGGCGGCGAACTCCCTGCGCAAGCTGCTCCCGAAGGAGCACCGCGTGGTTCTGGTCGAGCGCGAAAGCTCCTTCGTCTTCGCACCATCATTCCTCTGGCTGATGACGGGCGGTAGGACGGCGGATCAAATTCGCCGCCCGCTGGACAGGCTGCGGAAGCGCGGCATAGAGGTCGTGCGTGGCGAAGTCGAGAGGATAGATCCCGGCTTGCGATCGGCGGTCGTCGACGGACATACCATCGACGCCGATCATCTCGTGATCGCGCTCGGAGCGGAGCTCGTGCCGGAGGCCATTCCCGGCCTCGCCGACGCGGGTCACAACTTCTACACGCTCGAAGGTGCCGGATATCTGCGCGAAGCCCTCGCTGCTTTTTCAGGCGGGAAAATCGCCATCCTCACCGCGGCACCGGCCTACAAGTGTCCGGCGGCACCGTATGAAGCTGCGATGCTGCTCGAGTATGCTGTCCGAAAGCGGAAGCTTCGGGATCGCACGCAGGTCGATCTGTACGCAGCCGAGCCAGGGCCTATGGGAGTCGCGGGGCCCGAAGTATCCGCGGCGGTTCGCCAGATGGTAGAAAGCAAGGGCGTCACCTATCACCCGCAGCACCAGATCAGGGAAGTGGACGTCACGAACCGACTGCTCAAGTTCACCAATGGATTCGAGGCGAGCTTCGACCTGCTCGCTTTCGTTCCGCCGCACGCGCCGCCGCGGGTGGTGCGCGAGACGGACCTGGTGGGCGACACGGGCTGGATTCAGGTGGACCGGCACACGTTGGAGACGAAGCACCCGGGCGTGTATGCGATCGGAGACGTCGTTTCCATCCCTCTGACCATGGGCAAGCCGCTACCGAAGGCGGGCGTCTTCGCGCACGGCGAAGCGGAAGTAGTCGCGCACAACATCACGCGCGCCGTGACGGGACAGGGAAGCGCCGCTTCGTTTGCTGGTGCCGGTGAGTGCTTCGTGGAGACCGGGGACGGGAAGGCCGGGTTCGGCAAGGGAAATTTCTATGGCGAGCCGGTACCGACGATAAAGCTCCACCCACCGGCGTGGCACTGGCACGCTGCGAAAGTCTTGTTCGAGAAGAACTGGCTCTACCGCTGGTTCTAGCCGGCGCAGATCCGTCCCGAGGGTCGATTCCCGGCTGACCTATGAGGCGTACCAGAGCACGGCGAGGTAGTGGCACACCGTTCCAGCGAGAACGCAGAGGTGCCACAGGAAGTGGCCGTAACGAATACGCTTCGAGGCGAAGAAGGCGACGCCACCCGTGTACGCGACGCCGCCCGCCAGCAGCAACATCGATCCCGCCAACGGCACACGCAGCCAGAATGGCCGGACCGCTATCACCGCCAGCCATCCCATCGCGATGTATAGGGCGGTCGACAGCACCGGGTGCCACAAGGTGTCGAGCGCCTTGAGCGCTACACCGATGATGGCGAGGCCCCAGACCACGCCGAACAGCGACCATCCCCAGGCTCCGCGGAGGACGCCGAGCGTGAACGGCGTGTAGGTGCCGGCTATGAGGAGGAAGATGGCACCATGATCAATCATGCGGAGCACATGCTTGGCCCGGCTGTGCGGGACGGCGTGATAGATCGTGGAGGCGAGGTACAGCAGCACCGTGGTGGCTGCGAAGATGGCCGCGGCTACGACATTTCCGGATGTACCATGTCGAGCCGAGGCCACGAGGAGGACCGGCGTGCCGGCCAGCGCGGCCAACAACCCGATTCCGTGACTCACACTGTTGGCGATTTCCTCGCCTCGAGACTGCGGACGTTCGACGGTCGGATGCATGGTCCCCGGGAAATTCCCCGCGCGCTCGGAGAGTGCCGAGCCCGCGTACAGCTGGAATCTCACATGATGGGGTCCCCGCGCCCAGCCGGTCGTGGCAGATGCGTCGTCACCTCGCTAGGAAGAAGGCGGCGATCCGCATGCACCCCGTCACACCGTCCTACTCCGCTACCCTCGGCTCCTGCGCGACTTCCGCCGCCGCCATACGCCGGTGCTGGCTGTCTGGGCCGAATCCGTACTTCGCCGGGTCCTTGGAGATACGCGCCGCAGCGATCATCATCGGCACGTAGTCCCGCGTTTCCCGCGGCAGGCGGCTCGAGATACGGTAGTAATCCGCATCCGTACCACGCTCCTGGCCCGTGACCTCACGCATGAGCCGTCCGACGCGATTCTCGCCCGTGTTGTACGCCGCGGCCGCGAGATACCACGAGCCGAAGCGGTCGTGCAGGTCCGTCAGATACGCCAGCGCAGCATCGGTCGCCTTGTCCGGATGGTTGCGCTCGTCCACGCCCTTGTTCACCGTCAGGCCGTAACGCTGCCCCGTCTCGGCGATGAACTGCCAGAGTCCGCCCGCGTGGGCGTGCGAATACGCCTTCGGATTGAAGCCCGACTCGATCATCGCCAGGTAGATCAGATCCTGCGGCATGTCGCGGTCGGCGAGCTTCGCCGAGATCATCGGCTCGTACTTCGGCTTGCGCTCGAGCCACACGGCGAACCGGTCGCGGAGCTTCGGACGAGTAGTGAAGATCTCGATCCACATGTCCACGCGCTGGTTGTCGAGGTTGGCGATGTCCCAGCCGTTCTCGGACTTGACGGGGTTCTCGGCCACCGTCGCGAACGCGTGATCCACGAACGCGATCCCGCTGGACGCGCCCGATCCCGAGCCTAGCTGCACCGCGACGACGGTCGCTACCACAACCGTACCGATGGCCGTACTAACGCGCGCCGCTCGGTTGTTCATGAAGGACTCAAATCGGTTCATGGCAGCCTCCTTTGCTCAGCATGACCAGAGGGCCACGCGGACTCTTGCCCAAGGGCGGAATACGTCCAAGGGTATTGGACCAAGAAGTAGGTACACCCCTTGAATCCAAATGTTTTGCACTTCTCAATATAATTTGTTTACGGGTCGATTTCAAGGGTCCGGAGCCCCTCTCCAGTGGGGTTAACCCGTTGTTATCACTAGGGTTAAACTAATTCCACGTAATATCACAACTGTGATAAAGCGGGATGGGTTGAGGGCTCCTGACGGGGCCTAACCCGGAGCCCATGTGCAAGGCGCAGCGCGGGCAGCGTCTCCCGGGTGACTCTCACAGCACAGGTCCCGATGCGCCGCTTTGCTTTCGCACTTCTCGCCGTTTCCGCCGCACCCATTCAAACCGCCGTCGCCCAGGGGCTGCTGGTGCCCAGGTGCGCCGAGATCCGCCGGCCGTGCACGATTCAGGGCAACGTCGCCCGGGTCCGCAGCGACGTGCGCGTCGAGCTCGCGTCCGGGGTCCTTCGCTACGAAGTCAGCGAGACTTTCGTGAACAACGGCGGAGCGCTCGGTGAAGCCGACTACATCTTCCCGCTTCCGCGCAACGCTGCGTTCCGCGACCTGCGGCTGATGATCAACGGCGAGCTCGTGTCCGGCGAGACGATGGCGGCCGATCGCGCGCGGGCCATTTACGAAGAGATCGTGCGAAGCCAGCGCGATCCCGCGCTGGTCGAATGGTTCGATCACGGACTGCTCCGCGCGCGGATCTTTCCAATCGCTCCGGGAGAGCGGAAGCAGGTCGTCGTGCGCTTCGACGTCGTGGCGGAGCGGCAGGGCGACGCTTTGCGGATCGATTACTTCCGCGGGACGGAACCGCGCCCGCAGCAGGGGAGACCGATGCCTGTTCGCGGCAACGGCGACGACGGCTCGTTCTCGAGCCAGCGAACCGTGTCCACGTTCCGGCTTCGGTATCCGGCCGGTGCCGCGTTCGGGCGCGCGTATTCTCCGACGCACTCGCTGCACGAGACGCGCGAAGGATCGTGGAGAATGTTCGAGTCGTCCGGCGGCGGCGCGGCGATCACCGTGCTGGTTCCGCGGGTGAGCGGCAGTCGTCCCGCCGTGACGCTACTCACCCATGCGGCCGGTCGCGACGACAGGTACGTGATGCTCTCGCTGTCGCCGGGAGACTCGCGTGCGGCGGCCGCGAGCCGCGACGTAGCGTTCGTGCTAGACGTCTCGGGCTCGATGAGCGGTGAGAAGATGCGGCAGGCGGTGCGTGCGGGAGAAGCTCTGCTGCGAACGCTGAGACCAGCCGACCATTTCAGAATCATCCCTTTCAGCACCGACGTGGAGAGCTTCCGGCGCGCCTCGGTCCCGGCCACGCCAGTGAACATCGCGGAAGCAGTACGGTACCTGCGCGGGCTCCGCGCGGAGGGATCCACCAACATTCAGGCAGCACTGGAAGAAGCGCTGGATCACGAAGCGCGCGGAATTCCGATCGTGCTGTTTCTCACAGACGGCCTGCCGACGGTCGGCGAGCGGGGCCAGGAGCGTCTCGCGCAGATCGCCGCGGACCGCCGCGGCCGCGCGCGCGTGTTCACCTTCGGGCTGGGTGCGGACGTGAACGTCGCGCTGCTCGAGGAGATCGCCATCGAAGGGCGCGGCACCGCGCAGTTTGTCCGCCCGTCGGAATCCATCGAGCGCGTCGTGTCACTCGTGGCGCAGCGGCTCGGCGCTCCGGTGATCACCGATCTCAGACTCGAAGCGAACGGCGTGCGGCTCCGGCAGGTGTATCCCCGCCTGCCCGCCGACGTGTTCGCCGGACAGGATCTAGTGATACTGGCTCGTTACGAGGGCGAAGGTCGCGGGCGCATCGAGCTCACCGGCACGTCGTCGCAGGGCCCGGTGCGGATACCGGTCGCGGCGATCTTTCCGTCCCGGGAGCGCGAAAACGCTTTCGTCGCGCGGCTGTGGGCCATCCGCCGGATCGGGTACCTGACCGCTGAGCGGAGACGGTCCGGCGCTTCGACGGAAGTGGACGAAGAGATCCGCGCGCTCGGCCAGCGCTTCGGCATTCCGACCGAGCTGACGTCGTACCTGGTGCTCGAGCCGGGCATGGAGCGGTTCCGCGATGCGGGGCGACCCGAGGCGCGGCGGGGTATCGCCGGCGGCTCGGCCGCGAATCAGGGAAGTGATCTGGCCGGCAGGGCGGCGGCTACGACTGGCGCGCAGGCCTTCGAGTCCGCCCGCACTTCGGCGTTGCAGCGCAGCGCGAGCACGCTCGAGGCAGCCGCGGACGCGTCAGCGAATGTGCGGAACGCGGCGGGACGGACCTTTGTGCTGCGCGAGGGCGTATGGACCGACGTAGCCGCCGCGCGGGAGAATTCGCGGCTGGTTCGCGTGCAGCCCTTCTCCGAGCTTTACTTCACGCTCATGAAGGAGATCCCGGAGCTGCGCGAGATACTCGCTCTGGGAGAAAGGGTTCTCGTCCAAGGCAACCGCGTCCGGATCGAGCTGCACCCCGAGGGCGCGGCGCGACTTTCCGAACCCGAGCTGAATGCAATTGTCCGCGACTGGTAATGAATGATTGACGTAGATCGCCTGTTCCGAACGTACAACGCGCAGCTCGTGCGCTACCTCACTCGCCGATTAGGCGACAGCGACCTCGCGGAGGAGGTGGCGCAGGAGACGTTCGTCCGGGCGATGCGGCAGGACGAGATCACGAACGAGCGCGCGTGGTTGTTCGCCGTGGCGACGAATCTTCTGCGGGACGCGGCGCGCAGGCAGGAGCGCGAACGGAAGCATCTCACGCTGCTCGCGGCTGAGTCGCGGGAAAGCTCGGAGGACGCGGACGTGGAGGCCGAGCTGTCGGTCGAGCGGTTGCGGCAAAGCGCGGTCGCGCGGCGGGCGCTCGGCGCGCTGGGGGACAGGGACAGGTCGGCGCTCTTGATGAAGGAGGAAGGGCTGAGCTATCCGGAGATCGCGGAAGCGCTCGACCTCTCGCCCGGCTCGGTGGGAACTACGCTGGCGCGCGCGCGGCGGCGACTCGTGGAAGCATTTGAAGAGATCGAAGGAAAAGGAGAGAGAAATGACGCAGCATCCTGAAGAAGGCACGCTGCACGCTTACATAGATGGCGAGCTGTCTCTGGCGGAGACGGCGGCGCTCGAGCTGCACGTCGGCGAATGCGCGCGATGCGCGGCGGCGCTCGCGGAGGCGCGCGGGTTCGTGGCGGCCGCGTCGCGCGTGATAACGACGCTCGATGCGGCACCATCATCGGCCGTGACACCCGCGGCGGCGGTCGCCGGCGTGCCGGCTGCTCCATCCAGGCGCGTGGTGCGGCCGATCTTTCGCGTGCCGTATGCACGCGCGGCCGCGCTGTTTTTGCTCGTCGGCAGTACGGCGTTCGTGGTCGATCGCACGGGAACGTTCGCGCGCGGGAAGAGCACTCCGACGGAATCTGTGATGGCGGATGCCGCGACCGGGAGCGATCTCGCTGCAACGGCGCCGGTCGAAGCAGCGACCACGTCCGCGACTGGTCCGGTCCAAGCGCCGGGGCCGACTGCGGTGGGGGCGACTCTCTCGACTGGAGCGGGTAGTGGAGCGACGGGGAACGTCAGGCAGGAGTCTGTCGCGCCCCGCAAGATGGCCGCGGTTGCCACGACCGACGGAGCGACGCGCGCGCGATCGGCGGAGCGCAGCGCCCCGTCGTCCGAGACGGCTCCGGCGGCGTTCGCGGGGCGTGGAGTCGCGGGTGGTGTCGCGACGCAGGATGCGGTGCCCCCGATGACGGAGCCATCCATCCTGGCGGGCAGGGATGTGGTGCCCGAGGTAGCGAAGCCGGCGGCCTTTCCGACGGCGCCTCCGCCGCCCGCGAGGATGGACATGAGGCTTCAGGAGCGCGCGGCCTCGAGCGCGCTGAATTTTGTCCCGACGGCAGTGCGGTATCGCACGAGGGACGGGATCATCGTCACGCTCACGGAGGAGCCGCTGCGGACGAGCGTCGCGGAGGAGTCGGTGGCCACGCTGCAGAGTGCGCCGCAGTCGGCGCAGCGGACGGCGGCCGCCCAAATGGCCGCGCCACCGATCAATTCATATCGCTGGTCGAGCGCCGAGCGCGGAAAGACCTACACTCTGTCGGGGCCGTTGACGGTCGCGGAGCTGGAGGCGTTGTCCAAGCGGTTGACCGAGCTGGAGCGGCTGCCGTAGAAGACGAGCCACTCCTGTCAGTGGATGAGCTGACGCAGTTACTAGTCACTAGTCACTAGTCACTAGTCACTAGTCACTAATCACTAGTCACTAGTAGCTTCAGTCCCATGGCTCCCCCCCAATTCATCTACGTAATGAAGGACCTGCGCAAGGTCGTCCCGCCCTCGCGGGAGATTCTGCGCGGCATCTGGCTCTCCTTCTACCACGGCGCGAAGATCGGCGTCCTCGGCGCCAACGGCGCGGGCAAGTCGTCACTGCTGCGGATCATGGCTGGAGAGGATCACGACTATCAGGGCGAGGCGTGGATCGCCGACGGCATGCGCGTCGGGTTCCTCTCCCAGGAGCCGCGTCTCGACGAGTCGAAGAACGTGAAGGAAAACGTGGAGGACGGAGTCGCCGAGGTGCGCGATTTACTGAAACGTTTCGAGGAAATCTCCGCCCGTTTCGCCGAGCCGATGGACGACGACCAGATGCAGAAGCTGCTGGACGAGCAGTCGCGCGTGCAGGACGCGATCGAGGCGAAAGGTGCGTGGGAGATGGACCGGAAGATCGAGATCGCGATGGACGCGCTGCGACTTCCACCTGCCGACGCCGACGTGAAGAAGCTCTCCGGCGGAGAGAAGCGGCGCGTGGCGCTGTGCCGCGTGTTGCTGGAACAGCCGGATCTGCTGCTGCTGGATGAGCCGACGAATCACCTGGACGCCGAGTCGGTCGCGTGGCTCGAGCGACACTTGGCGGAGTTCCCGGGGACGATCGTAGCGGTGACGCACGACCGGTACTTCCTGGACAACGTCGCCAAGTGGATTCTCGAGCTGGACCGCGGCGCGGGGATCCCGTACGAAGGAAATTACACGAGCTGGCTCGAGCAGAAGCGCACGCGGCTCGCGACCGAGGAGAAGCAGGCGTCGGCGCGGCAGCGGACATTGGAGCGCGAGCTGGAGTGGGTGCGCATGGCGCCGCGCGCGCGGCAGGCGAAGAGTAAGGCGCGCGTGCAGAAGTTCGAGGAGCTGGAGAAGGAGTCACAGGGGGAGAAACTGTACCAGCACGAGATCGTGATTCCGCCGCCACCGCGGCTCGGGAACGACGTGGTGATCTCGAATGATCTCCGGAAAGCGTACGGCGACAACCTGCTGTTCGACGGGCTGACGTTCTCCCTCCCGCGCGGAGGGATCGTGGGAGTGATCGGGCCGAACGGTGCGGGAAAGACGACACTCTTCCGGATCATCGTGGGGCAGGAAACTCCGGACGGCGGCTCGCTCACGGTTGGTGACACCGTGGTCACGGCGTACGTGGATCAGTCGCGCGAGCTGGCGCCGAAGAAGACAGTGTACGACGAGGTGAGCGACGGGAACGATCTGATCATTGTCGGCAAGCGCGAGATCAACGCGCGCGCGTACCTCGCGTCATTCGGCTTTCGCGGGACGGACCAGCAGAAGAAAGTCGAGAAGCTCTCCGGCGGCGAGCGTAACCGACTGCATCTCGCAAAGCTGCTGAAGAGCGGCGGCAACCTGTTGCTGCTCGACGAGCCGACCAACGATCTGGACGTGGACACGCTGCGCGCGCTCGAAGATGCGCTAATTGATTTCGCGGGCTGCGCCGTGGTCATCTCGCACGATCGCTGGTTCCTGGACCGCATCGCGACCCACATTCTCGCGTTCGAGGGGAACAGCGAGGCAGTGTGGTTCGAGGGGAACTACCAGGCGTATCGCGAGGACTTCAAGCGGCGGAAGGGCGTGGACGCTGATCAGCCGCACCGCGTCGCCTATAGAAAGCTGGTGCGGGCGTAACGCTAGGGCGCGACCTCGTGGAACTGGATATTTGACTCGCGGTCCAGCGCCCACTTCAGCCCCCACTGATCCTCGAACAGCACGAGCGGATTCCCCTTCGAGTCGTATAGCAGCATCCGGCCGCGCTCGCTGGCGAACCGCTCGATGTCGTCCGTCGCTCCCGTCACCCAGCGGGGATATCGCCCGCCGATGTTCTCGAGGCGACACCGCACACCGTACTCGTGTTCGAGCCGGTGGAGCATGACGTCGAACTGGAGCAGCCCGACCGCGCCGATGATCGGCGTGGGGCTCGCGATGTCGCTGGCGGAGGTGTAGAAAGCCTGCGCCGCGCCCTCCTCCGTGAGCTGCCGCAGCCCGGTGTCTAGCTGCTTGCGGCGCATCGGGTCCGTGAGGATGACGCGCGCGAAATGCTCCGGCGCGAACCGCGGGATGCCGGTGAATTCGACGTCGGGGCGCGTGGACAGAGTGTCGCCGATGCGCAGCGTGCCGCGGTCCATCACGCCGATCACGTCGCCGGGCCACGCTTCTTCGACTGCCGAGCGCTCGCGCGCGAGGAATTGCTGCGGTGCGGCGAGTCGCATCGTCTTCTTCGTGCGCACGTGAGTCACGTCCATCCCCGCATCGAACTTTCCCGAGCAGATGCGCACGAACGCGACCCGGTCGCGATGCCGCGGATCCATGTTCGCCTGGATCTTGAACACGAAGCCGGTGAAGTCCTCGTCGGCGGGCTGCACCAGCCCCGCGGACGACTCGCGCGGTAGCGGCGGCGGCGCGAATTCGAGGAAGTGGCGCAAAAACGCCTCCACGCCGAAGTTGGTGAGCGCGCTGCCGAAGAATACCGGCGACAGCTCGCCCGACAGCAGCGCGTCGCGCGAGAAGGGATGGCCGGCCTGGTCCAGGAGCGAGATGTCATGCACCAGTCGTTCATGCGTCTCCACGCCGAGAAGCTCGCGTAGGTCCGGGCTGTCCAGCGTAGAAGCGCGCACCGCGGCACGCGTAGCGCCGTGATCCTCGCTCCGGTCGAACAAGTGGATGGTCTCCGTCCACCGATCGTAGATCCCCACGAAGGCGTTGTCGCGATTGATCGGCCATGTGACGGGATGGCACATGATGCCGAGGTCCGCCTCGACGTCGCTGATGAGCTTGAGCGGATCCTCGCCGACGCGGTCGCATTTGTTGACGAACGTGAAGATCGGAGTGCGGCGGCGCTTGCACACCTCGAACAGCTGCCGCGTCCGCTCTTCGACGCCGCGGCGGTTGTCCAGCAGCATCACGGCGCTGTCGGCGGCGACGAGCGTGCGGTACGTGTCCTCGGAGAAGTCTTCGTGTCCCGGGGTGTCGAGCAGGTTTACCTGGTAGCCGTCATACTCGAAGTTCATCACGCTCGACGTGACCGAGATGCCGCGCTCCTGCTCCAGCTTCATCCAGTCGGACGTCGCGTGCCGCTGCGCGCGGCGCGCCTTCACCGAACCGGCGAGATGTATCGCGCCGCCGTACAGCAGCAGCTTCTCCGTCAGCGTCGTCTTGCCCGCGTCGGGGTGGCTGATGATGGCGAACGTGCGACGGCGGCTGATCGCGGCGGCGAATTCAGGAGTGCTCAAGAATCTGATGGCTGTTGACTATTGGCTGTTGGCGGCGGCGGTAGGAATCGCTGCGATGCTTCACGCGGCCGCTGCTGCAGGGAAGATACACCCGGCGAGCGCGGTCGAGACTCTGAGGCGCTTACGCTACTTTGCCGACAGTGTCATCAGGCGCTGCTCGAAGTCGAGCGTCACGTGGAAGGTGCTCAGAAAGTTCAGGCCGAGCAGTCCGTTCACGCCGCCGGCTCCGAGTTCGCGGAGGTGGCGAAGATCGAGCACGCACGCCGTGAGATTGGTTACGGTGGACGACCCGACCCGGATGGAATCGACCTGAACCAGCGCGACGCGGCCTGAGCCACCCACACCCGCGCCCAATCCCACCGCGCCGGTCTTGCGCGGAAGGGCCAGCTCTCTCGCCAGCCGCTCGTCGATGCAAGTTAGCGTTGCTCCGGTGTCGAGCACGAGGTTGTAGGGGCCGGCGCCGTTGATGTGGACGCCGACCATCAGAACGGCGCCTCCCCGTCCCGCGACCCGCAACGGAACCTCCCCCGCCGCCGTGTCGGCCTGCACGGTCACGCGCCCCGGCATGGCTCCTTCACAGCCGGCAGCACCGAGGGCAGCGAGGAAGAGAATGGGAGTCGCTAACTTCACGTCCTGAAGTCTGTAGCGGGGGTGTGCGATTTGCCTATGTGAAGCGTAAAAGACCTTACTTGCCCTGGTTTCCGACGGTCGGCACAATTACTCGATCCACCATAGACGGACCGACAAAGCCATGCGTCCTCTCTTTCGCAGCTGCATCCTGATTCTGACCGGCGCGACATTCTCTGCCTGCGATCGTGACGCCCGGGTCGAGTCCGGACAGGACGATACCGTCTCGGTGATGCTCAATTCGGAAGACCCCGACACCGCCCTCGGAGGTCCCTCGCTCAGCGACGCGCACATTCTCGCGCTGTTCGACGCCTCCAGCCTGACCGACAGCAGCGTCGCGGCACTCGCCGCCACCAAGGGAAGCGCGGCGGTGCGTGATCTCGCAAAGAAGATGGTCGCCGACCATCACGCGCTGCGCGTGAGCATCGAGCGGCTGGCCAGACGGATGGGCGTCACGCCCGACCTGCCACCGGGGGAGACGTTCACGGCGGAGTACGGCCAGTCGCTGCAAAGACTGACCGCTACCCCACAGGGTCGGGACTTCGACAAGTCCTACGTGGATCGCGAGATCGAGGCTCACCTCGACATGCTCGAGGTCGCCACGGACGCCATGGCCATGGCGCGCGACACCGAGCTCAAGCAGTTCATTCAGCTCACCGCGCCGGCGATCGAGCGCCACCTCGACGCGGTGCAAGCGCTACAGAAGCAGATGATGTAGCCCCACCCTACTTCGGGACCAGGAGGAAGGCGATGCGTGGTGACATGATCAGGTTCGCGGCGAACGGGAGAACAGCACCGGGCTATCTCGTCGTGCCGGAGTCGGGGACGGGCGGGCCCGGGCTGGTCCTGCTGCAGGAATGGTGGGGCCTGGTCGATCACATCAAGGACGTTGCCGATCGCTTCGCAGCCGCCGGATTCGTGGTGCTCGCCCCCGACTTGTACGACGGAGAGAAGACCAAGAGTCCCGATCAGGCAGCGA
>JBPPMH010000070.1:0-2223 GCA_051305945.1 Gemmatimonadaceae bacterium
GCCAGCGCCTTGAAGATGTCCGCGCCGCCCCGGATGCCGCTGTCGAACAGTACCGGAATCCGGCCATTCACCGCCACCATCACATCCGGCAGCGCGTCGAGCGACGCGATCGCGCCATCCACCTGACGGCCGCCGTGATTCGACACGATCACACCGTCTGCTCCGTGTTCCACAGCCAGCCGGGCGTCGTCCGCGTGCTGAATGCCCTTCACGAGAATCGGCAGCGAGGTCGCGTCACGCAGCCGCGCGAGATCTGTCCAGGTGAGCCAGGGACGCGAGTAGGAAGCAAGAAACCGTTGCACAGCGCGGCGCGGAGTGCCGGATCGGAGCTTTTCCGCGAGGGATCCGGGATACCGTCGATACAAGCGCGCGATAACGCGCAGCAGCGCGAGATTGACCCTGCCCGGGCCGACCGACGCGACTGAATCCAGCGGCTGCGACAGACTCGCGCGGAAGACGGGGTCGCTCGTGTACTGCGCGATGCCGCGCCCATGCAGGAACGGTAGGAAGCCCAGGTCCATGTCGCGAACGCGCCAGCCGAGCCGCGTCGTGTCGGCGGTGAGCACGATCGCCTCGCAACCGCAGGCTTCCGCGCGGCCAACGAAGCTCCGCATGAGGTCGTCCGACGTTCCCCAGTACAACTGGAACCAGCGGGGCGAGTCGCCCATTACAGCGGCGCACTCCTCCATCGGAACCGACGCCTGGTTGGAGAAGATCATCGGCACGCCTTCACCGGCCGCGGCGCGCGCGACCGCGCGATCGGCCTCCGGATGCACCATCTCCAGAACCCCGACAGGTGCCAGGAGCACGGGCGTCGCGAGCTTCCGGCCGAAAAGCGTCACAGAGAGATCCCGTCGCGACACGTCGCGCAGCATTCGCGGCACTATCGCCCAGCGGTCGAACGCGGCGCGGTTCGCTCTGAGCGTGCTCTCGCTACCGGCACCGCCGGCCACGTACGCAAAGCCTTCGCGCGAGATCACTGCGCGCGCCTGCTGCTCGAGCAGCAGGCCGTTCGTAGTGACGCGGGGCTTCCGCCCGGCGAGGCCCCTGATGAAGATCTCCGCCTGCCGGAGACGGCCTATGTCCTCGCTGCTCCGGCCGCTGTTCGCCAGAGGCTCCGGATTGGTCATCCGCTCGCGCCCTCGAGTGCGATCATGCGCCGAAAAGCTACGCTCAGGAGTGATGCTCCGCTGGAGTGGTTGCTTCGCCGGGCGAATTCGCGGCGGCGCGGCCGAACGTCGGCGATTCCTGTCGCTAGCTCGCGCTCAACGATTCGACTTCCGCTTCCGCCGCGGTCCATTGCTCGACGGCTGAATCGAGCTCGCGCCTGAGCGAATCCAGCTCGACGCCGAGCCTGTTCGCCTCCGCCACTCCGTCCGCGCGCGTATATAGCGCTGGGTCCTCGAGTCTGGCCGTGATGACGGCGACCCGTTTCTCCAGATTCTCGACTCTCGCTTCTGCCTGCTCGAGGGCACGCCGTGCAGTGCGCAGCTGGGCGCGCGGATCGGCACCGCCGCGCCTGTCGGCGCGTGCGATGCGCTGGCGTTCGTGCACGCGGCGCAGCGCCTGATCCTCCGCCGCTTTCACCTCGGCCGCGTGCTCCCGCTGGGCGCTCACGTCCTCCCACTCCGCGAACCCGCCGGGGAACTCTGTGATCCGCTGATCGTGCAGCACCCATACCTTGGTCGTGAGCGCGCGAAGCAGCTCGCGATCGTGGCTCACGAGCAATACGGTGCCGTCATACCTCTCGATCGCGTCTTCCAGGGTCTCGATCGATTCTACGTCGAGATGGTTCGTAGGCTCGTCGAGTACCAGCAGGTTCGCGCCGGAAAGCATCAGGAGGGCGAGCGCCACGCGCCCCTGTTCCCCGCCTGAGAGAGTCCCGATCCGTCTCTGCACCTCATCACCGGAGAACCCGAATCTGCCGAGGTGACCCTGCACCAGCCGCCGCTCCCACGTGGGACGCAGGTCCGTGACAGCCTCATAGATCGTGCTTTCCGCCGGAAGCTGCGACATGTCCTGCCTGTAATACGCAGGCGTGATGGACGCACCGATGCGCAACTCACCGGACTCCAGCGGATGCTCGTCGAAAAGGGCTCGGATGAAAGTGGACTTGCCAGCGCCGTTCGGGCCGACGAAGCCGAGTACGTCCCCGCGGATCACGGTGCCTGTGAAATCGCGGACGAGCGCACGTTCGCCGACGGCAATCGTGGCACGGGCGGC
>JBPPMH010000071.1:0-2367 GCA_051305945.1 Gemmatimonadaceae bacterium
TCAATGACATCCTGAGCCTCCGCGATTTCCACGCAGTCTAACGCAACTGTGGGTGGCCGCGGTCGGCGCCTTTGTAGGCCAGACCTTCAGGTCGGGCGCACCCCGCGCCCGTTACCGATGCCAGCGCGACCATCGGTCAACGCGCGAGGCGAGTGGGCGCCCGCACTGGCGTACAATGGCCCCATGGTGCGTCGTGACGAGGCAGGTAGAGTATCGCCTGTCTCACGCTGTTCGTCTCCAGCGGGTGCAAGTCCCGTCTCGGTAAGCGCCGGAGCGCCGAGTAGCAGACCCCAGGCATCGGGTGAGATCCCGGTGGCCCAAGCGGGGTGTCAAGAGCCTCTACGGAGGAAGCCAGCACGCGGGCCGCAACATTACGTGAAGCCTGCAGCCTCGTCAGATTCACAATCCGAGAGCCGAGCCGGTCATGTCGCGGCGAAGGCCATGTCTGCCGTGCCTCAGTCCGGAGGAATACGCACGGTGGGTCTCGGCGGGGTAGGGGGCGCAGCACGCGTGCACGGAGACGAGCGGAACACGAGAGGCCCGTCTGCGCCGCCTGGTCAAGGCAGCGACTCGCATAAGCCAACGGTGAAAGCGAGGGGTGCGCAGCGGGCGTCCGAGGGGACCGTAGTAGTGCCGAGCCTCGCGACGAACAACGCGAGGGGAGCGAAGGGTCCCTGCGGTGGTCACGTTGGCGGCGCAAGCACGCACGAGGGCATGACCGGCTGGTCCGGTTCCAATCACCCCGGTGGGCCCCCGCCCACCGACAAAGTGCGCCACTTGCAACGCCAACTCTGGGTCGCGGCCAAGCGATCCCCTGAGCGACGCTTTCACGCCCTGATGGATCGGATCTGGAGGCCTGACATCCTCTGGGAGGCGTGGCAGCGTGTGAAACGGAACCGCGGGTCGGCGGGCGTCGATCGACAGACGCTGGCCGAGATCGAGCAGTATGGCGTCGAGCGCCTGTTATCGGAGCTTGGGGGCGTACTGCGCGCAGGCACGTATCGTCCGCAGCCGGTTCTGCGGCGATATATCCCGAAGGCCGATGGCCGGCAGCGGCCGCTCGGCATTCCGACGATCCGAGACCGAGTGGTGCAGATGGCCGCCACGCTCGTGCTGGAGCCGATCTTCGAGGCCGACTTTCGGGGCTCGTCGTATGGATTCCGGCCGAAGCGGAGCGCCACGCAGGCACTGGAAACGCTGCGCGTGCACGGCGCGCGCGGGGGCAACCATGTGCTGGATGCGGATATCCGCGACTACTTCGGCAGCATCGACCACACCAAACTGCTGGTGCTGGTCGGACAACGCATCTCGGATCGGCGGGTGCTGAAGCTGCTCCGGCAATGGCTCGCCGCGGGTGTGATGGAGGCCGGGCACTGGTCCGCCACGAGCAGCGGCACGCCGCAGGGCGGTGTGATCTCACCGTTGCTCTCAAACATCTACCTGCACGTCCTCGACCGGGTGTGGGAAGACCGGTGCGCCCATCTCGGGACGCTGGTCCGCTACGCCGATGACTTTGTGGTCATGTGTGACACAGAGTCGCATGCCGAGGAAGCGCGACGACGGGTGAGCACGGTGCTCACGCGTCTCGGGCTCGAGCTGCATCCGGAGAAGACGAGGACGGTCGACCTCTCGCGCGGACGCGAGGGTTTCGATTTCCTCGGCTGTCACCTGCGCAAGCGCATGAGCGGGCCGCAGTGGGTACGGGCGCGACGACGCGTCTACTACTTGCAGCGGTGGCCGTCCCAGCGCGCCATGACGCGGGTGCGCGCCCGTGTGCGTGGATTGACCGCTCGCTCACGCTGCCACGAAGACATCCGCCGCGTCATTGCGGACGTCAATGCGGTGGTGCGGGGGTGGGGGCAGTACTTTCGCACGGGGAACGCGGCGACCAAGTTCCTCCAGCTCGATCAGTATGTGGAAGACCGGCTCAGGGGGTTGCTCCTGCAACGCGCCGGGAGTCGGCTTCGCGCCGGTCGTGCGGTGGAGTGGCGCCGTCCCTTCTTCGAAGCCTTGGGGCTCTGCCGCCTGCGCGGCACCATTCAGTATCCGGGGAGCGTGTAATGTTTCGATTCGAACGACCACCTGGTAAGCCGTGTGCGGGAAATCCGCATGCACGGTTTGAACGGGGGTCTTACCCACACACGGCCGGGCACGTCTCGTCCGTCAACAAGTAGGATCTACCAATGCTGAACCGATCCTTCCCGTTGCTAGCGCTTGTTCTGGCTTTCCTGACGTCGGTCCTTGCGGCGCAGGCGCCGATGCCGCACCCAAACTTGGTACCGGTCAACCCCAGGGTCTCGCGAATCGCCCAGAGCAGGGGCGTATCCGGATCGACGTCCATTGAGCGGACCTGGCCGTTGACCGGGA
>JBPPMH010000072.1:0-6156 GCA_051305945.1 Gemmatimonadaceae bacterium
GGATCTCCTTGCGGCCGAATTCGGCGAGGGAGAGGTCGCGGACTTTGAAATTCACGGAGGTCGTAGGTTCTGCGAGTGCGGTCACGATTGAATATCCTGGTAAGGTGTTGTAAAAAGCCTGCTGCTAGCTGTAGTTCTCATGCGGTCTTCGGAAACGGTATTGCTTCATCGCCGTCCGCCGCGGCGACGCTCATGCGGGCGGCGTAGCCCGCGAGTGGAGCGGCCTCCGGTACGCGCGCCGAGGCGGAGAACAGCGCCGGCCCTTTGGCTTCGGCGTCGGCGGGGAGCGCGTGATAGCGCGCGCCCTCGAGCTGCTCGCCAGCGAACCACTCGGTCACCGTGGCTTCACTGAAGCCCTGCCACACGTGGCCCATGGTCTGGCGGTACTCCGCGTGGTCGTGCGGCATCATGTCCACCACGAGGATGCGTCCGCCGGGGCGCACGGCGCGCGCGGCCTCCGCGATCGCGAGCGCGGGCTCCGGCAGATAATGCAGCACCAGAAAGAGGAGCGCCGCGTCGAGCGAGTCGTCGGCCACCGGCAGGTTCTCCAGCTCGCCGCGCCGCAGGTGCACGTTGCGCGCACCGGCCAGCCGCTTCTTCGCCGAGCCGAGCATCGCCTCGGACGAATCCACCGCGCCGACGCGCTCGACGAACGGCGCGATCGCTTCGGTGAGCTGCCCTGTGCCGCAGCCGAGGTCGCCGACAGTCCACCGGTCGTCCACCAGCCCGATCAAGCCGACGAGGTCGGAGCGGCGGCCGAACAGCTCGCCGCGCATCCGGTCCCACTCGGCCGCAGCGCCCGAGAAGAACGTCTGGCTGCGCTCGCGCCGGCGGAGCAGCACGGAGTCGAGCCTGTGGGAGTCCTGCTCGGCCGCGGCGCTGGCCGAGATCTGCTCGCGCACGATCCGCCACAAACGCTGCGCTCCGGGATCCACGCGGTCGCGCGACATCCGGTAGTAGCGGCTCGTGCCTTCCTGCCGCGAGCCGACGAGCTCTTCTTCAGCCAGAACCTTGAGGTGGCGGCTCACGGTGGACTGGGGAAGCTGCAGGACGGCGCAAAGCTCCGTCACCGTGCACTCGTGGCGCTCGAGGACGAGCAGCAGCCGGCTCCGGGTGGAGTCGGCCAGTGCCGTCATGCGGTCGAGAATCGCGAAGTCTGATAGCATCCGTATATCCGGATGAAAGATTACATATCACCGCGCTCCAGTCAACCGTTCCAACGGGTTTTCCACAGGCAGGGGCCGAACTGTAGAAAAAATCAACTGTACGGGCGGCCCAGGACCACTTAACTTGATATGCTATGCCACTTTCCGGCTCGTCACAGGCCCTGGCGGACGGCTCGTCCGCGGCCGACGCGGGCGCGGAGCCGGGCTACGCCGCATTGCCGGCGAGACTGGCCGAGATCCGGCAGCGGATAGAAGAGGCGAGGGAGCGGGGCGGGCGGAAGCAGGACGTGCGAATCGTTGCCGTGACCAAGACGCACGGCGCGGACGCCGTCGCCGCGGCGGTGAGCTCCGGCATCGGCGACGTCGGCGAGAACCGCGTGCAGGAAGCGATCGCGAAGATGGGCGAGGTGAGCGTTCCGGTTCGGTGGCATCTGATCGGGCACGTGCAACGCAACAAGGTGCGCGAGGCTGGCCGCTTCGCGCTGATACATTCGCTCGACAGCGAGCGTCTGGCGGAAGCGCTGGACCGTGAAGCGCAACGCGAGGGACGCGCGTTCGACGTGCTGGTGCAGGTGAACGCGTCGGGTGAGGCGTCGAAGGGCGGCTTCGGCACGGACGAAGTGCCGCGGATCGCGGAGCGGTTGAAGTCGCTGGCCGGTCTGCGCGTCACGGGATCCATGACGATGGCGGCGCTCGACGCGGGCGAGCCGGAGCTGCGCGCTTCGTTCGCCCGCGCGCGCGCGGCGAGGGACACGTTGGCGGCGGCCGGTCATCCGGCCGGCGAGATTTCGATGGGAATGTCACAGGATTACGAGATCGCCGTCGAGGAAGGCGCTACCTTGGTGCGCCTCGGCACGATTCTGTTCGGAGCAAGGGAGACACGATGATCGACGAAAGCTTCCATCTGACGCCGCTCGACGTGCGTCGGTACGATTTTGGCCGCGCGTTCCGCGGCTACGATCCCGCGCGCGTGGACCAGTTCCGCGACCAGGTCGCCGAGGAGATGGAGCGGCTCGCGCGCATCAACCAGGATCTCGACGCGAAGGCGCGGAGCTTCCACGAGCAGCTTCGCTCGTTTCGCGAGCGCGACAAGGCGCTGAACGACGCGCTCGTGTCGGCGCAGCAGCTCCGCGCCGAGATGCGCGAGCAGGCGGAGCGCGAGGCGCAGCTGATCGTGCGCGAAGCGCAGCAGGACGCCGAGAAGCTGGTCGATTCCGGGAAGGCCGAGCTGAAGAAGATCGAGGCCGAGATGGAGGCGCTGACGCGATCGCAGCGCGCGTTCATCGCGCAGATGCGCGGGCTCATCGCGCGCCAGATGTCGGAGATTGACGCGGCGGACGGCCCCGCCTACGTGTCCGGCTCCCGCAAGACCGGCACAGAAGAAGGGTGAGCCAGGCTGGCGGCGACGCGCGCCCGGCTCCGGTCGGGCGCGGTCCGGCATTGCGGTACCGCCAGCTTCCGGCCGATCTCACGCCAGACGAGCTCGAGCGCGAGCTACTCGCGCGCTGGGCCGAGGAGAAGCTGTTCCAGCAGACGCTCGCCGCGAGCGAGGGACGGCCGGAGTTCGTCTTCTTCGAGGGTCCCCCCACCGCGAACGGCCGCCCGGGGATCCATCACGTCTTCGCCCGGACGATCAAGGACCTGTTCTGCCGGCACCGCGCGATGCGCGGCTTCCATGTAGCGCGCAAGGCGGGCTGGGACACGCACGGCCTCCCCGTGGAGATCGAGGTCGAGAAGCAGCTCGGCATCAGCGGCAAGCAGGAAATCGAGCGCATTGGCGTGGAGAAGTTCAACGCGCTGTGCCGCGAGAGCGTGTTCAAGTATCGCGCGGACTGGCAGCGGATGAGCGAGCGGATCGCGTACTGGCTGGATTACGACGACGCGTACGCGACGTACACCAACGACTACGTCGAGAGCGTGTGGTGGGCGCTGAAGACGCTGCACGAGCGCAAGCTACTCTACCTCGGCCACAAGATCCTGCCGTATTGCCCGCGGTGCGGCACGTCGCTGTCGAGCCACGAAGTCGCGCAGGGCTACAAGGACGTCAGCGATCCCAGCGTGTACGTCGCGCTCGACCTCGTGGACGAGGCCGCGGCGGAAGACGCGCCGCGGCGGAGGCTGCTCGTCTGGACGACGACCCCGTGGACGCTCGTATCGAACGTCGCGCTGGCGGTGAGCCCCACGATCGAGTACGTGGAGCTGCGCAAGCGCGGCGGCAGCACAAATGAGACGATCATCCTCGCGGAGGCGCGGGCGGCCGCGGTGCTGGGCGAGGATTACCGTGACCGATGGGAGAGTGTCGCCACGTTCGGCGGGGCGTCGCTCGCGGGAATGCGGTACAGCCGCCCGCTCGACTGGGTTCCGTTCGAGGACGGCGCGCGCGAGATCGTGGTGGTGGAGTCGTTCGTCAGCGCGGAAGACGGGAGCGGCATCGTGCACATGGCGCCGGCGTTCGGCGCGGACGACTACGCGGCCGGGCGGCGGCACGGGCTCGCGTTTCTCCAGCCGGTGACGGGGCGCGGCGAGTTCGCGGCCGGCGTTCCGGTCGTCGGCGGCGTGTTCGTCAAGGACGCGGACGCGAAGATCGTCGAGGAGCTGCGCGCGCGCGGCGTCCTGTGGAAAGCGGGCAGGCTGGAGCACTCGTACCCGCACTGCTGGCGGTGCGACACGCCGCTGCTGTACTACGCGCGCACGTCGTGGTTCATCCGCACCAGCTCGTACAAGGACGCCATGCTCATGCGGAACGCGCGCGTGGACTGGAATCCGCCGGAGATCGGCGAGGGCCGGTTCGGCGAGTGGCTGGTGAACAACATCGACTGGGCGATCTCGCGCGACCGGTACTGGGGCACGCCGCTGCCGTTGTGGGTGTGCGATTCCGATCCGGAGCACGTCGAGGCCATCGGCGGCTACGCCGAGCTGGCGGAACGCTGGGGCAGGGAGCTGCCCGCGGACTTCGATCCGCACAAGCCGTACATAGACAGCTACACGTGGAAGTGCGCGCAGTGCGAGGGGACCATGACGCGCGTGTCCGAGGTGGTGGACGCGTGGTTCGATTCGGGGTCCATGCCGTTCGCGCAGTGGCACTATCCGTTCGAGAACCGCGACATGGTCGCGCGCTACTACCCCGCCGATTTCATCGCCGAGGGCCAGGATCAGACGCGCGGCTGGTTCTACTCGCTGCTGGCGATCGCGACGGGCCTCGGCGACGCGCTGCCGAACAATCTGCTCCAGCACGAAGCGCCCGCGAACGAGGGCGTGGACGTAGCGCCGTACCGCGCCGTCGTGGTGAACGGCGTACTGCTCGACGCGAAGGGCGAGAAGATGTCCAAGCGGCTCGGCAACATAGTCGATCCTGACGCGCTCATCCCGGCGCACGGCGCCGACGCGCTTCGCATCTCGCTCATCTCGGCGAGCCAGGTCTGGCTGCCGCGCAACTTCGACGAGGCGGCGATCCGCGAGAACGCGGGGCGGTTCCTGATCACGCTGAAGAACGTGTACTCGGGCATCTTCGCGCTGTACGCGAACTTCGGCTGGGAGCCCGGCGGTGGCGATCCCGCGCCCGCGGACAGGCCGGCGATCGACCGCTGGGTGCTGTCACGCCTCGCGACCGTCGAGCGCGACACTGACGCTCTGCTCGAGCGCTACGAGTCCATGCTCGCGCTCCGCGGGCTGATGGAGTTCTTCGTGGACGACGTGTCCAACTGGTACGTGCGGCTCAACCGGCACCGGTTCTACGACGTCGAGGCGCCCGACAACCGCGCCGCGTTCGCGACGCTGCACGAAGTTCTCGCCGTCACCTGCCGGCTGCTCGCGCCGTTCGCTCCGTTCGTGTCCGATTGGATCCACCGGGAGCTCACCGGAGCCTCGGTCCATTTGTCCACCTATGTACGCTCCGGGCCCGGCGAAGTTGATATCTTTCTGGAGCGCGGAATGGAGTCGCTGCGGAAGCTCTCGACCCTCGGCCGCGCGGCGCGGGAGGAGGCAGGCGTGAGAGTGCGCCAGCCGCTCGCGAAAATGGTGTGCGTGGTGCCTGACTCGGTCACGGAAGCGGTGCGGCCGCTGGTTCCGCTGCTGGAGTCGGAGCTGAACGTGAAGGTCGTGGAATTCGTGTCTTCGGCCGATACTTTGGTGCGGCTCGAGGCGAAGGCGAATTTTCGCTCGTTGGGGAAGAAGTTCGGGAAGAGCACGCCGGCAGCGGCGCAGGCAGTGACGGAACTTGGCGGCGACGCGCTGCGGGAATTCGAGCGCGGCTCGCCGTTGTTCATTTCGGTGGGTGAGGAATCGCACGCGTTGGAGGCCGACGACCTGACGATCATCAGGCGGGCGTCCGGCGAGATGGTGGTGAAGGAGGAAGGGGCATATTTCGCCGCGATCGACGCGTCGGTCACGCCCGAGCTCCGCGCCGAAGGTCTGGCACGGGAGTTGGTGAGCAGGGTACAACGCATGCGAAAGGAAGCGGGGTTCGCGGTAAGCGACCGGATTTCGGTCGTCGTGTGGGGAGATCGGGAGCTGGAGGGCGCGGTCGAGGCCCATCGCGAGTGGATCGCCGAGGAAATACTGGCGCGCGAGCTCGCAACCGGCGGGAGCGCTTCACGGGACGCGGCAAGAGAGGTCGACCTCGACGGGGTCGCCGCACATGTCGCCTTGAAGAGGGTAGGATGAAGCATGGCAACTGCAGCTAACGGGACCGAGAAGAAGTCCAAGCCGATGACCAAGAAGATGCTCGGCCACTTCGAGAAGCGGTTGCTCGAGGAGCGGAAGCGGGTCGTCCGCGAGCTGGGGCATTACGACGAAACCTTCGGCTCCACCGAGCAGGGCGCCGACGGCGACCTCAGCTCCTATTCCTTCCACATGGCGGACCAGGGCACCGACGCCATGGAGCGCGAGAAGCAGTTTCTCTTCGCGTCGCAGGAGGGGCGCTACCTCTGGCACATCAACGAGGCGCTCCGCCGGCTCTACAACCAGCCCGACAAGTTCGGGCGCTGCCACC
>JBPPMH010000073.1:0-6003 GCA_051305945.1 Gemmatimonadaceae bacterium
CGAGCTGAGTGACAGGGCGGCGACCGCGAGGCTGCTCGCCCGGGCGGGCGTGCCGAAGGCGTGGGTGAACCGCGCCGTGGACACCAGCCGCAAGTGGGTGCAGCTCCCCGGCGCGTTTCCGCCGGAAAAAGTCGCGGCACTTCTTCCGATGCGGGGCGTGCACTCCACCGTCGTGCTGGACCGGGTGTACTCCAACTACGCCGGAATCCGCAAGCTGGTCGGACGCACCGACGGGTCCGGCGTCGCGCT
Organism: Gemmatimonadaceae bacterium; assembly: GCA_051305945.1. Taxonomy (GTDB): domain Bacteria; phylum Gemmatimonadota; class Gemmatimonadetes; order Gemmatimonadales; family Gemmatimonadaceae; genus JACDCY01. The sequence continues at coordinate 250 of JBPPMH010000073.1, forward strand.
CGACGGCCTCGAGTTGGCGCTGGACACGCTGCTGCGCGGCGACAGCTCCACCTCGCGACTGGCGCGGGACCGCAGCGGCCGCGCGATACCGAACCCTTCCGGCGTGTCCGCCACCGGCGCGACGGTCTCGCTGACGCTCAGCCGCGACTTGCAGGACATCGCCGAGCGCGCCTTGGCGCAGGCCGTGGACAGCCTCGACGCGAGCGGCGGCGACATCGTCGTGCTCAACCCGCACAGCGGCGAGGTGCTCGCGCTCGCGAGCAATCGCGCCGACCCCGCCGCTTTCGCGAATACTGCGATCACCGAGCCGTTCGAGCCGGGATCCACGCTCAAGCCGTTCATCGCGGCGGCGCTGCTCGATCGCGGGCTGGCGTCGCCGGAAGAGATGATCGGGACGTTCAATGGCACGATGGAGCTCGAGGGTCGCGTCATCCGCGACATCCACAAGGCGCCGGAGATGTCGCTCGCCGACGTGATCCGCTTTTCCAGCAACATCGGAATCGTCCGCTTTGCCGACCGGCTCAGCGCGCGCGACAAGTACGAGCTGCTGCGCGATCTGGGCTTCGGCGCTCCCACAGGAGTCGCGCTGCCGGCGGAAGCATCCGGCACGCTGCGCGAGCCGCGGCGCTGGTCCAGAACCTCGGCCGCCTCGCTCGCCATGGGTTATGAGATAGCGGTCACGCCGCTGCAGCTCGCCACCGCGTACGCGGCGATCGCCAACGGCGGCGAGCTGGTCGAGCCGCAGATCGTGCGCGAGGTCCGCGAGGGGGACCGCATTGTGTACAGCCGCAAGCGCCGCGTGCTGCGCCGCGTTTTCTCTCCTGCTACAGCCGCCACGATGCAGCGGATGCTCGTCGCGGTCGTGGACAGCGGAACGGCGACGAAGACGGACCTCGCGAACTTCCTCGTCGGCGGAAAGAGCGGAACCGCCAGACGCGCCGAGGGAGGAATGGGATACGTGCCGGGGAGCTACACCGCCTCGTTCGTGGGGCTCTTCCCGGGCGACAAGCCGCAGTACGTCGTAGTCGTCAAGCTCGACAACCCGAAGCGCGCGATCTACGGTGGGGAAGCCGCCGCGCCGGTGAGTCGCGTAGTGCTGCAGGCCGCGCTCGCGGCGCGTGATGCCGCGCTCGACCGGACCGCGCTCGTAGCCGCGCGACTTCCGGACGCGCCGCCGCCGGCCGCCCGTGGCGTCGTGCGGCTCCCGCACGCGCCCGCGCGCCGCCTGCCGGCGGACAGCGCCCAGCGCGTCGTTCCGGACGTGTCCGGGATGACTCTGCGAGGGGCGATCGGCGCGCTGCACGGCGCGGGTTTGCACGTGCGGCTGGTGCCGGGAGACACGATCCAGTCGTATCCGGGGGCCGGCGCGGTCGTCGCCCAGGGCAGTCTGGTGACGCTCACCCACCGCCGGTGACGATCCGGCTCGGCGCCATCGCCGACGCGCTGCGCGACGCCGGGCTCCTCACCAACACCACCGGCACGCTGCCGGCTCAGGCCGCCGCGATCACGGAGGACAGCCGCGCGGTCACTCGCGGCTCGATCTTCGTCGCCGTGCGCGGCACGGCCGGCGACGGCCACGATTTCCTGCCGGCGGCGGTGTCCGCCGGCGCCGTCGCGGCGATCGTCGAGGACGCGGCGCTCGCGGAGTTGCCGTCGCTCGTCGTCAACGATTCGCGCGCGGCCGCCGCGGTGGCGGCCGCCGTGGCGTACGGCCATCCGGCGCGCGAGCTCCGCCTCGTCGCCATCACCGGCACGAACGGCAAGACCACGACGACGGCGCTTCTCCGCGCCGTGCTCGACGAAGAGTCCGCTCCCAGCGCGTCGGTCGGCACGCTTGGCGTGCTGGTCGGCGCCGGCGGCGAGCCGAGTCCCGGCGGCGGGGGACTGACGACGCCCGGCCCCGTGGAGCTGCAGCGCGTGCTGCGCGCGCTCGTCGAAGCGGGCGTGCGGACCGTCGCGATGGAAGTTTCGTCCCACAGCCTCGACCAGCGCCGCGTGACGAGACTTCAGTTCGCTGCCGCGGTGTTCACCAACCTCACGCGCGACCACCTCGATTACCACGGGACGATGGAGGCGTACTTCCTCGCGAAGGCGAAGTTGATCTCGTATCTCGCGTCCGGTGGTGTGGCGGTGGTGAACGCGGACGACCCGTCGTGGGACGCGCTGCCGCCCGCGCCCCGGAGATTCACATTCGGCCGTCGCGGCGACCTGCGCGTCTCGCCCGTGATCCGGCATTCTTTCGCCGGCGCCGAGTTCGAGCTGATCAGTGAAGGTGCCTCGCACAGGGTAGAGCTGCCGCTCATCGGCGAGTTCAACGTCGAGAACGCGGCGGCCGCGGCGGCCGCCGCGCTCCAGCTCGGAGTGCCGTTGGATCTGGTGGCTGCTCGGCTGTCGGCAGCCCCGCAGGTGCCGGGCCGGATCGAGCTACTTTCGCGGGACCCGGCTATCATTCGTGACTACGCGCACACGCCCGACGCGCTGGAGCGTCTGCTGAGCGCGCTGAAGCCGATGTGCGCGGGCCGGTTGATCGTCGTGTTCGGGTGCGGCGGCGACCGCGACAAGGGCAAGCGGCCGTCGATGGGCGCGATCGCGTCCAGGCAGGCGGACGTCGCGATAGTCAGCAGCGACAATCCTCGAACGGAAGATCCGGAGAGCATCATCGACGACATCGTCGCCGGCATGACCGCTGGCGGGTACGAGCGCATCGAGGACAGGCGGGCGGCGATCGAGCGCGCCATCGAGCTGGCCGACCCGCGCGACGTCGTCGTCATCGCGGGGAAGGGCCATGAGACGTATCAGATCCGCGGCACCACTCATTATCCGTTCGACGAGAAGGAGATTGTGAGCGAGATCCTGGCACCCAGCCGATGACCGTCGCGTTCTGGACGCTCGACCGCCTCGCGGCCGCGCTGGGCACGGGCCCTGGCGGGCAGCAGCCGGTGCGCGCGGTGTCCACCGACACGCGCACCATTTCGCACGGCGACGTGTTCGTCGCGCTCGAGGGGGAGACGTTCGACGGGCACGATCATCTCGCGGCGGCGGTGGAGCGGGGCGCGGTAGCTGTAGTCGCGTCGCGGGTGCCGCGCGGCGAAGCGCTCGGAGTGCCGGTGTATCAGGTGTCGGACACGCTCGTCGCGCTCGGCAAGCTCGCCGCGTACTGGCGGAGCGCGTGGGGCAAGCCGGTCGTCGCCGTCGCCGGGAGCAACGGAAAGACGAGCACCAAGGACCTGCTGCGCGCGGCGCTCGGCTCGCGGCTCGCGGTGCACGCGACGACGGGAAATCTCAACAACAGAATCGGCGTGCCGCTCACGATCCTCTCCATCCCGCGGGCCGCCGACATCGCGGTAATCGAGGTCGGAACGAGCCTTCCCGGCGAGGTCGCGATTCTCCGCGACATCGCGCGGCCCGACATCGCGCTGGTTACGTGCGTCGCCGAGGAGCATCTCGAAGGGCTGGGCGATCTCGCGGGCGTGCTGCGCGAGGAAGCCGCGTGCTACGACGGCGTCGAGGTCGGAATCGCGCCGGCGTCGCAGCCGGAGGTCGTGGCCGAGGCGCGCGCGCGGGCCCGTTCCGTGGTGAGCGCCGGCTTGGACGAGGGAGATTTTCGCGCCACCGGCTGGCGGCTCGCGCCGGACGGGCTGGGTGAGATAGACGTGGACGGCGTGACCGTGCGCTCTCCGCTGCGCGGCGCGCACAACCTGCGCAACGCGATGCTCGCGCTCGCGGCGGCGCGGTCGTGCGGCGTGACGATGGAAGACGCCGCGCGCGGGATCGCCGCGATGCCGCAGCCCAGGATGCGCACCGCGTGGGAGCAGCTCGGCAAGGCGACGGTGATCAACGACGCATACAACTCCAATCCGGGGTCGGCGCGGGCCGCCATTGATCTGATCCGTGGCGCGGACGGGGCCCGGCAGCGCGTGGTCGTGCTCGGCACCATGCGCGAGCTCGGCCCGGGGTCGGCGCAGTGTCACGCGGACATCGCGCGGCTGGCCGTTGACTCGGGCGCGGACGTCGTCGCCGGGATCGGAGAGTTCGCGCCGGCGCTCGAGGGATTGGCCGCGCCCCGCGCCCGCGTGGTGACCGCCGACGACGTGGAAGCGCTCTGGCCACGGCTCGAGCCGCTGCTTCAGCCCGATGCGCTCATATTATTGAAGGCCTCGCGCGGAGTCCGGCTCGAGCGACTGCTACCCCATCTCACCACGTGGGCGGAGAAATGCTGAACTGGCTGCTGTACCCGCTCTCGAGCGAATACGGGTTCCTGCGGATCTTCAACTACATAAGCTTTCGCGCGGCCGGGGCCGCGATGACCGCGCTCATCACCGCGTTCATCGTCGGTCCGTGGATTCTGCGCCGGCTCCAGCACATGAAGCTCCACCAGGTCGTGCGCGAAGGGACGCCCGCCGCGCACAGCAGCAAGAGCGAGACGCCGACGATGGGCGGGCTGATCATCCTCGCCTCGACGATCATACCCACTCTGTTGTGGATGCGGCTGAACAACCGCTACGTGCTGATCGCGCTGTTCGCGATGGTGTGGATGGGGATCATCGGCTTCGCCGACGACTACCTGAAGCTCAAGCAGAAGCGGGAGGGGCGGCAGAACAAGGGGATGGTCGAGGCGCAGAAGCTGCTCGGCCAGGTCATCCTCGGCTTCGCCATCGGCTATTACATCTGGAAGTTCCCGATCTCGACGCTCCCGGGCGCGTCCACCACGCTTCCGTTCTACAAGTACATGTTGATCGTCCCCGCGACGCAGGCGCTGGGCTGGCTGTACGTGGCGTTCGTGACGTTCGTGCTGACGGGCACCAGCAACGCGGTGAACATCACCGACGGTCTGGACGGCCTGGCCGCGGGGCTGACCGCGATCGCGACCGCTACCTTCGCGCTGTTCGCGTACGTGATCGGCCGGATCGACACGAGCGCGTACCTGCACATCTTCTATCTCCGCGGCGCCGGAGAGCTGACGATCTTCTGCGCGGCGGTGATGGGCGCGTGCATCGGCTTCCTCTGGTTCAACACGAATCCGGCGCAGGTGTTCATGGGCGACACCGGCTCGCTCGCGCTCGGCGGCGCGCTCGGCGCCATCGCGATCCTGCTCAAGTCCGAGTTCGTGCTCCTCATCATCGGCGGCGTGTTCGTACTGGAGATGATGTCGGTGATCGTGCAGCGGTTCGTCTTCAAGTACCGGAGGCGCCGGTACGGGCTCGAATACGCCAGTAGTCACAGGGTGCTGCGGCGGGCGCCGCTGCACCACCATTTCGAGGAAAAGGGCTGGAGCGAGAACCAGGTGGTGGTGCGCTTCTGGATTCTCGGAGTACTCTGTGCGTTCCTCGCCCTGAGCACGCTCAAGGTGCAGTGAGCGGGGACCCGATCGCCGGGATCCCGACCGAAGGTGAGATCGCGGTGCTCGGCCTGGCCCGCAGCGGACGCTCCGTTGCGAAGCTGCTCGCCCGCCATGGGCACACGGTGTACGCGTCCGACGCGTCGTCGGAATCGGGCGTGGACGTCGTGGCGGCGGAGTTGTCCGCCGAAAGTATCGCCGCCGAGGCGGGTGGTCACGATCTGGAGCGGGTGGGGCGCGCGGCGATGGTGGTGGTGAGTCCCGGCATCCCGCCTTCGGCGCCGCCGCTCGCCGCCGCGCGCAAGCACTCCGTGCCGGTGCTGAGCGAGGTGGACGTTGCGTTGCGCGCGCTGGGCCGGTCGCGGGTGATCGCGGTCACCGGCACCAACGGCAAGTCCACCGCGACGGCGATGATC
>JBPPMH010000074.1:0-32894 GCA_051305945.1 Gemmatimonadaceae bacterium
GCGAGTTCGCGGCCGGCCTGCTGTCCGCGGTGCAGCAGATCTGCGGCAGGATGGACATGTTCGCCGCGGTGTCAAACCGCGATCATCCCGCGGCCGAGCTCGAGCGCATTCTCCGCGAGCACGTCGCGAACTGAGCGGAGATAATTTTCACCGATCTTCCCGGCGGGAGCGCGGCCACGGCGGCGCGGCGCGTGATGCGCGACAACCCGGATATCGTGCTCGTGACCGGCGCGAACCTCGCGGCGCTCCTCGAGTTCGCGCTCGGCGAGCGGTGCGGAGCGGCCCAGGCGGGAAAGACGGCGGTGGAGAAGGGGCGCTCCGCCATGGATTCGAGCGGCGGAGAGTAGCGCCTTGTCCATCGTGCTGCACCGCATCGACGACCGCCTGATTCACGGCCAGGTCGTGGTCGGGTGGGGGCGCCCGCTCGGCGTCGCGTTCATCGCGCTCGTGGACGACACCGTCGCCGCGTCGGAGTGGGAGCAGGAGCTCTATCGCATGGGCGTCCCGCCCGAGATGACGCTCTATTTCGCCGACGTGGCGTCCGCGGAGCGCGAGCATCCGAAGTGGGAGAGCGACGGGCGCCCCGGCATCGTGCTGACCGCTGACATCCACACGATGGCGCGTCTCGCGGCAAAGGCTGCGATCACCGATGTGAACCTCGGCGGAATCCATCACGCGCCGGGCCGGACGCAGCGGCTGCGGTACGTGTTTTTGAGTCCGGAGGAGGAGCAGGCCCTCCGCGCTCTGGCCGAGCGCGGCGTGAAGATCTCGGCGCAGGACGTCCCGGGCGGGAAGCCCGTCGAGCTCGGAGATCTGCTGTGAGCTTTCTCGAGATACTGCCGATCGCCCTCCTCGGCGCGGTGTGCGGGCTCGACTTCGTGAGCTTTCCGCAGGCGATGATCTCGCGGCCGATAGTCGGCGCGACCGCGGGCGGCGCGATCATCGGCTCGCCGTCGGAAGGACTGTTGATCGGCGTCGTGCTGGAGCTGCTCGCGCTCGACACGCGCCCGTTCGGCGCGTCCCGCTACCCCGAGTGGGGCACTGCGGGCGTCACGGGCGGAGCCGTGTTCGCGTCAGCCGGGGCGGGGCGCCCGGGCGGACTCGCCATCGCCGTGTTCGTCTCGCTCGTGACCGCGATGCTCAGCGGATCGAGCATGGTCGTGCTGCGCAAGTTGATCGGCGCGCGCGCGGCCGCGACGCGCGAGCTCATCGAGGCAGGCTCGGATCGCGCCGTCGTCGGTCTCCAGCTGTTCGGCCTCACGGCGGACCTGGTGCGCGGGCTCGTTCTCACGTTCGTGGCCGTCGCGCTGGCGGTTCCGCTCGCGCGGGGAATGGTCGAGCTCTGGGGGCTGCCGGCCACGTTCTCCAATGCCGTAGTCATCGGTCTCGCAGGCGCCGTGGCCGGTGGCTCGCTCTGGAAGTTCTTCACCGCGGGCACGCGAACCGGCTGGCTCTTTCTCGCCGGGCTCGTCATCGGCCTCGGCTTCGTGGCGGTGCAATGACGCGCATTCGCGTGCCGTTCATGACGAGGCTCGTGACCTGGCTCCGGCTGTTCGCGGTGCAGGGCTCGTGGAATTACGAGATCTTGCTCGGCAACGGGATCGGCTTTTGCGCCGAGCCGGCTCTGCGGCTGCTGCCCGGCGGCCACGGCGGCGACAAATACAGGCGCGCGCTCGCGCGCCAGTCACGCTACTTCAACGCGCATCCGTATCTCGCGTCGGTGGCCGTCGGCGCGCTGACGCGCGCGGAGCTCGAAGAGGTGGATCCCGCCAAGATCGAGCGATTCAGAACGGCGCTCGCCGGTCCGCTCGGAAGCGTAGGGGACCGCTTAATCTGGTCGGGCTGGCTCCCGCTGTGCTCGCTGCTGGCGCTGGGCGCCTATGGCGTGGGCGGCAGCGCCGGGCTGGTGGTGGCGCTCTTTCTGATCGCGTACAACGCCGGGCACGTCGCGATCCGCGCGTGGGGTCTGAAAGTCGGATTCTCACAGGGGACCGAAGTCGCGAAGTCGCTCGCGTCCCCGCTGCTGCGGCGTGCGCCGGAGTGGCTCGACAGGGCCGGCGCGCTGCTGGCAGGCATCGCCGTTCCCACCGCGGTTCAGCGCGCCGTGGGCATCGGCGGCGAAGTCAGCGCGGTCGCGATCGGCGCGGTGCTGGTCGGCGGTGTGGTGCTCGCGCGCATTCCGAAAACGTCGGTGGGCTGGCGGCTGGCGCTCGGCGTCCTCAGTATCATCGTCCTGTACGCGGTGCTCGTCCGATGATGGAGCGCGAGGTTCAGATCGTGAACAAGCTGGGGCTGCACGCCAGGCCCGCCGCGGAGATCGTGAAGACCGCCGCGAAGTTCGCGAGCAACATCACGCTCACCCGCGACGATCTCGAGGTGAACGGCAAGAGCATCATGGGAGTGATGATGCTCGCCGCCGAGTTCGGCTCCACCATAACGTTGCGCGCCGACGGGCCGGACGAGGATCAGGCAGTGGACGCCATGGCCGCGCTCGTGGCGAGCAAGTTCAGGGAGCGCTGATGCTGACGATAACCGGAATACCGGCGTCGCGCGGGATCGTGATCGGTCCCGTGCACGTCCTGCGGTGGGAGGTGCCGGAGGTGGGGCACCGGATCATCCCGGACGAGGCGATACCCGGCGAGATCGCGCGGCTGCACTCCGCCATCGCGCGCGCGAAGGAGCGGCTGTTCGAAGTGCGCCGCCGCGCGGAGAAGCACGCCGGCGACGAGGAGGCCGCGATCTTCGACGTGCAGGCGACAATGCTCGACGACGCCGATCTGATCGGCGAGGTCGAGTCGCTGATCCGGCAGAACATCAGCGCCGCGAAGGCCTTCGACCTGGTGATGCTCGAGTGGCGGCAGCACTTCGCCAAGCACACGCAGGCGATGCTGCGCGAGCGCGTGGGCGATCTCGTGGACCTGCACATCCGTGTGCTCTCGATCCTGCTCGACCTGCCCGACCACGATCCGGTGGACCTCCCGCCCGGCGCCAACGCGATCCTCATCACGCACGACCTGACACCGAGCCTGACCGTACAGCTCGACAGGAACGCGATCGCGGCGATCGCCACCGACGCTGGCACACGCACGTCGCACGTCGCGATTCTCGCGCGCTCGCTCGGCCTTCCCGCGGTGGTCGGCCTGCGCGACGCGGTCGAGCGGCTGCACGGCCACGAGCTGGCGATCCTCGACGGCTCGTCGGGGCTGCTCATCGTGAACCCGTCGGAGCAGCACCTCGCGGCGTACCGGGACCGCGCCCTGCGCGAGCAGACATACGAGATGGAGCTGACCCAGCTGATCGCGGTCGAGCCGCTGACGCTCGACGGCGTCAGGATCACGCTCCGCGCCAACGTGGACCTTCCGGAGGAGGCCGAGCAGGCGTCGCACAGCGGCGCGGAAGGCGTCGGGCTCATGCGCACCGAGTTCCTCGTCGTCGGCCGTCCGTCCATGCCCGACGAGGAAGAGCAGTACCGCGAGTACTCCCGGGTAGTGAAGGCATTCGAGGGCCAGCCGGTGGTGATCCGCACCTTCGACCTCGGCGGCGACAAGCTTCCGATCGGCGGGTATCCGGCCGAAGCCAACCCGTTTCTCGGGTGGCGGGCGATCCGCATGTGCCTGGATGAGCCGGAGTTGTTCAAGACTCAGCTCCGCGCTCTGCTTCGGGCGGCGCTGCACGGCGACGTGCGCATCATGCTCCCGCTCATCGTGTCGGTGGCCGAGGTGCGGCAGGCGCGCGTGCTGCTGGACGAAGCGGCGGCCGAGCTGCAGGAGCGGGGGGTTGAGTACCGGCGCGACGTTCCGCTGGGCGTGATGGTAGAGACCCCCGCGGCGGTGATCGCGGCGGACACGCTCGTCAACGACGTCGCGTTCTTCAGCGTGGGCACCAACGATCTGGTGCAGTACACGCTCGCGGTCGACCGCGGCAACGCCAACCTCGCGTCGCGCTACACGCCGCTGCACCCGGCCGTGCTGCGGCTCATTCAGCGCACTGTCGAGATCGGACACAACGCCGGGCTGGAGGTGGCCGTGTGCGGCGAGATGGCGTCGCAGCCGGTCATGGCGTTCGCCCTGATAGGGCTGGGAGTGCGGGAACTGAGCGTGGCGCCCCGCTCGGTGCCGATGGTCAAGCAGATCATCCGGGGCGTGAGCGCCGAAATCGCGCGCGAGGCGGCGGCCGCCGCGGTCGCCGCCGACACTCCGCAGGCGGCGTACGACGCCCTGGCCGAGCGGCTCTCATCGGCGTTCGGCGACGCACCGTTCCTCCAGCACGGCTTGCCGGTGGTCGTGGACGGCCATACCTTTGAAAGCTCCGCCGGGCCGTAATCCGGCACGGCAACGCACCTTCGAACCAAGCACCTTGAATCCGCCGGCGACTCTGTTGCCGGCTTTCCCTTTTCTCCGACCCAAACACACCTTGCTCGACCGCTATCTCTTCACATCCGAGTCGGTCACCGAAGGACACCCCGACAAAGTCGCAGACCAGATCTCCGACGCAGTACTCGACGCGATCATCGCCGAGGACCCCGGCGCGCGGGTCGCGTGCGAAACCCTCGTCACGACGGGCCTCGCCTGCATCGCCGGCGAGATCACGACGGACACGTACGTCGATTTGCAGGACATCGTCCGCAGCACCATCAAGAAGATCGGGTACGACGACGCCGCGTTCGGCTTCGATTATCACACGTGCGCCGTGATCAGCACCATCGACAAGCAGTCGCGCGACATTGGCCAGGGAGTCGATACCGGCGGGGCCGGCGACCAGGGAATGATGTTCGGGTACGCCACCGACGAGACGCCCGAGCTCATGCCGCTGCCCATCCAGCTGGCGCACAGGCTGACCGAGGCGCTGGCGGCCTACCGCCGCACGAAGACGGGCAACTGGCTCCGTCCGGACGGGAAGTCGCAGGTGAGCGTCGTGTACGAGGACGGCATCCCGGTGTCCGTGGACACGGTCGTGATCTCCACGCAGCACGCGGACAGCGCGAGCAACAAGAAGATCCGCGCGGCGATCATCAAGGACGTCATCGAGCCGACCGTACCGAAGGAGCTGCGGGACAAGTCCATCAAGTATCACATCAACCCGACTGGGCGGTTCGTGGTCGGCGGGCCGCAGGGTGACGCGGGCCTCACCGGTCGCAAGATCATCGTGGACACCTACGGCGGCATGGGCCGCCACGGCGGCGGGGCGTTCAGCGGCAAGGATCCCTCGAAGGTGGACCGCTCGGCGTCGTACGCCGCGCGCTGGGTGGCGAAGAACATCGTGGCGGCCGGGCTCGCGCGCCGGTGCGAGGTGCAGGTCGCGTACGCGATCGGAGTCGCCGAGCCTGTCTCGATCATGGTGGACACTTTCGGGACGAACACGGTGCCGGAGATGGCGATCATGAAGGCGGTCACGAAGGTCTTCGACCTGACGCCGCGCGGCATCATCAAGGCGCTGGACCTGCGGAAGCCGATCTACAGCGAGACGGCCGCGTACGGCCACTTCGGGCGCACGCCGAGGAAGGGGCCGAAGGGGTCCACGCTCTTCAGCTGGGAGAGGACGGATCGGGTGGCGGCGCTGAAGAAAGCGGTGAAGTGAGGAAGACCAGCTAACTGCCACTAGTTCCTCAGTCGCAGCCGCGCCCCAAGCCACCAGCCGTGGTGTACTATTCAAGATGGAACTAGTCGAAGTCGACGTCATGCGGTTGGGGCTCGACCGGTCGTCCAACTCCTACGTGGTGATCCTCCAGGAGAAGGACGGGTCCCGCCTGCTACCGATCTGGATCGGCCAGCCCGAGGCCGAGTCGATTGTGATCGAGATGAACCGCATCAAGCGCGAGCGCCCGCTCACGCACGACCTCTGCAAGAACCTCATCGTCGGCATGGGCGGCACGCTCCGGCGCGTGCACATCACCAAGGTGCAGAACCGCACTTTCTTCGCCGAGCTGCACGTGGCGATGCCGAGCGGGATGGTGCAGATCGACGCGCGTCCCTCCGACAGCATCGCGATCGCGCTGCGGTTCGCGGCGCCGATATTCGCGCAGACGTCGCTGCTCACGGCCGTGCTGGTGGACGACGCCGAGGGCGACGAGGCCGAATTTCCGATCGTGCAGCCGGAAGACGATCCGGACACCAGCGCCGAGACGCTGAAGCAATACCTCGAGAATCTCCGCCCGGAAGATTTTGGCAAGTTCAATATGTAAAATCGCGGTCCTGTTGCTGCAGGCGGCCGCGCCGCCGGACCGCGTGGATGGACGGATACTTCGACCGGGACCAGAGGTGATGGAGCCCGTGGCCGACGTCTGGACCGTGCTGCACCGCGTGGGTCCAGACGGCGCCGGCCCGCTCGACTCGGCGCGCAGCGACGCCCGCGGCCGCTACTCATACAGCTATCGCCGCACCGGGTCCGCCGACGCGGTCTACTTCGTCTCCGCCACGCACCACGGCGTGACGTATTTCTCGGTGCCGCTCGCGTTCGACGACGTCAGCGGCGATCCCGCCGAGATCGTGGTGTTCGACACGACGTCTCGGCGGGTTCCGATAACGATCCGCGGCCGGCACATAGTCGTGTCGGCGGCGACGTCCGCCGGGGTGCGCCCGGTGACGGAAGTGTTCGAGCTGTCCAACGACACTACCGTGACGCTCGTCAGCCCCGGCCCGTCGTCGCCGCCCACGTTCACCGCGCTGCTCCCGCGAAACGCGCGCGATCCGAAGGTGGAGGAGGGCGACGTTCCCGCCGACGCCGTGTCGTTCGCCGACGGGCGCGTGCGCATGATCGCGCCGCTGCCGCCTGGAGTAAAGCAGCTCGCGTACAGCTACACGCTGCCGTCCGCGGAATTTCCGCTGTCCGTTCCGGCGGAGGCGCCGATAGACGTGTACGAGATCTTGATAGAGGAGCCGCGCGGCGTCGCGACCGGCGCCAAGCTGACGGAGGAGCCGGCCGTCACAGCCGAGGGCCGGACGTTCCGCCGCTTCATGGCGCAGGAGGTACCGCTCAACGCCGTGGCGGTGATCGACATCCCGTCGGCACGCCGCACTTGGAGCCCCACTTTTCTGATTCTCTTTATAGTAGGTGCCGCCTCCCTGATGCTGCTCGCGCTTGCGCGCGCTTATCGAAGGAAGTAGCCTAGTAGCGGTAAGTTATTGGTGATTGGTGATTGCTGAGCAGTTACTAGTCACTAATCACTAGTCACTAATCACCAGCAGCTCCGAACGCGGACGGGAGCCACGGAAGCCGGTGCAAGACCGGCGCGGCCCCGCCACTGTAACGGGAATTCAACGCGCGCTCGTGGTACCACTGGCCTCGCGGCCGGGAAGGTGAGCGTAGCGGCCCGGAGCCAGGAGACGACTCGTCGTCCGCGCCACTCCGAACAACCCTCGTGGGAGGGACGGTGGCGTCATTCAGCCGTGGTAAATCGACATTGCGGGCGTTCTCCCGGATCTTTCCGGCGGGGAAGCTCGTTTTTTGTTGCCTCGCGCTCGCCGGATGCGGGCGCGAAGACGCGCCCGGCTCCCCCGCAGCGCGCGACGACTTCGGCAACGAGGTCGTGCCCGGCGCCGCGCGCCGCATCATCTCGCTCAACCCAGCGACGACGGAAATGCTGTTCGCCATCGGCGCCGGGAGCCGCGTCATCGGGCGCACGACGTGGGATTCCTATCCCGAGTCCGCGCGGCTCGTGCCCGACATGGGACCCGGACTGCGCCCGAACCTGGAAGTCGTGATCGGCGCAAAGCCGGACCTTGTGGTCCTGTACGCCAGCGCGGACAACAGGCCGGCCGCCGAGCGGCTCCGGTCGCTCGGGATCGCCACCCTCGCGGTGAAGAACGACAGCATCGGGGACCTCGCCCGCACGCTTCGCCTGCTCGGAATCGCGACGGGAGACTCGGCGCGCGCGGTCGCGGTGGCGGACTCGGTGCGCGCGACGCTCGAGCGCGTGCGCGCGGCAACCGCGGGACGCGAGCGGCGGAGCGCGTTCTGGTACATCTGGGACTCGCCGCTCATCACCATCGGACGCGGCAGCTATATGTCGGAGCTGCTCGACATCGCCGGTGCGCGCAACCTGTACGACGACATCACCAGCCCGTCGCCGACGGTTACCCTGGAGGACGTGGTCCGGCGGAATCCCGACGTGGTGATCGCCGGACCGGACGGAACGAAGGACCTGCGCGGCGACGCGCGCTGGAGCGCGCTCCCGGCCGTGAAGGCAGGGAGGATCATCGTCGCCGACACGGCGCTGGTCGCCAAGCCGTCGGTGCGGCTCGGCGAAGCGGCTGTGTCGCTCGCGCGCGCGCTGCATCCGGGAATCGAGCTGTGATCGCGCCCCGCGCGTGGCACTGGCTCGCGGCCGTTGCGCTGCTCCTGCTCGCCGCGCTCGCCGGACTCGTGTTCGGCGTCACCACGATTCCGCTGGGCGAGATCGCCGCCGCGATCACCGGCGGCGGCGACGAGACCACGACCACGATCGTGCGCACGCTCCGCGCGCCGCGCGTCGCGCTCGCAGCGATGGTCGGCGCGGCGCTGGCCATGAGCGGCGCCGCGCTCCAGGGCGCGCTGCGAAACTCGCTGGCCGAGCCGTACCTGCTGGGAGTTTCGGGCGGAGCCGCGGTGGGCGCCGTGCTCGCGTTCGGCATGGGGCTGCGGCACACGGGCTCGCTCGCCATCCCCTCGTTCCTCGGCGCGCTCGCGGCGGTCGGCGCCGCGCTGCTCGTCGCCCGGGCGGCGGGACGCAGCGCCCGTGGCGACCCGCGCACACTGCTCATGGCGGGAGTGATCATCGGCGCCTTCGCGAACGCGGTCATCATGGTTGCACTCGCCAACTCCACATCCGACACTCTTCGCGGCTCGCTCTGGTGGATGATGGGATCCGTAGCCGACGCGTCGTGGGCTGGAGCGCTCTGGCTCGGACTCTACCTCGGTGTCGCCGGGCTCGCGCTCCTCCGGCTCGCGCCGGAGATAGACGTGCTCGCGCTCGGCGAGGAGGCCGCGGCGGCGCTCGGGTCCGACGTCGAGCGCGCGACGCGGACGGTCTTCGTGGTCAGCGCGCTGCTCGCGGCCGCGACGGTCGCCGCCGCCGGGCTGATCGGATTCGTCGGCCTAATCGTGCCGCACATCGTGCGCGCATTCGGGGTGCGCCGGCACCGGCGGCTGGTTGCGGGCTCCGCGCTCGTGGGAGGCACGCTCGTTATCCTCGCCGACGTCGTCGCGCGCACAGCCTTGCCACCGGCCGAGCTGCCGCTCGGCGCCGTCACAGCTCTGATCGGGGTGCCGTTCTTTCTCGTTCGGCTGGGGCGGATGCGATGATCTCCTTCGAGAGCGTCACCGTGCGGTACCACGGCGCGGCGACCCCAGCGGTGGACGGGGCGTCGTTCTCGGCCGCCAACGGCGGTATCACCGCGCTCGTCGGGCCGAACGGGAGCGGAAAGAGCACGGTCGTGCGCGCGCTGCTCGGGCGGGAGCCGCTGGAGTCGGGACGAATCCTGCTCGACGGCATCGACCGCGGCTCGCTGAAACAGCGCGACCTCGCGCGGCGCGTGGCCGTGGTCCCGCAGCGCGAGGACGCGGTGTTTCCCTTGGAGGTCAGCGAGTACGTGGCCCTCGGGCGGTACCCGTACAACCGCGGGCTCACCAGCTCGCCGGACGATGCGCGCGCAATCCAGCGCGCGGTGGAGCGGGCCGAGATCGCAGCCCTGCTGGAGCGGAGGACCGACGAGCTGTCGGGCGGGGAGTGGCAGCGCGTGCGGGTGGCGCGCGCGCTCGCGCAGGAAACGGGCATGCTGGTGCTGGACGAGCCCACGACATTCCTCGACATCGCGCACGAGATGTCGCTGCTCGAGTTGGTGCACTCGCTGGCCGCCGGCGGGATGGCCGTGCTGATGGTGAGCCATCAGCTGAACCTCGTTGCGCGGTTCGCGTCGCGGATGGTGCTGCTCTCGCACGGAAGTGTCGTGGCCGACGGCGCGCCGGTGGAAGTGATGGACGCCGCGAC
This sequence comes from Gemmatimonadaceae bacterium, assembly GCA_051305945.1. Lineage (GTDB taxonomy): Bacteria > Gemmatimonadota > Gemmatimonadetes > Gemmatimonadales > Gemmatimonadaceae > JACDCY01. The sequence goes on from JBPPMH010000074.1 coordinate 9,965, forward strand.
GCTGGAAGCCGTGTACGACTGGCCGATCGTGATATCGCGCGACGCGGCGTCGGGCGCGCCGGTGCTGCTGCCGCTGAGGAAACAGTGACTGCGCTGTTGGCTGTTGGCTATTGGCTCTTGGCCAAAAGCAAAACTCTGTCTCCCATCCTTCGATGAAACCACTCTCGTTCGCATTCGCGCTGTTGCTTATTTCGACCTCTACGTTGGGCGCGCAGCAGCGCGACACTGTGGTGCTCGAAGGCGTGGTGATCAGCGCTACCAAGGCGCCGGTCGCGTCATCCGCGCTGACACAATCCGTCACGGTGATCACCGGCGAAGAGCTGCGCTCGAGGGGAGTGACGACAGTTGCCGAAGCATTGCGCGGAGTGCCGGGGGTGGCGGTGGCGGCCACAGGCTCGTACGGCGCGCTGGCGTCCGTGTTCGTGCGCGGGGGCGAGAGCCGGTACACGAAGTTTCTGGTGGACGGCGTTCCGGTTAACGCCGTCGGCGGATTGTTCGACGCGGCCCACCTCGGCACGGCCAACGTGGAGCGGATCGAGATCGTGCGCGGATCGTCGAGCGTGGTACACGGCGCGGACGCCGTCTCGGGAGTCGTGCAGATATTCACGAAGCAGGGGAGCGGTCCCCTGAGCGTTTCGTCGGAGCTGCGCGGCGGAACGTACGGCACGCTGGAGGCCGCGCTGGGCGTCAGCGGAGCGCCCGGCGGCGCCGGATTCACGCTGCACGGCGCGCGCAACTCGACCGAGGGGATCCTTGCCTTCAACAACGAATACCTGAACGAGACGGCTAGTGGATCCGTCGCGCTTCTTCGCGGCGAGCGAGGCAGCCTGTCCCTCGCCGCGCGCGCGACACACGCGAAAGTGCACTATCCCACCGATTACATCGGCAACGTCGTGGACAGCAACGCGTTTCGCGACCAGCGGCGCGTCACGCTTTCGCTCGATGGCGCGAGGTCGCTCCGTCCGGGCGTCGAGCTTCGCATGCTGGGTGGAATGAACGACGCCACCGACTTTACCGACGACGTAACGACCACCGGTTCCGGCGATACACGGGACCGCTACGCCTCGCACAACCTCCGGCACCGCGGCGAGGGGCGGCTGACGCTGGCCGTTCCAGCCGGCCGGCTGACCGCGGGCGCCGAGTACCAGCGAGAGCGTGAGCGCAGCCGGGGCGCATCGGGGCCGGCGGACGGCGTGCTCACACCGTACTCGAGCTTCACCGGCGCGCGGACGACGACGGCCGCGTACGCGGAGTACCTGGCGTCGCCGGGAAGGGTGACGTTGAACGCGAGCGGCCGGCTGGATGATCCCTCGGATTTCGATCGCGCTTTCACGTACCGGGTGGGCTCCGCCGTGCGCGTCCTCGGCGGACTGAGAGCTCGCGGGTCCGTCAGCACGTCGTTCAATGCTCCCGCGTTCTTCTACCTGTTCGACACCGACTTCACGAGCGGCAATCCCGATCTCGATCCCGAGAGATCGCGCGGCGTGGAAGCGTCGCTCGAGCAAAGCCTCCTCGCCGGGCTGATCACAGTGAGCGCGACGTACTTCGATCAGAGATTTCGCCAACTCATAGAGTTCGTCCCCGGCGGCGCCCCTGACTTCGTCGGAACGTACGCGAATCTGGCCGCGGCGACTTCGCGCGGGCACGAGCTGGAGGTTGCTACTGCGAGTGTGGGCGGTTGGTCGGCGCGCGCTTCCTACACCGCGTTACGAGCGGTGGTGAGCGAGCTGGCGGATTCGTATCAGGGAAGCGCTCGGGTCGGTGAAGAGCTGCTTCGCCGCCCGCGCAGGTCGGCGACCGCGGGCGCCAGCTTCGCGGCCACGACGGGCGCGACGGTTTCACTCACGGGCCGCTACGTCGGAAGGCGCCCCGACTTCGATTTCAGAACGTTTCCGTCGCCCCGCGTGATGCTCCCCTCGTTCACGACTCTCGACTTCGCCGCGAGCGTGCCGGTCCTCACGCGCAACGGCGTGCCCCGCCTGGCCCTCACGGCGCGCGTGGACAACGTCTTTGACAAGCACTACCAGGAGGTATTCAACTTCGACGCGCCTGGTCGGCGGATCGTCGTAGGCGGCAAAATCGACGTGATTCTCCGATGACTCACCCTCGCTAGCACGCAACACGCAGCACGCAGCGCAGTACTTTTCAGAATGTCGCTCGTCGTGACCGAAGCCGTCGTTCTCCACGCTTTCGACTATCTCGAAAGCTCGCGGATAATGCGACTGATCACGCGCGACGACGGGATCCAGTCCGTGCTGGCGCGCGGCGCGCGCAGCAGCCGGAAGCGATTCGGCACCTCCCTGGACGTGTTCGCTCAGGGCACCGCCGAGTACTCGACGCGACCCGGCCGCGACCTCAACACGCTCACCGCGTTCGACGTCACACGCGCGCGCCCCGAGCTCGCGGCTGACGTCTCGCGCTTCACCGGCGCCTGCGTGCTCGCCGAGATGGCACTGCGATTCAGCAGTGACGAGCCGCATCCAGGACTGTTCGACGCGTTCGCCGGAGGCCTCGACATGATCGGCGCTGCCGCGCCGGACGAAACCGTGTCGCGCACGCTCGGCGCGGCCTGGCACATCGTCGGCGAGCTGGGCTTCGCGCCCGCTCTGGACGTGTGCGCGAACTGTCACACGCCGCTTGCTGATGACGCGCGGACACCGTTTTCACACGTGGCCGGGGGCGCGCTGTGCGATCGCTGCGCGCGGCGGGTGCCGGAGGCGCGCCCAATCCCGCCCGAAGCCCGGGCGGCGCTCGCTGCGTGGCTCGCGGGTTCGCCCGTAGAAGTGGCAAACGCTGCCGAAGGCCGCGCGCACCAACGCCTCCTGCGTGAGTTCCTCGACCAGCATCTCAGCGAAGGGAAGAAGCTCGTCGCCTACTCGATGTGGGAACGCGAGCAGTTACTAGTCACTAATCACTAGTCACTAGTCACCATGGTTCTCGGCACCGCCGGCCACATCGACCACGGCAAGACCGCGCTCGTTCGCGCGCTCACCGGCGTAGATACCGACCGCCTGCCGGAGGAGAAGCGCCGGGGCATCACGATCGACCTCGGCTTCGCGCCGCTGCGCCTGGACGGCATCGGCACGATCGGAGTGATAGACGTGCCGGGCCACGAAGCGTTCGTCCGCACGATGCTCGCGGGCGCGACCGGGGTGGATCTCGCGCTGCTCGTGGTGGCGGCCGACGAGGGCGTGATGCCGCAGACGCGCGAGCACCTGACCATCCTGACGATGCTCGGCGTGCGCGCAGGCGTCGTCGTGCTCAGCAAGACGGATCTCGTGGACGCGGACTGGCTGGAGCTGGTCACGGCAGACGTCGCGTCCGTCCTCGAAGGGTCCGGGCTCGAGCGCGCGCCCGTCGTTCCCGTTTCGGCGACGACCGGCGCGGGACTGGACGACCTGAGGGATGCGATACGCGCCGCGGCGGCGTCCGTGGTCGCGCGCGACACGGAGGATCTCTTTCGCATGCCGATCGATCGGGCGTTCTCGGTGCACGGCACCGGGACCGTCGTCACCGGCACCGTGTGGAGCGGAACGCTCAGCAAGGGCGCCGCAACGATCTTTCCCGGCGCGCTGCCGGTGCGCGTGCGCGACCTCCAGACGCATGGCGCGTCGGTGGAGCGAGTGTCATCCGCTACCCGCGCCGCCGTCGCGCTCTCCGGAGTCACGGTGGAGCAGGCTGGCCGCGGGGCGGTGCTCGTCGCCGGTGATGGCTGGGCGGAAAGCTCCGTGCTGCTCGCCGAGCTGACGCTGTCAGGGTCGAAAACCGCCGTCACGCCCCGCACGCGCGTGCGGCTCCACCTCGGCGCGGCGGACTTGGGCGCGCGCGTACGGCTGTTCGAGCCGCGGGCCGGACAGATCCAGCAGCCCGCGCGGATCCGGTTGGACGAGCCGGTCGTCGCCCGCGCCGGCGACCGGTTCGTTCTGCGCGCGGGCTCGCCTCTCGAGGTGGTCGCCGGGGGCGTGGTGACCGACCCGCTGCCGGCGGACCGTCGCCCAAAGCCCGGCGCCACGGCGTTCGCTGCCGGCGCTGCCGGGCGTCTCGCGGCGCTGTGCGACGCGGCGGGGGCGAAGGGGATCGAGCGAAAGACGCTCCCGATCCGGCTCGGCCGATCACCCACCGAGATCGAGGCGCTCCGCGCCGGCGAGCGGTTCTTTTTCACCGATCGCGCCGTGTACTCGCGGAGCGTACTGGACGAAATCGTCGATCGGCTGCTCCCGATGATTGTGCAGGCCCAGGTAAACTCTCCGACCGAATCCGGAGTCCAATTGGATGAGCTGCGGGGATCGCTTCTCGTCGGCGATGAGCTGGTGAGCGAAGCTCTCCGCATGCTCGTGGAGCGAAAAGCAGTGGAGGTCGAAGGCACGATCGTTCGGACCGCCGGGTGGAAGTCGCGGCTGTCGGGCGAGCAGTCTGAGCTCGCTGAGCGGATGGTGCATGCTTTTTGCTCTTCCGGAGAGGAGCCACCGGCGGTGGCGGAAGTAGTCGCGAGGCACGGTGAAGACGTGGTTCCGGTGCTCAGGTATCTGGAGCGGGAGGGTCGTCTGGTCCGCATCTCCGGCGACTTCTACTACTGCCCGGAGGTAGTCGAGCGCATGGTCGGGAGACTGGCAGCGGCGATGGCGGAGGACCGGGAGTACTCGCCGGCGGAGGTGAAGGACGCCGTCGGGACTTCGAGGAAGTACCTGATCCCGTTTCTGGAGTTCTGTGACCGAACGCTGGTGACGGAAAGAAAAGGGGCGGGCAGGGTATTACGAAACAGGCACGGCGGTCGTCTGAAACGAGTTGGGATCGTTGACACTTCGTTGCACCGGTCCTAAGTTCGCCGCAATAGCTGTCATCCGTTCACCTCACGTGGAGTACTCCGAACCGAACCTTTCATAGTCAGCACGGAGTAGGCATGAAGCATCTGTGGTGGGCACTTCTGATCGTGCTCGCCCTCAGTGCGGTGCCACGTGAGTCTGCGGCGCAAGGTTTTTCACCCCAAACCGACGATTCGCAGGGTACCGCGACCGGGTTGGGGCAGAACTACCCGAATCCGTTTGCTCTCGACACAAGGATCCCGTTCACGATCGGCGATTACCCGACGTGCTCGGATCCAGGCAGGCAGTACAGGGTTTCGCTGCGGGTCTACAATCTCTTGTCGCAGCTGGTGGCGATCCCTACGCTGGAGGCCGGTGTCGCTGGGCCTGGCGGTGAGCCGCTGGACAACGTTTTACTGACGTGCAATCAGTTCGTAGGCTACTGGAGCGGAAACTTCCTGAACCGCGACGAGCAGATCCCCCGGGGGGTCTATCTGTACAGGTTGGAGGTTGACGGCCGGCCCTACGTCAAAAAGATGTTCAAAAAGTAGAACTGATTGGGGAAAACCGGGGGCTGCGCGCGAGCGCAGCCCCTTTTTTAGGCATCGCGCCAGCCTCTTGACGGCGGACGCAGGGCCAAATAGGTTCCATTTCGGTTCCGAATGGGAGAACGGAGCGTCAACTGGAGGAAACGATGGCAAGCTTGACTCTCAAAGGAGTGCCGGAAGGACTGTTGGCCGAGTTGAAGCGCGAAGCCGCGGAACATCGCCGTAGCTTGAACGGAGAGGTTCTGCACCGGCTCGAGCAGTCGGTCTCGACTCGATCCACGCACGAGGTCCTCGAGGAGATTAGACGGTATCGGGTCCATCCTCGCGGCCGGCCGCTCACCGTGCAGGAGCTGAAGTCCGCGATCGAGGAAGGGCGGGAGTGATCGTTGCGGATTGCACGCTGATCGTTCCCATGTACGTCACCGACCCCCGCACGCCGGTGGCGGAAGCCGTGCTCTTACGCGATCCGCTCTGGCTTTCACCTCCGCTCTGGCGGAGCGAGATGCGGAATGCGATCCGGGCTTACTTTCGTGCCAGTCACATTACTCTCGACGAGGCGAAACTCAGCATGAGGCGCGCGGAAGCCCACATGAGCCGAGGCGAAGTCGTGGTGTCTTCCGACGCCGTGCTGGACATCGTCGGCACTTTCGGCTGTACGGCGTACGATGCCGAATACGTCGTCGTTGCACGGGAGCTCGGCCTGCCATTGATCACGGCCGACGCGGAGCTGCTGCGCAAATTTCCCGACGTCGCAATGACCGCCGAATCGTTTGCCGGAGGCGTTACGTGACCCGCAAGCAGAAGCTGGAGCTTACGCGCACATTCTCGAATATCGTGCGAGAGCACACGTACAGATGGAAATGAGTCATCCTCCATCGCTAAGATTGCTGATAGCTTAGGGTCATGATCAACCCCGACCGCCTCACCGTAAAGGCAGCGGAATCCTTCAACGACGCGCTCGAGCGCGCGCGGCGCGCGGGCAATCCGCTCGTGTACGATCTCCATCTCCTGCTCGCGCTGCTCGACCAGGAAGAGGGGATCGTGGTGCCGATGCTGCAGAAGATCGGCGCGAGTGTTGCGGCGCTGCGCGAGCAGACGGAGCGCGAAGCCGCGCGGTACCCGAAGCAGTCCGACGCGCAGCCGACACTCTCGCGCGAGCTCAATCAGGTTTTCGACCGCGCCGAGAAGCAGGCCAAGAGTCTTGGCGACGATTACGTCTCCACCGAGCACCTTCTCCTGGCGCTCGCCGACACGCCGGGCACCGAGAGCAAGACACTGCTCAAGGGCGTCGGCGCTACTCTGCCCAAGCTGCTGGAAGCGCTCGAAGCCGTGCGCGGCTCGCATCGCGTCAGCGACCAGACTCCGGAGAATCAGTACCAGGCGCTGCAGCGCTACACTCGCGATCTCACGGAAGACGCGCGCAAGGGACGGCTCGACCCGGTCATCGGCCGCGACGAAGAGATCCGCCGCGTCATCCAGGTCCTCTCGCGCCGCACCAAGAACAACCCGGTGCTCATCGGCGAGCCCGGCGTCGGCAAGACGGCGATCGCCGAAGGGCTCGCGCAGCGGATGGTGAACGGCGACGTCCCCGACGGTCTCAAGAACAAGCGGCTCGTCTCGCTCGACATGGGCGCGCTCATTGCCGGCGCCAAGTTCCGCGGCGAGTTCGAGGAACGGCTCAAGGCGGTGCTCAAGGAGATCACCGAGGGCGAAGGGAAGTTCGTCGTCTTCATAGACGAGATGCACACCATCGTCGGTGCCGGGAAAGCCGAAGGCTCGATGGACGCGGGCAACATGCTCAAGCCGATGCTCGCCCGCGGCGAGCTTCGTGTCGTCGGCGCGACGACGCTCGACGAGTACCGCAAGAACGTCGAGAAAGACCCCGCGCTCGAGCGTCGCTTTCAGCCGGTGTATGTCGGAGAGCCGAGCGTCGAGAGCACGGTCGCCATTCTGCGCGGGCTGAAGGAGCGCTACGAAGTTCACCATGGCGTGCGCATCACCGACGGCGCGGTGGTCGCGGCCGCGACGCTGTCCAATCGTTACATCGGCGACCGCTTTCTCCCCGACAAGGCCATAGATCTCATAGACGAAGCGGCGTCGCGGCTCCGCATCGAGATAGACTCGCTCCCGCAGGAGATAGACGAAGTCGAGCGGCGCATCGTGCAGCTCGAGATCGAGCGCGAGGCGCTGAAGAAGGAAAAGGACGCGGCGTCCAAGGAGCGACGCGAGGCGCTCGAGCGCGAGCTGTCGGAGCTGCGCGAGAAGTCGGGCGGGATGAAAGCCCAATGGCAGGCCGAGAAGGAATCGCTCGGCTCGGTCGGCCGCATCAAGCAGCAGATCGAGGAGGGCCGCAATCTCGCGGAGCAGGCCACGCGCTCCGGGGATCTCGGAAAAGCCGCCGAGATCACGTATGGCACGATCCCGCAGCTCGAGGCGGAGCTCAAGCAGGTTGAATCGCAACTCGCGAGCAAGCAGGACGGCAAGCGCCAGTTCCTCAAGGAAGAGGTGGACGCGGACGACGTCGCTGACATCGTCGCGCGCTGGACGGGGATTCCCGTGTCGCGGATGATGGAGAGCGAGCGGGAGCGGCTGACCAAGCTCGAGGCCGAGCTGAGCAAGCGCGTGATCGGGCAGCCGGAAGCTGTCGCGGCGGTGTCGAATTCGGTGCGCCGCTCGCGCGCGGGTCTCCAGGATCCCAATCGTCCGATCGGCTCGTTCATCTTTCTCGGGCCCACGGGCGTGGGCAAGACGGAGACGGCGCGCGCGCTCGCCGATTTTCTGTTCGACGACGAGCACGCGATGGTGCGGATCGACATGTCCGAGTACATGGAGAAGCACGCGGTGGCGCGGCTCATCGGCGCGCCGCCCGGCTACATCGGATTCGAGGAAGGCGGCCAGCTCACCGAAGCGGTTCGCCGCCGTCCGTATTCGGTCATTCTTTTCGATGAGATCGAGAAGGCGCACCAGGACGTGTTCAACATCCTGCTGCAGATCCTCGACGACGGCCGGCTGACCGACTCACAGGGCCGCACGGTGGACTTCCGCAACGCGGTCATCGTGATGACGTCGAACATCGGAAGCCATTACATCCTCGAGCGCTCCGGCGCGGATTGGGCCGAGACCGAGACGCAGGTGATGAACGCCCTGCGGCAGCACTTCCGGCCGGAGTTCCTCAACCGCGTGGACGACGTGATCGTCTTCCGCCCGCTGGGCGAGGCGGAGTTGGCCGGCATCATTGATCTGCAGCTCGACCGGCTGTACGCGTTGCTCGCCGACCGCAAGCTCACCCTCGAACTCACACCCGAGGCCAAGAAGCTGGTCGCCGCCGAAGGGTTCGACCCCGCGTACGGCGCGCGGCCGCTCAAGCGCTCAATTCAGCGAATGCTGCAGGATCCGCTGGCGATGGCCGTACTCGATGGACGGTTTGCGTCCGGCGATCACATCGTCGCCATCGTCGGAGACGACGGAAAGATCGCGTTCGAGAGCGGGAACAGGCCTGCCTGAGCAGACCCTTCTTGCCGCGAAGCTCGCGGAACAGTGAATAACGTGCCGTCAAGCGAAGCAACGGCGTACATGCGTTATGCCCTTGAAGAGGCGCGCGAAGCGGCCACCGCCGGTGAAGTGCCGGTAGGCGCCCTCGTCGTGCGCGGCGGAGAAGTCATCGCCCGAGCGGCAAACCGGACGCTGAGAGATCAGGATCCCACCGCCCACGCGGAGATCCTGGCGCTACGAGAGGCTGCCGCGGTGGTGGGCAGCTGGCGGCTGGACGGCTGCACCTTGTACGTGACACTCGAGCCGTGCGCGATGTGCGCCGGTGCGATCGTGCTGGCGAGGATCGACAGGCTCGTCTTTGGCGCGTGGGACGAGAAAGCCGGGATGGCGGGCTCCGTCGGCGACCTGGTCCGGCACCCGCGATTGAACCACCGCCCCGAGGTGCGGGGCGGGCTGCTGGCCGAGGAGTCGAGCGCGCTGCTGCGCGATTTTTTTGCGGCGAGGCGCGAGCCGAAGTCGTCCGCCGGCTCGGAGCTCGAGCAGGCGTAGGTCGCGCGGCTGCTACGGCAGCCGCATGGTTGCAGGCGCGCTCTCGTTTCCGGCGCGGTCCACGGCGGTGGCCCAGATCTCCTCCACGTGCCCCGCGGCGCGGCTCAGCGGGAGCGAATAGGTTTCTCCGGGAAGTATCACCGAGTCCCATTGGCTTCCGCGGCGCAGGGAAACACGCCACTGCCAGGGCAGGTCTGTCGTGCTTCCCGGCCGCAGCTCGATCATGCTCTCACCTGAGCGAGGATCCGTCGTCACGTACAGTTGTGGCGTGGCGGGAGGCAGTGAGTCGAGCCAGGGCGACGCTGGCACGAGAGCCTGATCCTTGTAGGGCCCTGCCAGCAGGTGGTCGTTGAGCGAGTCGCGGTTGCGCATGAACGCGCGCATGCTGAAGTGCACGTTGCCGGTGGCGCCGGGCTGCGCCCGGGTGAGGTCTATCTGGCGGAGCAGCTCGGACGCGCGCCAGCTCTGCGCGCCGGCCACCGTGTCCGTGCGGCTCGTGAAGTTCCCCACCCAGATGTGCCGGCCGTACGTGTTCTCCGCGACCCACCACCCCAGCAGCGATCTGTAATCCTGGCCCGGTGAGTCGGACCTCCAGTACAGCTGCGGCGAGAAGTAGTCCACCCAGCCGTTGTTCAGCCATTTGCGCGCGTCGGCGTAGATGCTGGTATACGCGTCGAAACCGGTGACGCCTGCCGGGTAGCCGGGCCGCCAGATGCCGAACGGGCTCACGCCGAACTTCACGTTCGGCTTGAGCGCGCGGATTCCCGAATACAGGTCGGCCACGAACCGGTCCACGTTCTGCCTGCGCCAGTCGTCGCGCGGGATGCCCCCGCCGTACCGCGCGTAGCTCGAGGAGTCGGGAAAGGGGAGCAGCGCGTTGGTGACGGCGTCGCGCTCCTGGTACGGATAGAAGTAGTCGTCGATGTGCGCGCCGTCGATGTCGTACCGACTGACCACGTCGAGAATCACGGCCAGCGACTGCTGGTGCACGTCGGGATCGCCGGGATCCAGCCAGAGCGAGCGGCCGTAGCTACGCACGAGGTGCGGGTGCGTCCGCGAGATGTGATTGTCCGAGATCTCGCCGGTGAACGACCCGTGCTTCGCGCGGAACGGATTGAACCAGGCGTGCAGTTCCAATCCGCGCTTGTGCGCTTCCGCGACGGCGAAGGCGAGCGGATCGTAGAACGGCTCGGAGGGCTTGCCCATCGTGCCGGTGAGATACGGCGACCACGGCTCGATTCCGGATTCGTACAGCGCATCGGCCGCCGGACGCACCTGCAGGATCACCGCATTGAGATTGAGCGCGACCGACCGGTCGAGTATCGCGAGCAGCTCAGCTTGCTGCTCTGCTGAAGAAAGTCCCGGGCGGGACGGCCAGTCGATATTGCTGACGGAGGCGACCCACACCGCGCGGAACTCACGCGCCGCCGCCGGCGGGGGCGTGCTCGGTGGCGGCAGTGAGATGCTCGGGGCCGGGGCAGGGGCAGGAACGCTGATTGCCGGCGCGCAGCCGACCAGGGTCGCGCACGCAATCAACGCTGCTGTTCGCCTGCTCGAGAGAGTGCTCACCGATTCTGTCTCCGCAAAGTGAGTAGGCGGGCCGACAGTCCATCCGCCCGAGCGACGACCGCGCCCGCGTGCTTCTCGTCCACGAAAAACTCCGCCACCGCCCAGGGCGTCGCGCCCGCGAGCTGCGCGCCGTCCGGGTCCAGCTCCGGCAGCCGCGCCGCCGAGCTATCGATCCGGCTGAAGGGCGCCGCGAGTCCGAACCCGGTTGCCTTGAGGTACGCTTCCTTCCGGCACCATACGACAAAGAACGCGGCCTCGCCATCCGGCACTGCTCGCCGTCGCAGCAACGCGCGCTCGCCCGCGGTGAGAAATCTCTTTTCCAGCGCCGGCGAGTGCCGGCCCGGCCGGACTTGCTCGACGTCCACGCCCACCGGCACGCGCGCGAGTGCTATCACTCCCCAGTCGCCGGAGTGGGATACGTTGAATTCGAGCGCTGACGCCGGCGACGCGAGCATGGGCTTGCCGTGCACGCCGCGGGAGAATGTGAGCTCGCCCGCCGGTGTGCCGGTGTAGGCGGCCAGCAGGGTGCGCAGCGCGGATTGGCCGGCGTCCGGAAAGCCGAGTGGAAATCGCCAGAGGTGGACTTCGTCGGGCCCGATCTCGTGGCCGTCCGGCTCGCTTTCGATCCACTCCAAAGTCGGGCTCCACCGCTTGAGTAAAGCGCTTCAAATGAATAACTTACATGGTTCCAGGACAGGTGGCCGAGTGGTTGAAGGCACCGGTCTCGAAAACCGGCATACCGGCAACGGTATCGAGAGTTCGAATCTCTCCCTGTCCGTACGAAGTACAGCTAGCAGCTAGCAGCTAGCAGCGAACTGCTAGCTGCTTTTTTGTGGGATGGGTGGCCGAGTGGTTTAAGGCGCACGCCTGGAAAGTGTGTGTACGTGAAAGCGTACCGTGGGTTCGAATCCCACCCCATCCGTCGGAGAAGATGTTGTCCCGTTTGCACTTGGACAGTGCGGCGGGATTTCTTCTTTTTCGCGACGAACCGTCCAGGTGTCGGTTCGTGGTGTCGGTTGCTCCGGGCTAACCCGTAGCGCTCATTTTCCGGCGTGTAGTCAGCGCTGCCCGCTGCAGCTCCAGATCGGGCTGCTGATAGACCAGGAGAACGGTCTGCGGGTTTTTCCAACCTCCCATGTAGGCGAGGTCCCGGAGATTCGTGTCCTTCAGCTCGGATGCGAACTTCCGGCGGGCCGAATGGAAGCCCATTCCATGCACGTGCTCGATCCCGGCCTTTGCTTCCGCCCGTCTCCACCATTTGTTGGCTGTATGGCATGGCAGCGGCCGTGAGGGGTTCGTATCCGACGGGAATATCCAATGCTCACCGATGGCTCCCTCTGCCTTCTGGAGCCGGTCCAGCGCCTCGGCGGCCCTGTTGGACAATGGCGTGGTATGCAGAAACCGGATCTTGTCGTTCTCCGCCCGCCAGCGGACGAGTTTCTTTTCGAGATCAATGTCCGACCAGCGGAGCTGCCTGACCGAGGCCGCGCGATGTCCTGTCTCGTGGACCAGGATGAAAAACGGTTCGCAAAGGCTATGAACCTCCCGCGCCACGGAAAGCATTTTTTCGAAGGGCTCGTCCGCGAGCATCGGACGATGCGGGCTGTTGGTCTCGGAAGGGTAGGGCAGTCCCTTCAAAGGGTTGTGCGTAAGGAGCGGCACGTCTCGATCATCTCGTGCCGTCGTCGCGAAGTTGAGCACGGCCATCAGATACTTGAGATCGTAGCGGGCCTGCCTTTCACCCACCGGCTTGATCGGCAGATCCTCCCGGCTGGCCGGACGCAGCGCGCCGCTCTGCCTCTCGCGGATGAACTTCTGCCAGTCGCGAACATTGAGCGTGCTCGGGTGGCGTTTCGCTCCGAAGCACCGGCAGAACATTTCAGCGGTGGTAGCGTCGTGCTTCTGCTTGCCCGGCGACTTGCGGGGCGTCACTTCCTTCAAATACCAGTTGTAAAAAAGCGCATGCAGGGTCAGCTCTGACGCCTGCGGAGCTTCTCCCCTTCGGAGTGCCGCGGCCAGCTCGTCTGCTTTGAGCTTGGCGCGTTGCCGGTCACTCTTCCCGAGAGAAACCCGTTTGCGTACCGGCTCTGCGTTGGGCTGGCGCTCGTAGAACTCAAGAAAGGCTTGGCCTCCCTTCTCGTACGCGCGCACTCGATTCGCGCCCTTCTCGCCGGACCGGTAGCTCCAGCCTTCTTTCGTTGCGTTATCCATCGCGATTCCCCTTTGTGGAGTTGGCGACGGACCGCGCAATGTCCTGTGCAGATTCAACGATGCGCACGGGAGAGGGGGGTGGCAAGGCACGCTTTCGCCGGTGGGCCAAGTCTCTTCGTCGAACTCTCGGCGCGATCCCGGTTCCTGCGTTCTTAATCTGGCCGGAGCGTATCCAGCGTCCAACCTGCTTCGGGCTGTAGCCAGTTTCCCTGGCAGCTTCGGCGAGCGAGACTGTCTGGTCGAAAGAAGCCTGGCGAATTTCCCGGAGACTCGATACGACACACCGAACCAGTGCAGCGGCGTCGGCATGGACGCTCAGCTCTGCACAGGAGGCGGCGAACCGGTGCTCCCACCAGTCCAGGGCGGCGTCTTCGTCGGTAATCACATCTCGAGGGAATTCGAAAATCACGGTTAACCGGTCGCCTTGTCTTCCATGTTCGGAGTTCGGATCTTTCCGAACCGTTGCGCTACGCTCATCTGGTAGTCAAGCGCGATGGTTTTCCGTGTTTTGTGGTCCCACGAATTCTTGAAAACACCCCGCATGTGTTGGCGGCTTGGTCGACTAGTGACGGTTTGGTTCTGTGACGTTACCGCCGGGTGTGTTCGACGTGTTCACCAAGTGGTGACCTGTGTTACGAGCGCCGTTATGGGCTAAGGTAATGAGGCTAATTCCCGTGAAAAACACGGAGTCTGGAGGTCCGTCGGCGCACTGCGGCTGATCTGATCGGTACTTTAGGGGAGTCTTTAGCCGGCCGATTTGGAGGTACGAACTTGGAATACACAAAGACCATTGTCTGCTTGGCCAATTCCAGGAAACCACCATCCGGCCGATGCATCGCTGGACGGGAGCTAAGCGCAGCTGGGTATGGACCTTGGGTCCGGCCCGTTAGCGCTCGCCCCACCCAAGAAATTTCGGAAGAGGAGCGGCGTTACGAAGACGGCACCGATCCGAGGGTGCTCGACGTGCTTACAATCGCAATGGTGCAGCCTCAACCTCAGCGTCATCAGCAGGAGAACCATGTCATCGACCCAGATCGCTACTGGACGAAGCGTCGTACGATCACTTGGGGAGATCTCCAGACCGCAGCAGAAGACATTTCGGGCCCACTCTGGCTCAACGGATACTCGAGCACTCATGGCGAGAATGATCGGGTACCCGAAGCTCGTCTTAATGACTTCGCGAGATCGCTTTATCTCATCCGGCCGGACTGCCTCACCCTCATCGTGGCGCCAGAAGGCGGCGCCTTTGGTCCAGCGCGCCGTCGCGTGCGCGCTCGGTTCGCGGTAGGCGATCAAGCTTATTGCGTCGTCGTCACGGACCCTTGGATCGAGCGCAAGCACATGGCGATGGAAGATGGAGCCACCGTTGTAAACGACGCCCTCCTTTGCGTAAGCCTCACGGAGGTGTTTCTCGGGTTTGCGTATAAACTCGCTGCTTCGGTGATCACGCCTCAGCGTGCGGATGCCTGAGTGATGGCGGACTTCGTTTACACCATTGGGCACTCAACTCACTCGATTGCAAAGCTCATCGAGCTGGTTACAGCTCGTGGGGTGACGACCGTAGCGGATGTGCGCTCGCAACCCTACAGTCGTTTCAGTCCGCAATTCAATAGAGAGGATTTGAAGGCCTCGTTAAAGACTGCGGGCATCTCCTATGCGTTTTTGGGGCGGGAGCTTGGTGCGCGCCCGGAGGATGGATCCTGCTACATCAACGGCGCAGTGCAGTACGACCTATTGGCCAGCACCAACTCCTTCCAGGAAGGACTTCGGCGAGTTACCGAGGGGGCTAGGAGCCATACGATCGCGCTGATGTGCGCCGAGAAGGATCCGCTTTCTTGCCACCGCGCCATACTTGTCTGTCGGCATCTTTCGGAGCGTGGCATCGCGATTCAGCATATTCTGGAAGACGGGCGCGTCGAGAGCCACGACGACGCACTCACGCGTCTGCTTGCGGAGCTTCGCTTGGAAGAACATGACCTGTTTCGAAGCCGCGACGAATTGATCCTTGAGGCGTACAACCTGCGTGGCCACCAGATCGCGTATATCGAGACCGAGTCATCGTCGAATGAAGCGGTCCGCGGGGCGCCCCGATGAAGGTGTTTACGATCGGTTTTACCAAGAGTTCGGCAGAGGCATTCTTCACGCGGCTCCAGCAAGCTGGCGTGAAGAGAGTAATCGACGTTCGCCTGAACAACGTGTCGCAGTTGGCGGGATTCGCCAAGCGAAATGACCTTCACTATTTCCTTAAAACCCTTTGCGGAATCGAGTACGCCCACCGGCATGAACTGGCGCCGACGCAAGAGATGCTCGACGCATACAAAAAACAAAAAGGTCAGTGGCCGGACTACGAGAAGCGCTTTCTGGAGCTGATGAAGAGTCGTCGGATCGAGGAAACGATTCCTCGCGAGGCCGTTGACGGTTCCTGCTTGCTCTGCAGTGAAGACAAGCCCCACCGCTGCCACAGAAGGCTGGTCGCTGAGTACTTGAAGAGCAAATGGGGCGACATTGATATCGTGCACCTTTGACAGTTGCGGCCAAGGTGAGGCGACTTTTACCGAGGGTTACGGAGTCACGCCACGGGCGGCAGGAGATAGCGCACGTTGATCGCTGACAAAATCACCCTCGCTCAACTCGAAGCCTTTCTGCTCAAGTCAGCGGACATCCTTCGCGGCAAGATGGACGCCTCTGAGTTCAAGGAATTCATCTTCGGGATGCTGTTTTTGAAACGCCTTTCCGATGAGTTCGATCGCAAACGAGAACAGCTTCGAAAGAAGGACTTCGCACATCTCAAGAGAAAGCCAGACCTCATTGCCGAATTGCTAGAGGACAGAACCTCCTACGGCGAGACTTTTTTCGTTCCCGTTCGCGCTCGCTGGCACGAGTCCTGGACGGACTCGAGCGGCGACCTTGTTCCGGCTCTGAAGGATCTCAAGTACGACATCGGCAACATGCTGAACAAAGCCATCGCCGCAGTTGAAGATGAGAACGATGCGCTCGCCGGCGTGCTAAAAAACAACATCGATTTCAACGCGATCAAGGGTAAGACCAAGATCCCGGACCAGAAGTGGAAAGACCTGCTTGATCACTTCAATCAGCCGCAGTTTGTCCTGGTTAACGAGAACTTTGAGTTTCCCGACCTCCTTGGTGCGGCTTACGAATACCTGATTAAGTACTTCGCCGACAGCGCCGGTAAGAAGGGGGGCGAATTCTACACGCCGCCTGAAGTGGTCCGTCTGCTGATCCAGATCACGAAGCCTCAAGCTGGGAATGAGGTCTACGACCCAACCGCAGGATCAGGCGGATTTCTGATTCAGGCTCACCAGTACGTCGACGAACAGGGTCAAGATGCGAACGACCTAGCTCTGTACGGGCAAGACTCCAATGGCACCGTCTGGTCTATCTGTAACATGAATATGATCCTACACAACATCACCCGGTTCACCATCGAGAACGGGGATACGCTGGAGGATCCCTTGATTCTGGAGAACGGCCAGGTGCGAAAGTTCGACCGGGTACTCGCTAATCCACCGTTCTCGCAGAACTATAGCCGGGCCAGCATGAAGTTCCCCAGTCGCTTCCGGGAATGGGCACCCGAGACGGGCAAGAAGGCCGACTTGATGTTCGTTCAGCATATGCTCGCCAGCCTCAAGCCGGACGGACATATGGCCACGATCATGCCTCACGGGGTGCTCTTTCGCGGTGGCAAGGAGAAGCTCATCCGCGAGCTGCTCGTCAACGACGATTTGATAGAAGCCATTATCAGCCTGCCGCCCGGACTATTCTACGGGACGGGGATTCCGGCCTGCGCCCTTGTCTGCAACAAAAACAAACCAGACGCACTTCGAGGGAAAGTGCTGTTCATCAACGCTGACCGGGAGTATCGCGAGGGCAAGAATCAGAACAAGCTCCGGCCCGAGGATGTCGAGAAAATCGACTACGTCTTCACGTACAAGCTCGAATTGCCCAAGTACTCGCGGTTGGTGGACCAATCGGAAATAGTCGAAACTCACGACTACAACCTCAATATCCGCCGCTATATCGATAACGCGCCCGATTCGGAGCCGGAGGATGTGCAAGCCCACCTGATTGGCGGTATACCCGAGAGCGAGGTAGTAGCATGCAGCGTCGAGTTCGCCAAATTCGGCGTTGACCGCAGTACGCTCTTCAAACAGGAACGCGCAGCCTACCTCGCATTTCACGAAAAGGTCGACCAAAAGGCTGCGATCAAGCCAAGGCTCGAAGCTAACCCGAAGCTTCAGAGGGTCATCGCGTCGCACTATGAGGCGCTTGAAGCCTGGTGGTTAGTTGCTCGCGACGATTTCGCTCAGCTTCGAAGTGGGAAAAAGATGCCAGACGTTCGGCACGAGCTTCTGACGACTGTGAAGAGCCAGCTCGTTCCCCTCGGCGTGCTTGACGAGTTCAAGAGCGCAGGCGTCTTCGTCAACTGGTGGCAGCAAATCCGCTACGACCTCAAGACCATAATCTCAACAGGCTGGCACCACAGCCTGATCCCTGACGAATATCTCATTGCAGAGTGTTTTCAACTCGAGGCCAATGAGATCGAGGCATTGGAAGGAGAAATCAGCAGCGCCCAAGGCGAGCTTAGCGAAGCGGTGGAAACGGCCCAGGAGGTCGCGGCATACGAGCCTGACGAGGACGAAAAAGTTACCGCAGCGGTCATCAAGAAAGCCCTCAGAGAGTTGATTGACGACTTGAAGGGGAGCACGGGCGCGTCCGCGAAGAAAGAGCTAAAAACCCTGAAGGACCACGATGCAGCGATCGCGGCGATCGAGACGCGAATCAAGGGCCTCAAAGCCACACTGAAGGCCAAAGCCGATGAGCGGGAACTGAAGTTACAGCTCAAGCGCGTCGGTGGTGATGACTTCAAGTACGAAAACCGGGAACTCATCAAGCAGGTCGACGCACAGCTTGCCGCGATCGACCCCAACGACAAGATCGCCAGCCGGAGCATCGCTGCTCTTTCCAAGGACAGGGGCACCATCATTGCGCGGATTGCGAAGGCCGACGCCACTCTTGCCGAGATCGGCGGGCAGCTCTCAGAGGAAGATGCTCGACGGCTGATCTTGAAGAAGATCTATGACATCGCCCGGAGGGAGCTCGACCGGTATCTCAACGGCGAGAAGCGCGTTCTCATCCACGCCCTCGAGAATCTCTGGGACAAGTACGCTGTCTCCGACCGTGAGCTTCAGACTGCGCAGAGGGCGACGGTAGGATCACTGAATGATTTTCTCAGAGGGTTGGGGTACTTCCCATGACTTTGCCCGCCGGGTGGAAGGCGGGGCGACTTGGTGCCATCTGCTCCATCGAAATTGGCGGAACGCCCTCGCGGGACGTCCCTGAGTACTGGGATTTCGCGCGGGACACGGACAACGCCTGGGTATCTATCAAAGACATGCGATGCCGTGTCATCAACGAAACGGCCGAGCACATTTCAGATGCGGGCGTCAGACACTCGAACGTGAAGCTCCAGCCGCCAGGAGCAGTGCTATTGAGTTTCAAGCTGACGATCGGTCGCGTAGCGGTGGCCGGTATTCCGCTCTATACCAACGAGGCCATTGCCGGGTTAGAGCCAAGCGGCCTTTCGCCAGCGTACCTCTTTTACGGCTTACAACATTGGGACCTCCTGAAAGGCGTTGACCAAGCGATCAAGGGGGCCACCCTAAACAAGGAAAAACTTAAACGGATCGAGTTTGAGTATCCGACGGACGAGTCCGAGCAATTCAGCATCGCGGAGATCCTTTCTACGGTGGACCGGGCTCTTGAGCAGACGGAGGCGGCGATTGCGAAGCAACAGCGCATCAAGACTGGGCTTGTGCACGACCTCCTCACCCTTGGCATCGACGAATGCGGCAACCTCCGTTCCCAACAGGCTCACGAATTCAAGGACTCACCGCTCGGCAGGATTCCCGTGGAATGGGATGCCCTCGCCATTCAAGAGTTGGCAACGCACGTTGGAAGTGGAGTTACGCCGCGGGGCGGGGCCGATGTATACACCAAGGAAGGGGTCCTGTTTATACGAAGCCAGAATGTCCATTTTGGCGGCCTCCGTCTAGACGATGTCGCCTACCTGCCACAGCATGTTCACGTTTCAATGCGGCGAAGCGAAGTGTTCGCAAACGATGTGCTGTTGAACATCACCGGAGCATCCATTGGCAGGTGTTGTCCGATGCCAGCTTTTGTCGGGACGGCCAACGTCAACCAGCACGTATGCGCTATCCGACTACGGGGGCAACCCACAGACGCCGATGCGGGATTACTTTCTGCGATCCTCGAATCAAGCATCGGACAGAATCAGATTGCTCAATTCAATGCAGGGGGAAACCGGGAGGGTCTGAACTTCCTACAGATTCGGAGCTTCCTGATTTCTTGGCCTAGGATGAAGAGCGAACGGGACACGTCATACAATTTGATTCGCGAATCAGAAAACACTCTGACGGCTTTCAGGAATGCGGCGCGAAAGCTGCGGCTTATTAAAACAGGCCTGATGCAAGATCTCCTCACAGGCGAACGTCGGGTGACAGCCCTCCGGCCCGATTCGGAGTTGGCAACCGCGTGAGCACCGGCCAGACTCCCCTTCACATCCGGATCGACGAGCGGAACCACGTCGAGAAACCCTTGCTCGATCAACTCTCGGGCCTCGGCTGGGAAACCATCGATTGCGACACGACACAGCATGCCGCGGATACGCACCGGGAAAGTCTTACCGACGTAGTGATGATGGCGGTGCTCCGCCAGCAGCTTAAGGCTATCAACCCGTGGCTGGCGGAAGACCAGGTCGAGGAAGTAGCGAAACAGCTTACGGCAAGCTTCCCCAGCACGGGTCTGTTGGAGAATAATCGACATCTCTTCAAGCTCTTGCTGGAGAACACCAGCGTAAGCGAAAATCGCCAAACTGGGGAGAAAAGCCCGACCGTACGTTTCGTGGACTTCAAGCGTCGGGACAACAATCGCTTTATCGCCGTCTGCCAATTCAAGATTCGAATACTGGGGACCGAGCACCATGTCTACCCGGATATCGTGCTTTTCCTGAACGGCCTGCCGGTGGTGGTCATCGAATGCAAGTCGCCCAAGGTTAAGGACGCGATTCCCGAGGCGATCGATCAGCTTCTACGGTACAGCGAACAACGCGGGGCAAAAAGCGAAGGCAGTGCACCGCTTTTTTTCTACAACCAGTTCTTAGTAGCGACATGTCGCCAAGAGGCGAAGTTCGGCACCATCACCACGCACACCGAAAAGTACTTCTACCGGTGGGCGGACCCGTATCCGCGCACAGTCGATGATCTGGAGCACGGTGCCAGCGGCCCCAACGATCAACAGCGATTAGTCGCAGGTATGCTGGACCGGGACAACCTATTGGATCTCATTAGTACGTTCACGCTCTTCGCTACGAACGATAAGGGTCAGACAATCCGGATCGTGGGGCGTTACCAGCAGTTCAGGGCGGTGAAGCTGGCGGTGAAGCGACTACTAGAGGGCAAGAATTCCCGAGAACGAAGCGGCATCATCTGGCATACACAGGGTTCGGGGAAGTCGCTCACGATGATGTTCATGGTTCGTGAGATGTACCGCCATGCGCAACTCTCCAACTGGAAGATTGTCTTCGTTACGGACCGCACCCAGCTCGAGAACCAGCTCGCGGAGACGAGCCAGAGTATCGGGTTTACGGTCAAGGTGGCGGACAGCATCAGTCGTCTTAAAGAACTTTTGCGCGCCGACACTTCCGACTTGGTCATGGCGATGATGCACAAATTCCGCGAGGCTGACCTCACGGAGACCTTTCCTGAACTGAACAGCAGTCCGAACATCCTCGTCATGACCGACGAGGCACATAGAACGCAGTATAAGCTTCTTGGCGCCAACCTCGATAAGGGGCTCCCGAACGCAGCGAAGATCGGCTATACCGGCACGCCGATCGATAAGACCGAGCAAGTGTTCGGCGACTACATAGACAAGTACACGATGCGCCAGTCCATTGAGGACGGCGTTACGCTGGAGATCGTGTACGAGGGTAAAACGCACAATGCCGAGGTCCCCGATCAACCCGGAATGGACGCGGCGTTCTCGGACGTTTTCAGCGACTACAACCTGACCCAGCGGCTGGAGATTCTCGGATACGGTTCCAGAGATGCTTATCTCGAAGCCGACTCGACCATTGAGGCGAAGGCAAGGGACATGGTCGATCACTATCTGAGCCACGTGTACCCAAACGGGTACAAAGGCCAGGTCGTAGCAACATCACGCGAAGCGGCGGTCCGCTACAAGAAACACATCGACGCGGCCTTGGTAGCGGCTCTTGCGGAACTCAAGCAGCGCAATCCACGCAAGCTCGACCTCGCGCGGCTGGAAGCAATGAGAACAGACGTAATTATCTCCGGGAGCCACAACGATCTACCTCACCTCAAGGTCTTTTCTGATAGCTCGAAGCATGAGGCGAGCATCAAGAGCTTCAAGATGGCTTTCGGCACTAGAGAGGAGGGGGTCGCCGGGGATACGGGCATCCTGATCGTGAACAACATGCTCCTCACTGGGTTTGACGCCCCAGTCGAGCAGGTGATGTACCTGGATAAGGTCGTCGTGGCTCACAACCTCCTCCAGGCCATTGCCAGAGTGAATCGGGTTGGGGGAGAATCCAAGGAGAAAGGGTTCGTCGTCGACTACGTCGGAATTGGCCACCATCTCAAGAAGGCGATCGACACGTATGACGAACGCGAGCAACAGGAGGTTATCGATGCCCTGAGTTTCCCGGAGGAGGAGGTACGAGATCTCAAGGATAGCCACGTAGCGGTCATGGCTCTGCTAAACGAACACGGTCTCACAGACCTAAATGATCACGATGCCTTTTTTGACATCTTCTACGACGAAGATCTTCGCTTCGAATTCATGTTGGCGTTTAAGAGACTGACAAAATGCCTCAACGTCGTGTTTCCAGCGAAAGAAGCCCTCGCTTACATGCCAAGTTACCAAGCCCTAACAGAGATAAACGTTTTGGCGGGCAAACACTTTCGCGACGCGCGCTTGAGCATGAAGGGCATCCCTCCGAAGCTGCGAGCTCTCACTGACGCGTATCTCGAGTCGCGAGGTATTGATGTCAAAATTCCACCCATCTCGATTTTGGATGAGGACTTCCAGAAAGATGTTAGTACGCGGAACCGCACCAAGACGAAAGCCGCAGAGATTCAGCATGCCATTCGTCATCACTTGGAAGTTGAACTCGACGACGATCCCGAGCTGCAAGCGTCGTTCGCGCAGGCACTGGCTGCAATCTTTGAAGAGTTCCGGGAGAACTGGAACAAGATCTACGAGGAGTTAGAGAAACTTCGCGCGCGCATAATCGACGCCAGCAAGGAACCGACGTATGGCCTTCACCGGAAGAAGCAGATGCCGCTATTCCGAATGTTCCGGCGGGAACTGTTCGGTGTAGGCGAGGCCGTCGGAGTGACTGGTACAATGAGGGTCGCGGAATCTGCGCCGCCGTACGGCATGTCCGAGGAGGACAGGATCAGCCGGTTGGTCGACCTCACGCAGAAGGTGTTCCTTGTCGTCGAACGCGAGCTACGGCTTACGGGATTTTGGGAAAGCATTCCCGCCCGCAATAAGCTCAAGGCGGATATTCAGAGGACCCTTCTCGAGCCGGAGTTTGCGTCTCTCCCCGGTCTCGTGAAAAATCGTGCTCACATCATCAGCCGCATTATCGAGTTTGCTGAAAAAAACAACGACATCATTCTCTACGCGGAATAG
>JBPPMH010000075.1:0-16629 GCA_051305945.1 Gemmatimonadaceae bacterium
AGGCCTACACGACGCGCGACATCACGGGCGGCCTTCCGCGCGTGGCCGAGTTGTTCGAGGCCCGTCGTCCGAAGGATCCGGCAACGATCTCCGAGATCGACGGCTTCGTGCGGTTCGGCGAGATCAAGCGCGGCAAGCGCGAGATCTTCGTGCAGCCGATGCGAATGGAGAAGGGAGCGAGCGGACAGGCCCAGGTGCCGGACGACACGCAGGAAGCGCAGCTATACGAGGTGGGCGCCGGCAAGCACTTGCGGGTGCACGAGGGCGATCGCGTGCGCGCGGGCGACAGGCTGAGCGAAGGTCCGGTGAATCCGCACGACATTCTGCGGATCAAGGGACCGCGCGCGGTGCAGGAGTATCTGCTGAACGAGGTGCAGGAGGTTTACCGGCTGCAGGGCGTGAAGATCAACGACAAGCACATCGGCGTGATCGTGCGCCAGATGCTGCAAAAGGTCCGCGTCCTGGATTCCGGCGAGACCGAGTTCCTCGAGGGCGAGAACGTGGACAAGCAGGTCTTCCGCGACGTGAACGAGCGCTCGAAGAAGAAGAAGGAAGTGGCGGCTTCTTCCGAGCCGCTGCTGCTCGGCATCACCAAGGCGAGTCTCACGACGCAGTCGTTCATCTCCGCGGCGAGCTTCCAGGAGACCACGCGTGTGCTGACCGATGCAGCGATTCGCGGGGCGAAGGACGATCTCCTTGGACTCAAGGAGAACATCATCATCGGACATCTCATCCCGGCGGGTACGGGCATGTACCGGTATCACGAGGTAGATGTCGAGAGCGGCCCGGACGTGCCGACTGCGGAGGAGCAGGCCGCGATCGCGGCGGCCGCGGCTCAGCCGTTATTCGCACTTACTCCGGCCGAGGCTGAGGTGTCGGTCTCGCCGGTGTTCGCGGAGGAAGAGCTCTAGGGTTCGGGATCTTCCCGCGGCTCAACGACTGAGGGCCTCACCCCTGCGCGCTACGCTTCGCTAAGACGCGCGCTGGAGTGAGGCCCTCTGCCGTTGAGCCCGAGGCTTTGTTCGTTGCTGCTCCTGGCCAACTCGGCCCAGGGCCTACAGGCCGGCGAATATCTCGTCGAGCTCGATGGACACTTGCGTGTCGGTGTCGGGCACGCGCCACCGCACGACATCACGCACGATCTCGCTCTCCCCTACGCCGCGGCACACCTCGACGCTCCGATCCGACAGATCGATCAACCACACCTGCCGGACTCCCAACGTCAGGTACGCGTCCCGCTTGAACTCGCGGTCGTAGACGCGCGACGAAGGACTCAGGACCTCGACCGCCAGCCAGTGCTCGTGAACCTCGCGCCAGTGAGCGCCGGCGCGAATGCCCGCGGGAAACACGAGTATGTCGGGCTCGAGCTGGGTCTTCGGCAGTCGCACCACCGCCCCCGGACCAACGACATTCCCCTGACCCGTCAACATGACCGCCATGCTGAGCCGAAGCTGAAGACGACTCGCGATCGTTTGGTGCGACATGGACGGGGCGGGCGTCACCAGCAGTACACCATCCAGCAGCTCGTACCGGTTCCCGTCGCGCGGGAATTCGTCGAGATCGTCCACGGTATAAAGCGGCACGCCGATCGCCATGGCCATACTCTATCTCCTTCCCGCGGCATCCGCCACGTTAATGAAACCGCTGCGCGAGGGGATCACGAAATCCCTTCAGCCGTACGCGAATAACCGCGGCCAAGGACCCTCCGGCTTGATTCTTTCCATGCGTCTGGTTTAGCTGGTAAACCCTCGACGCCCGGGAGAATGACCATCCGAATGCTTGCGGTGCAGTAGCAATGACGCGAACCCGAGCGCTGGCGATTGCCGCCGCGGTGCTCGTTGGCATATCCGCGGGGCTCGGCTTCTTCACGTTCGGCTACGCCAAGGGCGCGTCGTACCTCACCAACGACCCGGCGGCGTGCGCGAACTGCCACGTGATGAGCGAGCATTACTCCGCCTGGCTCAAGGGGAGTCACCGCTCGGTGGCGACGTGCAACGACTGCCACACGCCGCACAACCTCGTGGGCAAGTACACGACCAAGGCGCTGAACGGGTTCTGGCACTCCTTCTACTTCACGACCGGAAATTATCCGGATCCGCTGCGAATTACGCCGCGGAATAACCGCGTGACGGAGCAGGCGTGCCGCTATTGCCACGCCGAGATAGTGAGCGCGATAGATCCCGACCCGCACGCGAGCGACGAATCGCGCGCGGGCGAGCCCATTTCCTGCATCCGGTGCCACAAGTATGTCGGCCACTGGGTCCGCTGACCATGGAGACCGTTCGATGACTACGCCCGCACAACCGAATGCCGCGACGCCCCGCACCCGGAAGCGCTTTTTCACGGTGCTCGGCGTGCTCACCGTCGGCGCGGCGCTCGCGGCCGTCGGAATCGTCGCGCTACTAACGAGCATATTCGAGCGGAGGCAGGAGGCACGAGATCCGTTCTTCCGCAGCGTGGTCATCACGGACACGACGCAGGATCCGGAGGTGTGGGGGCGCAACTTCCCGTTGCAGTACGACCAGTACCTGCGCACGGTGGACCAGCAGCGCACGCGGTACGGCGGGAGCGAGGCGCTGCCGCGGACGCCGACGGACGCCGACCCACGCTCGGTCGTCGCGCAATCACGCCTCGAGGAAGATCCGCGGCTGCGCGAGTTCTGGGACGGGTACGCGTTCTCCACGGATTTCCGTGAGGAGCGCGGACACGCGTACATGCTGGTGGACCAGGAGATGACGGGCCGGCAGCAGGCGTCGCCGCAGCCGGGTGCGTGCATCCACTGCCACGCATCCGTGTACGTGCCGTACAAGCGGGCGGGCGGCGGCGACCTGATCAAGGGATTCGAGACGCTCAACCCGATGACGTACGCGCAGGCGCGCACGCACGTCACGCAGCCGATCGCGTGCATTGATTGCCACGAGTCGGAGACGATGCGGCTGCGGGTCACGCGCCCTGGATTCATCGAGGGGATCCGCGCGCTCAAGGCGAGCCAGGGGATCGCGAACTACGACGTGAACCGCGACGCGACCAGGCAGGAGATGCGCACCTTCGTGTGCGGCCAGTGTCACGTGGAGTACTACTTTCGCGGGGCGGAAAGGCGCCTCGTCTACCCGTGGCAGAAGGGGCTGACGGTCGACAGCATGCTGGCGTACTACGACGAGGTAGGGCACCGCGATTTCGTGCACGCGCGCAGCGGCGCGCCGATTCTCAAGGCACAGCACCCCGAGTTCGAGCTGTTCAGCCAGGGAACGCACGCGCGCGCGGGCGTCGCGTGCGCGGACTGCCACATGCCGTACGTGCGCGAGGGCGCGCAGAAGATCAGCGACCACTGGGTCCGCAGCCCAATGCTGAACATCAACCGGTCGTGCCAGACATGTCACAAGGTCACCGAGGATGAGCTGCGGCAGCGGGTGCATACGATCCAGGACCGGACGCACGAGCTGCGCAACTTCGCGATTGACGCAGTGCTCAACCTGTCGCGGGGGATCGCGGCGGCGGCGCGGGCCGACAGCGGCAACCGGAATCTCGCCGCGGCGCGGGATTACCAGCGGAAGGCGCAATTCTTCGCCGATTTCGTCGAGGCGGAGAACTCGATGGGGTTCCACGCCCCGCAGGAAGCGGCGCGGATCCTCGCGCGCTCGATCGACTACTCGCGGATGGGAGAGCTGGCACTGCGAGGCTCGGCACCGGGCAGAGCCGCGCCCGCAGCGGCACGCCGTGACTAGCCTACTCCTGCAGTACTTTCCGGAAGTAGGCGGGCAGGTTCACCGACAAGGGCGGGTGCCGGGCCGCAGGCTGCCAGTCGATCCGCTCTGATAGCGGTTCCGGCCGGTCGTCGTCCGGCCGCCAGCGCCAACTGTTCACCTTGCGGAATATTTAATTAAGCGATTAATTAAACACATGCCCCGGAAGGAATCGAAAGAGGTCATCCTCGACGCCGCGGAGGCGCTGTTCGCCAGCCGCGGCTTCGACGCGACCACGATCAAGCAGATCGGCACGCGCGCGAAGGTGAACCCGGCGCTGCTGTACTACTACTTCGGGGACAAGAAGGCGCTGTACCGGGCCGTCCTGGCGCGCCTCATAGGCGGGATGGCCGAGAACCTCGGCGGCCGACTGCGCGAGTCGCGCACTCCCAAGGACGCCATTCACGGCGTAGTCGACGCCCAGATGGAAGTGCTCGGCGCGCACCCGGACCTCGCGCGGATATTCGTGCGGGAAATGGTGGAGCACCGCGGAGAGAACGCGGCCGACCCTATCTCCGGTTCCATGGCGAAGGTGTTCACGCGGCTGTGCGGGATCATCGAGCAGGGCCAGCGCGCGGGCTTGTTCAGGAAAGAGCTGGACGCGCGGTTTGCCGCGATCTCGGTGGTATCCCAGGTGATGTACGTCCATATCGCCCGCCCGGCCGTCGGGCTCCTGCTCGGCGAGGGCCGGAAAGGCGTATCGGAGAAAATCATGAAGAAGTTCGGAACGCATGCCGTGGCGTTTGCGCTGGCCGCGCTCGAGGAGCGGCCGCGCGGCCGCGCTCGCGCCGGCCGGCTCAAGCGCGCGAGCGCGCTTCAGCTGCTGCTCGCGGGCGCCGCGTGCGGCGGCGGTGAGGACGACCGCATCGAGGGCACGGGCACGATCGAAGTCGTGGAGATGGACGTCGCGTCGCTCATCCCCGCCCGTGTCTCGCGCGTGCTGGTGGACGATGGGCAGAGCGTGCACGCTGGCGATACGCTGGCGCTGCTTGCGCAGGCGGCGACGAGCTCCGAGGTCGATGTGCGGGGCGCGGCGCTGCAGCGCGCGGAGGCCGTGCTGCGGGATCTCGAGGCGGGTGCGCGGCCGGCCGAGGTGCGGCAGAGCTCGGCGGAAGTCACGGCCGCTGACGCCGAAGCGGCGAGGCTCGCCCGCGATTACTTCCGCGCGCGGGCGCTGTACGACGGCGGCGCGATCTCGCGGCAGGAGCTGGAGGCGGCGCGCGCGCAGGCCACCGTCGCAACACAGCGCGCGAGCGCCGCGCGGCAGGGACGGCAGCTAGTGGTCGAGGGCACGCGCCCCGAGCGGATACGCGCCGCTCGCGCGGACGTCGCCGCTGCGCGCGCCGCACTCGACGCGGCCCGCGGCACCGCAGCGGAGCTGGCGCTCACCGCGCCCGCGAGCGGCACGATCATCCGACGGCTCGCGGACCCTGGTGAAACGGTTGCTCCCGGCGAGCCGGTCGTTACCCTGGGCAAGACGGATTCGCTGTGGGTCAGGATCTATCTGAGTCCCGAGGCTGTGGCGCGCATTCGAGTAGGCGACGAGGCCAGTGCGACGCTCGACGACTTTCCTTCCCGCCGCTTCTCCGGCCGCGTCGCGGCGATTGCGTCGCGCGCGGAATTCACCCCGCGCGTCGCGCTCACCGAACGCGAGCGTGCCGATCTGCTGTTCGGCGTGAAAGTGACGCTCACCGACGCAACCGGCGCTCTAAAACCCGGGCTCCCCGTCACGGTTCGCCTAGAGCCACGCCGTTCGGGCGCGGCGCCCTGAGCCCGTGAGCGCCGCTCCGGATCGCAACGTGAACGAGCTCGCTGTCCAGACGCGCGGGCTGCGCAAGGCGTTCGGCCCGGTGGTCGCGGTAGAGGGACTCGACCTCGAGATCCGCCGGGGCGAGGTGTTCGGGGTGCTCGGCCCGAACGGATCGGGGAAGACGACGACCATCCGCATGCTGTGCGGGCTGCTGACGCCGAGCGCGGGCGACGCGACTGTCGTAGGCTATGATCTGCGCACGCAGCAGTCGGAGATCCGCCAGTCCATCGGCTACATGTCGCAGCGATTCGGCCTGTACGACGATCTCACGGTGCGGGAGAACGTCAGATTCTACGCCGCGGTGTACGGGCTGCGCGGCGCCGCGCTGGACGCGCGCGTCGTCGAGCTGTTTGAGCAGCTCGAGCTGACGCCACGCGCGGAGCAGCTCGCCGGTACGCTGAGCGGCGGCTGGAAGCAGAAGCTCGGGCTCGCGTGCGCGACGGCGCACCATCCGAAGATGCTCTTTCTGGACGAGCCGACGGCTGGCGTGGACCCGGCTGCCAGGCGGCGGTTCTGGGAGATCATCTACGATCTCGCTCGCGGCGGGACGACCGTGCTCGTCACCACGCACTACATGGATGAGGCGGCGCGATGCCAGCGGCTGGCGTTTCTCTCTCGCGGGCATCTGATCGCGCAGGGCACGGCGGACGAGATTCCAAAGCAGTTCGGGGAGCGGACGATCGAGGACGTGTTCATCGAGCTGCAGCGGCGCGATGAGGGAGCGGCGGCGTGAACATCATCGCCGGGGTCCGCGCGTCCGGTCTGTGGCCGATGCTGCGCAAGGAGTTCATCCAGCTGCGTCGCGACCGGCTGACGCTGGCGATGGTGGTCGTGCTGCCGGCGGTGCAGCTCGTCCTGTTCGGCTACGCGATCCGCACCGAGGTGCGGAATCTGCCGACCGTGGTGCTGGACGAATCGCGGAGCAGCGAGAGCCGCGCGTTCATAGACGTCATGCGCAACACCGGGAACTTCCGCGTAACCGGCGCTGTGGCGAGCCGCGCGGAGCTTCGCCGCGTGATCGAGCGGGGCGACGCGAGCGCCGCCGTGATCATCCCGCCCGATTTTGCCGTGAACATCAAGCGCGGGCGAGGCGCGACGGCGCAGATCATCGTGGACGCGGCGGACCCAATGGCTTCGTCCGCGGCGATCTCCGGAGCGTCACTCGCGGGCGCAGCCCGCAGCGCGGCGATTCTGGCGGAGCGCACCGGCGGGCAGCCGCCATTGGAGGTTCGCGTTCGGCCGTGGTACAACCCGGGGATGCGCTCCGAGGCGTACATCGTTCCCGGCGTAATCGGCGTGCTGTTGTCCATCACCGCCTTGATCGTCATGAGCCTCGCGGTCGTGCGCGAGCGCGAGCGCGGCACGCTCGAGCAGCTGGTCGTCACGCCCCTCAGCAAGACGGGATTGCTGCTCGGGAAGGTTCTCCCATTCGTAGCCGTCGGCTACGTGCAGATGACGGTCGTGCTCCTGCTCGGCAAGCTCGTGTTCGACATCCCGGTTCGCGGGAGCCTGCTGCTGCTATACGCGATCACCGGAGCTTTCATCACGGCGAATCTGGGGATCGGCCTGCTCATCTCCACCGCGGTCAAGTCGCAGGTCCAGGCGACGCAGCTAGGGTACTTCGTGATGCTGCCCAACATCCTGCTGTCGGGATTCATGTTTCCGCGCGAGGCGATGCCGGAATTAGCGCAGTGGATCGGGCTGGCGCTGCCACTCACGTATTTCCTGACCATCCTGCGCGGGATTCTGCTCAAGTCGGTCTCGCTGTCCGCCATCTGGCCCGAGACGCTGGCGCTAGTGACGATGGCGATCGTGCTGTTCTCCCTGAGCGTGCTGCGGTTCCGAAAGACGGTCGATTGAGCGCGGGAGAGAGCTTGCCGGAAATCGCCCAAAACCCTCGCAAATGTCCACACAGGTGAATGCGAAGCCCCGTCGCGAGGGCTGGTCCCGAAAAGCTAAAGCCTGTTCGGGCAATGAATTACAGGATTGCCGAGCCGAGCCGCTCGGGGAGCACGGTGGTTGCCATAGAGAGTGTTGCAACCAGCAACGAGAGGCAGATGTTCGTTTCCCCGAGATTTCGAGATCTTTCTGAATCCGGCCCGATCCGGACCCGTCGGCGCGAGCGGCCGGCTGCTCTGGATAGGGCCGAGACTGCCATACGCGAGCTGGACGAACGGTTGTCGAATGCTGAAGCAGTCTTGCTCGACTTCGCCGATGAGCGGGGGAGAGCGGTGCGGGCGAAGCCCGAGTTCGTCCCGGCTCCGGTGTTCAAGTCGGAATTCATTCCGGCGCCGGTGGACAAGCCGGAGTTCATCCCGGCGACAGACCCAGTTCCGTTGACATAACCTCCCGCCCCATCTAACTTTACCAGTCTCTGTCGCCCCAGCCGGCAACGGCGGGGCGCCTTTTGTGTCCTGGAGTTTTTGTACCGTGGCAGAGGCTGATCGGTTCAGCAAAAAGCCAACAGCCAATAGCCAATAGCCGCATTTAATGCCCACTATCAATCAACTCGTCCGGCAGAGCCGCCGCGACGTCGAGAAAAAAGAGAAAGCGCCGGCGCTCAAGGCGAACCCGCAGAAGCGCGGCGTGTGCACGCGCGTGTACACCACGACGCCGAAGAAGCCGAACTCGGCCCTACGCAAGGTCGCGCGCGTCCGGCTCACGAATGGTTTCGAGGTGACCGCGTACATCCCCGGTGAAGGGCACAACCTGCAGGAGCACTCGATCGTGCTCATCCGCGGCGGCCGCGTGAAGGATCTCCCGGGCGTGCGGTATCACATCGTGCGCGGCTCACTCGACGCCTCGGGCGTCACCGGCCGGAACAAGAGCCGCTCGAAATACGGAACGAAAAAGCCCAAGGGCGCAGCCGGAGGAAAGAAGTAAATGAGTCGCCGCAAAAGCTCGGTGAAGCGCACCATTCTGCCTGATTCCCGCTACGACAGTCAGACGGTTTCGAAGTTCATCAACTCGCTGATGTACGACGGCAAGAAGTCCACGGCCGAGCGCATTTTCTACAAGGCCATGGACCTCGTGGAGACGCGCACCAGCCAGACGGGGGTGACTGTGTTCAAGCAGGCGCTGACCAACATCAAGCCGGTCGTCGAAGTGAAGAGCCGTCGTGTCGGCGGCGCGACGTACCAGGTGCCGGTGGAAGTCCGCCCCGACCGCCGTACGGCGCTCGCGATGCGCTGGCTGATCTCGTTCTCCCGCGACCGCAACGAAAAGTCGATGGCGGAGAAGCTCGCCACCGAAGTCGTCGCGGCGTCGAAGGGAGAAGGCAACGCGGTGAAGAAGAAGGAAGACACGCACCGCATGGCGGAAGCCAACAAGGCGTTCGCGCACTATCGCTGGTAGGAGCTTCGCAGCGATTGAAAAAAGGCCCCGCCCGGAATACGGGCGGGGCCTTCTTCGTTTTTTATCCCGGAATTGGCTACGGGTTCTCTCGCAATATCCGCTGGCGGTATTCCTCGCTCGCGTAGATCGCTACTTCCACGCGCCGGTTCGCCTGGCGTCCCGCTTCAGTCGCGTTCTCCGCTATCGGCTCGGTCTCGCCACGTCCCAGCGCGGTGATGCGGCTGGAAGTGATTCCCTTGGTCTGCAAGTACGCCGAAGCCGCGTGCGCGCGCCGATGTGACAGCGCCATGTTGTACGAGTCCGTCCCGACGCTGTCCGTGTGACCGACGATCGTCACGGACGAGTTGGGGTACCGCTGCAGGCTGCGCGCGAGCTCGTCGAGATTCGTGCGGCCGGCAGGGAGGATCTGGTCGGAATCGAAGGGGAAGAGGATTCCCGATGCGAACGACACCGCGATTCCCTCGCCGATGCGCGTTACGGTAGCGCCTTCGATGTTGTCGTCGAGCTCCTTGGCCTGCTGATCCATCTGGTGACCGATCACCGCTCCGGCAGCTCCGCCGAGCACCGCGCCGATGATGGCGCCGCGCGCGGTGGAACCGGTCTGGTTCCCGATGACTCCGCCGATGACGGCGCCCGTTCCGGCCCCAATGACGGCTCCGCGGTCGCGCTGGCTCATCGAGCTGCATGCGCTGGCCGCGAGTGATACTACTACCAAGCTACTGAGTAGCTGTGTTCTTCCAATTTTACTAGACATTGTCGAGTTTCCGGGCTGAATGAGTCTTCCAGGACTATCAAGATGAATGCCATAACAGGCCCGGCGAACAGGGAACATTTAGTTCTTTTTGTGCGGCGAATTGCGTTGTCGGCGTTCGTTTCCTTCGCCGTGCCCGGTTGCGCCGAGGACGACGCCGCTCCAGCGGCGAAACCGGCGGTCGCGGTTGAAGTACCGATCGTGGACATGTCGCCCTCTGCTCAACGGCCTCTGCTGCCGGCGGAGACCCCGTTGGTCGCCCCTGAGCCGGCGGCCGCTCCTGCGCAGGCTCCCGTCCCGGCGCGCGGCTCGGCGGTCGTCAGCAGGGGCGATGTCGCCGCGCTGCGTTCGCGGAAGCTGCTCGTGCCGGTCGCTGGCGTGAGGCCGGCGAATCTCGCCGGCGGCTTCTCCGATGCGCGCGGGGGACGCACGCACGGAGCGCTCGACATCGCCGCGCCGAGGGGAACCCAGGTCGTCGCGGCCGACGACGGAACGGTGCTGAAGCTGTTCACGAGCCGCGGGGGAGGGCTTACGATCTATGCAGCCGATCCTACCCGGAAGTTCATCTATTACTACGCGCACCTGGACTCTTACGCGCCCGCGCTGCGGGAAGGACAGGCCGTCGCGAAGGGGCAGCAAATCGGCACCGTGGGGACGACCGGCAACGCTCCTCCGAACACGCCGCACCTCCACTTCGCCATTCTACGGAACGACGACATGACGAAGTGGTGGGCGGGCACTCCGCTTGACCCTTACGCTGTTTTGAGGTAGCGCTTCGCAGGGGCCTGGTGTCCGCCGGTCCGCTTGTTCTTGCTCATCGAATCAGCTCCGGATGGGCGTTTGTTACGGCGTGATGGTGAGGATGATCGGATTCTTCAGAGTCACGATATGCTCCCGCCGGGCGAGCCGTCTGATGCGCTCGAACCAGCTCGGCGGGCGCGGCTCGCCGCCGTGCTCCATTATCCACTTGGCAACGTCCGCGACTTCCAACGGGTCCATTCGCAGGCAACCCTTGGAAGCGGCCTCGCCGAGCGATTCCACGGTTGGCGTCCCGTGTATGTAATAGTCGGGCTCCCTGAAGAAGATCTTCACGGTCTGCATCGGATTGTCCGGATCGCCAGGGGCCTTCGCGGTCTTGCCCCGCGCCCACGGCTGCTTGGGCGGAACCCAGCGTGGGTTCCAGATCAGTCTCCGGATACTGAAGGTGCCCGTCGGCGTGGCATGGCCGTCGGCGCCAACCGCCACCGCGTATGTCGCGACGACCGAATCGCCGACGCGGACCGTTAGAATCCGCGCGTCCAGGCTCGCTGCCAGCGTGAGGGACGCGGTAGGCGCTATTGCGGCGACGGTATCCTGCTTGGTGGCTGAGTCCGCGCGCACCGTGTCGGTCGGTGCTCCGGCCGCCGTGCCAGCGAGAATGGCTGCTGCTAGAAGACCATTTATGTGATTCAATGTCTTGCCCTCGTTCGGATGGTGGCCGTTAACGAAGGCAACAAGAGTTCCTGTCGGTTCGTCGCCCTTACAGATCCGGCAGGGAGTGCGTCCGTCCGCGGTTCTGCTCCTGAAGCCACGCGTAGATCGGCGCGAAGTACTCCATCATCGCGTTGGCTTTGAGCTCCTGTCCCGTGGTCTCGCGCAGCACGTCGCGCCAGGGGCGGCTCGCTCCCGGTGCCATCAGCGTGCGCAGGAAATCGCCGACGCCGGCGAACCACCCTGCGGAATTCAGCTCAGCGTGCCCGCAGCTGCACCGTCCAGAGATCGGCTTCGTAGGTCCCGACCGTGAAGTAGAACGACCCGTTCTGCGCGACGAATTCCCCGCGATACGGAATTCGATCGGGACGGTCGAAACGGAGTAGCGGACGCGCCGTTCGCGTCTCCAGATTGACCGCTTCGTATGCCAATGCTCCGCCGGTTTCGGTGAGCACGTACACCTCGCGGCTGTCCGAACTCCACCCGCCAAGCTCAAAGCCGCCATCGCGAACGTGAATCGGCTCGCCGCCGCTCGGGGAGATGATGTACAGCCCGTCTTCATTGACATACGCGATCCACCGTCCGTTCGGCGACCAGAAGGGACGGGCATGGGCTCCGTTCTTCGTGAGCTGCCGCGGCGGACCGCCATCGCGCGCCACGATATAAAGCTCGTCCTTGCCGGTGCGATCCGATTCAATCACGAGCCACTTCCCATCAGGCGACCAGCGCGGCCCGTATTCGTGGCCGGATCCGCCAAGCACCAATCGCTCGCCCGTGCCGTCCGCCGAGATCACGTACGCATCGCGATTCCCGGCTCGCCATGAATGAAACGCGATTGCGGCTCCGTCATTTGACCACGAGGGATTGAAATCATCCGCCGGATCTCGCGTGACCTGCTCAGGCTCGCCGCCGCCTGTCGGCATCCGGTAGATGTCCTGATTGCCGGAGCGATCCGAATCGAAAGCGATCCATTTGCCGTCGGCCGAAACGCTGAGGGCTTCGATGCGCTCGTTCGCGGCCGTCAGCTGGCGTGCCGTTGCCACCGACACCGGCCCGCCGGAGGGGATCGGCACCGACCATATTCCGACGGCCGAGGTCAACGTCGAGTAGACGAGGACCGACCCGTCCGCCGAGGTCGAGATAGCGTGGAGCGCGAGGCCGGTGGTGAGGCGCTGTGGCTCCCCCGCGGCTCTTCCTCTCCGGTCAATGCGCCGGAAATAAATGTCGCGTCCTCCGCCGGAGCTCGACACGTAAAAGATTCCGGACCCGTCCGCGGACCAACGCGGACTGGTGTTGAGGTTCAGCGAATCTGTGATCGCCACGGCTTTTCCACCGCTTGCGTCTACGATCATGATCGCGCTGGGAGCGATATTGCCGGCTACCCACGCGGAGTTGTCGGCGACGAACGCGAGCCGGGATCCGTCGGGCGACCAGGCGATCGAGTACGGGTCCCGCGCCTGCGCGACGTTTCTCGGGTTGCGTCCATCGGCGTCGGCAATTCGTACCCAGGCGTCCCTGCCTACGTAGGCGAGCGACTTGCCATCGGGCGACCACGACGGCGCCCCTGCGTCGGAAAGAACTCGCCGCGGCGTACCACCCAGAGCCGGCACGACGTAGATGCCGCGGTCGCTGCCGTACGCGATCTGGGAAGCGTCGGGTGACCAGCTGGGAGCCAAGCCACGGGCGATCTGCACAGCTTTTCCGCCGCTCAGCTGGCGCACAAAGATTCCCGCGGCTGTCACATATGCGAGCATTCGCCCGTCGGGCGACACAGCCGGCATCGTCTCGGCCCCTGGCTCGTTCGTGAGCTGCCGGGCTTGCTCGATCTCGAACCCCGTCTCACTGGAGTTGAGGAACGTGCTCGCCACCAGCGCCAGAGCCAGCACCGCGGCGGCGCCACCAGCGAACAGGTATGCGCGCGAACTTCGGCGCGGCGCTGCTTGCGTGGCAGGCTCCACTCCGGAGACCGGCTGCGTCGCGCCGCTCGGCGATGCCAGGACCTCGAGCTGCGCGCGCAGCTCCTCGGCGGTCTGCCACCGGTCGGCGGGGCGCTTCTCGAGGCAGCGCATGATCACCGCGGCAAGGGGAGCAGGAATGCTCGCTCGAGCCGCGGTGATATGCTGCGGCTTGTCGGTCACCTGCGCCGCGAGCACCTGCTGCGGAGTAGCTCCCGTGAATGGCGGCCGGCCGGTCAGCAGCTCGTACGCCAGAACGCCGAGCGCGTAGATGTCGGTCCGGTGGTCGACATTCGGGTCCGCGGCCGCCTGCTCCGGCGACATGTACGCGGGCGTGCCAAGTGCTACGCCGAGCGACGTGAGGTTGGATTCGCCGGTCGCGTTCGCCAGCGCCTTGGACACGCCGAAGTCGGTGACGAGTGCGTGGTTGCGCGCGAGCAGGATGTTCTCCGGCTTCACGTCGCGGTGCACCACTCCATCCGCGTGCGCTGCTTCCAGCGCGTCGGCGACTTCCACCAGTATGCGAATGGCATCGGCTATCGGCAGCTCGCCGGAGCGCGCGAGTCTCCCGCGCAGGCTCTCCCCCGAGATGAACGGCATCGTGTAGTAGAGCAGGCCGTCCTTCGCACCGGCGTGCAGCAGGGGAACGATGTGCGGGTGTTGCAGCCTGGCGGCCATCTGGATCTCACGCCTGAATCGGTCGACGTTGAGACCGGCCGCCAGGTCGGGAGGCAGGACTTTGACGACAACCTTGCGCGAAAGCTCGACGTCTTCGGCCACGAACACGCGCGACATCCCACCGCCGCCGAGCTCTTCGCCGACCCGGTACTCCTCTCCCAAAGCTGCCTGCAGCCTGTCGCGTAGGTCGTTCACGGGGTCCAAAGTAACGCCGGCCGCGGGATCCGGCCCCAAATACCGCGCTGCCTCCGCCCACGACTCCGGGTGAGGAATGAAGGCAACCGGAAGGTGGGGAGTTGACTCCCGCTACCGGGGGCTTACATTACTAAGGCTATGGCAAACCACGCTTTGCGTGGCGAGCCGTGCCACTGTAAGAGACAACTAAACCGCCGAGAGATTTTCGGCGCGCCTCGAGTCCCCACCCGTGCTGGAGCGGCGGGTGCACCCGGCGGCTGCGGATGGATACCGGCCCACCATGGGCGCCTGGTCCACCCGCGTTTTCGTTCTCTGTAACCGCTCCGCAGCCTGAATCAAACGAACATGTCGACAGCCGCGGCTCCTCGCGTAACCACATCGAAAGCAACCGGCCGTCATACGGCGCTGGAGCACTATCGCAATATCGGCATCATGGCCCACATCGATGCCGGTAAGACGACGACGACCGAGCGCATCCTGTATTACACGGGACGCAGCCACAAGCTCGGCGAAGTGCACGAAGGCACCGCGACGATGGACTGGATGGAGCAGGAGCAGGAGCGCGGCATCACGATCACGTCGGCTGCGACGACCGCTTTCTGGGAGCGGAACGGGATCGAACACCGCATCAACATCATCGATACGCCCGGCCACGTGGACTTCACCGTGGAAGTGGAGCGGTCGCTCCGAGTGCTGGACGGCGCGGTCGCGCTGCTGGACTCGGTCGCCGGCGTAGAGCCGCAGACCGAGACGGTGTGGCGCCAGGCCGACCGGTACGGCGTTCCCCGCATCATCTTCGCGAACAAGATGGATCGCGTCGGCGCGGACTTCGATCGCTGCCTCAGCATGGTCCGCGACCGCCTCACGAAGGACGCGTATCCGATCCAGCTGCCCGTCGGCTCCGGCGAGCTGTTCACGGGCCACATCGACATCATCGAGCGCAAGCAGTACATCTTCGACGACGAATCGCTCGGCAAGAAGTTCGAAGTCGTGGGCGTGCCCGACATTTATAAGGAAGCCGTCGAGAAGGCGCGCCACGAAGTCATCGAGGCCGCGGTCTCGCACGACGTGGATCTCATCGAGAAGTACTTCGGCGGCGTCGCGCTGACCGACGACGAGATCAGGCACGCCATCCGCGCGGCTACGGTCGGCGGATTCATCGTGCCGGTCATGTGCGGCGCGGCGTTCAAGAACAAGGGCGTACAGGCGCTGCTCGACGCGGTCATCGACTTCCTGCCGTCCCCGCTCGACGTGCCGCCCATCGAGGCGCACGCGCCGAATCACACCGACCCGGAGACGCGTCCGGTGGACGACGACGCGCCGTTCGCCGGGCTGGCGTTCAAGATCGCGACCGATCCGTTCGTCGGAAAGCTGACGTTTTTCCGCGTGTATTCCGGCGTGCTCAAGTCGGGCTCGTACGTGTACAACGCGAGCAAGGACAAGCGCGAGCGCGTCGGCCGCCTGCTGCAGATGCACGCCAACAAGCGCGAGGAGATCGAGGAAGTGCGCGCCGGCGACATCGCCGCCGCGATCGGTCTCAAGGACACGCGCACGGGCGACACGATCTGCGACGAGGACAAGCCGATCGTGCTGGAAGCGATGAAGTTCCCGGCGCCCGTCATCGATGTCGCGATCGAGCCGAAGACGAAGGCCGACCAGGACAAGCTCGGCATCGCGCTGCAGAAGCTGGCTGAGGAGGATCCGACGTTCCGCGTGCACTCCGATGCGGAGACCGGACAGACGATCATCTCCGGCATGGGCGAGTTGCACCTCGAGATCATCGTGGACCGCATGCAGCGCGAATTCAAGGTGGACGCGAACATCGGCCGCCCGCAGGTCGCTTACCGCGAGACGATCAAGAAGCGCGTCGAGAAAGTGGAAGGGAAGTTCATCCGCCAGTCGGGTGGTAAGGGACAGTACGGCCACGTCGTCATCAACATCGAGCCGGCCAAGCAGGGCGAAGGGTTCGTGTTCGAAGACAAGATCGTCGGCGGTACGATCCCGCGTGAGTTCATCAAGCCGGCCGGCGAAGGAATGCGCGAGGCGCTCGAGGGCGGAGTGCTCGCCGGCTACCCGATGGTGGACATCAGGGCTGAGCTGGTTTACGGCTCGTACCACGACGTTGACTCCAGCGAAATGGCGTTCAAGATCGCGGGCTCGATGGCGATCAAGGAAGCTTGCAAGCGCGCGAACCCGATCATCCTCGAGCCGATGATGAACGTCGAAGTCGTCTGCCCGTCGGACTACATGGGCGACATCCTCGGCGATCTCTCGTCACGCCGCGGCAAGATCGGCGGGATGATGCAGCGCGGCGAAGCGCAGGTGATCGAGGCGACGGTGCCGCTATCGGAGATGTTCGGCTACTCCACGCGCCTCCGCTCGCAGTCGCAGGGACGCGCGGTGTACTCGATGGAGTTCAGCCACTACGAGGAAGTTCCGAAGAGCAAGGCCGAAGAAATCATCAACAAAGTGAAAGGATAAAGTCATGGCAAAAGCGAAATTCGAGCGTACGAAGCCCCACGTAAACGTCGGCACGATCGGTCACGTCGATCACGGGAAGACGACGTTGACGGCGGCGATCACGGCGATCCAGGCGAAGAAGGGCCTGGCGCAGTCGGTGGCGTTCGACCAGATCGACAAGGCGCCGGAAGAGAAGGCGCGCGGCATCACGAT
>JBPPMH010000076.1:0-3651 GCA_051305945.1 Gemmatimonadaceae bacterium
TCAGGACCGAGGAATCGTCCACGCTCGTGGCATCTCTGTCGCTGGTCGTGGCGATGGCCTTCACCGCTGCGTCGCTCATCTACACCGAAGTCTACAAGCGGCCGGCCGAAAGGACTTTTCTCTACCTCCAGGCGCTGTTCGATCTAGCGCTGGTGGCCGCGGTCGTGCACGTGACCGGTGGAATCGGCTCCGGCTTCTCCGCGCTGTACATCCTCGTCACCGCCGAAGCGGCGCTGCTACTCACCGCTCGCGGTGTCGCGCTGATCGCGACGCTCGGCATCGTCATATACGTTGCCGCCGCCGTCATGACCCCCGGCGGCGAGCGCGATCTCAGGTTCTGGCTGCGCGTCGGAGTTTTCGCCGGAGTGGCGGCCGGCTGCGGTTACGTCAGCGCGAAGCTGCGCGAGCAGGGCAGCGAACAGGAAGCGCTCGCCGCTGAGCTCGCGCAGTTCCGGCTCCAGAAGGCTGACCTCGAGGAGCTTCGCTCGCGCGCTCACAAGCTCGAGGCCGTCGCCGAGCTGAGCGCGTCGCTGGCGCACGAGATAAGAAACCCGCTGTCGGCCATTCGCAGCGCGGTGGAGCAGTTGAGCGATTCGCCGAGGGCAAGCGACGACGAGCGCGCCCTCAGCTCGCTGGTGCAGCGCGAGTCGGACCGTCTCTCCCGCCTGCTCTCCGACTTCATCGATTTCGCCCGCCTGGACGCCGCCCGCTGGTTGCCGGTGGACGCAATAGGTGTGACGGGCGGCGCGATCGATCTGGCGGAGAATCATCCCGACAAACCGGCTGGCGTCCGGATCACACGGAGCCTTCCGCGCGCGCCGGTGATGATCGAAGGCGATTCCGACCTGCTGCACCGCGCCTTGTTCAACCTGCTGTTGAACGCGATTCAGGCGTCGCCTCCAGGTGGCAACATCTTCGTGGAGGCGGCGGAGCTGTCCCCGCGCCAGACGCCGATAGACGGAGCACCTTTCCTGAGCGGCGGTCTGGCGATCCGTATCAGCGACGAGGGCGGAGGAATCCCCGAAGAGATACGCAAGCGGGTGTTCGATCCGTTCGTCAGCACCAAGCGTGGCGGGACCGGACTCGGCCTGGCCGTCGTGCAACGAGCCGTGACCGCGCACAAGGGCCTGGTGCTGGTGGACAGCACTGCCCGCGGCTCGCGCTTCACCATTCTGCTTCCGCGATCATCCAAGAGCCCCAATGGAGCCGGCAATGTCTGAGAACCAGACCTCGGTCCTCGTAATTGACGACGAGCCCGCGATCGTCGAGACGATGGAGATACTTCTCCGCAAGGAAGGGTACGCTGCTCACACCGCCACCGACGGCAACGAGGGCATCAGTCGCATGGCGGCGCTGCGCCCCGACATCGTGATCAGCGACGTGCGCATGCCGACGATGAGCGGGCTCGACGTGCTCGCGGCCGCGCGCAGCCTGGACGCGGAGATGCCGGTGATCCTGATGACGGCGCAGGCGACGGTACCGGCGGCGGTGCAAGCCGTGAATGACGGCGCGTTCTATTTCCTGGAGAAGCCGTTTCCAAATGAGCAGTTGCTGGCGATCGTGCGGCGCGCGGCGGAGCACCGGCGGCTGCGCGCGGAGAACCGGACCCTAAAGGCGGAGATCCGGCGGCGCGAGCACACCGGCCGCCCCGCCGGCACCAGCTCGGCGTGGCTCGAAGTGCTGAAGGTGGCCGAGACCGTCGCGCCCACCGAATCGACAGTGCTGTTGCAGGGCGAATCAGGCACCGGCAAAGAAATCGTCGCGCGCTATCTGCACGAGCTGTCCGCGCGGGCGCACGGTCCCTTTCTCTCCATCAATTGCGGAGCCCTGCCGGAGAGTCTGCTGGAGAGCGAGCTGTTCGGGCACGTGCGCGGGTCGTTCACCGGCGCGGTCCGCGACAAGCAGGGCCTCTTCACGGCCGCGGGGGCGGGGACGTTCTTTCTCGACGAGATCGGCGAGACGACGCCCGCGACGCAGGTGAAGCTGTTGCGCGTGCTCCAACACCGGGAAGTGATCCCGGTAGGCGCGACGGAAGCCGTTCCGATCAACACCCGGCTGATCGCGGCGACGAACCGCGATCTGGAAGAAGAGATTCGCCGCGGAACGTTCCGGACCGATCTGTTCTACCGCCTCAACGTCATCGCCATTCACCTGCCACCATTGCGACAGCGGCGGGAGGACATCCCCGTCCTCGCGGAGCTGTTCCTGCGGCGGACCGCGGAAGCCAACGCCGAGCGCCAGAAGACGCTGGATCCGGACGTCGTCGATGTGCTGCAGTCATATGCGTGGCCCGGCAACGTACGCGAGCTGGAGAACGCGCTCGAGCGCGC
Organism: Gemmatimonadaceae bacterium; assembly: GCA_051305945.1. Lineage (GTDB taxonomy): Bacteria > Gemmatimonadota > Gemmatimonadetes > Gemmatimonadales > Gemmatimonadaceae > JACDCY01. The sequence continues at coordinate 2,331 of JBPPMH010000076.1, forward strand.
CGCGCTGCTCACGAAGGGTGATGTAATAGAAGTGAAGGCACTGCCGGAGCGGATCGTGGAGCGGCGTTCCGAGCCGCTCGTTGCCGATCGCCAGGCGGCGAACCCGACGTTGGAGGTGATCGAGCGCGCATACATCACCTGGGTTCTGCAGCAAGAGGGCGGAAACAAGACCCGCGCATCCGAGGCGCTCGGCATCGATCCCTCGACTCTCTACCGGAAGCTCGCACGCTACGGAGAAGTAGGGCTATAAGGATGCTTGCCCCCCGCATTATGCAACTGCTGCGGCGGAATGCAACACAAACACCTGCTTTGCCCTGACTCGATTTCCGCCCTAAGTAGTTGGGATAGCGGCACTTAAGCTCTAACGGCACGCCTGGCCCTGGCGTTGCCTTACCACTGGGCGACCGGTACGCCTGAACTCAGTGGCTGCCGAACCCTCCCATTGGAGAGCTCTCATGCAGAACAGGAAACGGAAAGGCTTCACGCTCATCGAGCTTCTGATCGTCGTGGTGATCATCGGCATTCTGGCCGCGATCGCGATCCCGAAGTTCGCCAACACGAAGGCCAAGGCGTACAAGGCGGCCATGAAGGGCGACCTGCGTAACCTTGCGACCGCGCAGGAAGCCTACTCGGCTGACAACTCCGGCGCGTACCTCGCGGGAGGCCCGGTCCTCGGACCCGCCTCCATCGTCGCCCTGAACTACGCGCCTTCGACGGGCGTAACGGTAACCACGGGTCTTGACGGGACGAACGGATGGTGGGCGACGGCGACGCACGTCGCTCTGGATCCGGCCGACAACTGCGGCATGTTCTACACGAACGACGGCTTAGCGCCTGGCGCAGCGGCTCCGGCCTCGGCCTCTGGCGAGCCGAAGTGCCGGTAGCGTCCTGATCTGACAATGGTAGGGCCCGTCCCGGCGCTTCGGCCGGGCGGGTCCCACCCGGCGCGGCATCGAAAACTCAGCACGTGCCGCGGGTCAGCTTCCGACGACAATCATGCAAATACGACGAGCAGGCTTCACTCTCATCGAGCTATTGATAGTCGTCGTGATCATCGGGATTCTCGCAGCGATGGCGATCCCCAAATTCGCGAACACGAAGGAGAAGGCATACTTCGCGATGATGAAGGGTGATCTGCGGAACCTCGCCACAGCGCAGGAAGCTTACGCCGCGGATAACAACGGGGCGTACGCTGAGGGAACGTCTACCGGACCCGCAGCGCTGCCCGGGCTCAGCTACGCGCCGTCGAGCGGAGTCACGATGGAGGTGACAAATACCGGACTGGGGTGGGCCGCGATCGCTTCGATGCAGGCGCCCAGGA
>JBPPMH010000077.1:0-6701 GCA_051305945.1 Gemmatimonadaceae bacterium
GCGCGGATCGGCCGCCGCGCGATGAAGCACGAAGGGATCTCCCGCGAGGAAGCGCTGGACAGGGCGCAGCAGATCCACGACAAGACCTGGGCCGCGCTCGACGCCTACCGCGATCGCGACCCGCAGGCCGACTGGTGGCCGGACTTCGTCCGCCGCGTGCTCGGCCGCGACAGCGCGGTGCGCGACATGAACCTCGGCGACCCGAAGGTCCTCACGGAGTGAGGCCGCGGCTCACGCCGCGGCCCTGCGCTCCTCCTCCATCCGGGTGATCTCCGACGGCGGCTCGGGCTCGTTCCTGAACGAGCGCGCGATCCACGAAAACGCGAGACCGGCAACGAGCAGCATGATCAGGCCCGTGCCGAACTCGAGGAACACCAGCTTCCCGATCCCGAACAGCGAGGCGTACACCGCGACCACGCCCGCCACCCAGTTGCTCCAGGCAAGCGCGCCGCCGGGAATCTTCTCGCGCCCGAAGCCCAGCCGGTTGGAGACCGTCACCCAACCCGGTCCACCGGGCCGCACCCGCTTGTAGAACGAATCGAGCGTGGCGTCCGATTCCGGCTTGGTAGCGAAAGTGACTGCCACCCACACCACCGTGCTCACCGCGACCGTCGTGAGCATCACCCACGCGTCGCCGTTCGGGTCGGTGGCGGCGAACCGCGGGCGGATGTAGGCGAACGCGAGCAGCGACACGATGAACGACGTCGTCATCGCGCTGATCTCGGACCACGCGTTGATCCGCCACCAGTACCAGCGGAGGATCAGCACCAGCCCCGTGCCCGCGCCGAGCGCGAGCAGGAACCTCCACGCCCCCTCGATCGTCTCGAGCTGCCACGTGACGAGCAGCGAGGCGGCGAAGAGGAAAATCGTCGCGACGCGTCCGGCATTCACATAGTGCTTCTCGTCCCGGCCGGGGCGCATGAACCGCTTGTAGAAATCGTTGATCAGATACGACGCCCCCCAGTTGAGCTGCGTCGCCACGGTGGACATGTACGCCGCCGCGAATCCGGCGAGCATCAGGCCGCGCCACGGTGTGGGCAATAAGTCCATGAACGCGTGCACGTAACCGTGCTCGCGGTTCTCGAGGTTCGGGTACAGGATCACCGTCGCGAGCCCGGTGATGATCCACGGCCACGGCCGGATCGCGTAGTGCGCCACCTGGAAGAAGAGCGTCGCGAGCACGCCGTCGCGCTCCGTCTTCGCGGAGAAGATCCGCTGCGCGATGTACCCGCCCCCGCCCGGCTCCGCGCCCGGATACCAAGCCGCCCACCACTGCACCGACAGAAACACGGTGAGCGCGAGCAGCGGCATCCACGCGTACGCCATGATCCCGTCCGGACCCATGCGTACGGGCAGCACGGAGAGCGCCGCTGTCTCGCTCCCGAAGTGCTCCGTCACGCCCGCGCGCAGCGCGCCGATCCCGCCGACCGCGTCCACGGCAAAGTACGCCAGGATGATGATCGCGGTCATCATGATGATGAACTGGAAGAAATCCGTCCACAACACCGCCCACAGCCCGGCCGCGACCGCGTACGCCACGGTGATGGCGAAGCAGATTCCGACCGCCACCCACGGGGAAATCCCGAGCGAGATCGACAGGATCGTCACCATGGCCTTGGTGACCCAGCCGAGGATGATCAGGTTGATCGGGATCGCGAGATACAGCGCGCGAAAGCCGCGCAGGAACGTCGCTGGCTTCCCGCCGTACCGGACCTCGGCGAGCTCCACGTCCGTGAGGACTCCGGCGCGGCGCCAGAGCCGCGCGAAGAAGAACACGGTGAGGATTCCGCTCATCACCATGTTCCACCAGAGCCAGTTCCCCGCCACGCCGCGCGACGCGACCAGCCCGGTGACGACCAGCGGAGTGTCCGCCGCGAACGTCGTCGCGACCATGGACACGCCGGCGAGCCACCACGGGACGTTCCGGCCGGCGTTGAAGTACTCGCTCATGCTCGAGCCGCCGCGGCGCGTGAAGTAGAATCCGATCGCGACGGTCAGCGCGAAATACGCGGCTACGATCAGCCAGTCGATGACGGAGAAGCCCATATTTCCCGGGTTGGTTTGCGTCCAACCTACGGCTGGCCGCTCGTTCCGGCCAGAAGGAGACGAATGAAGTACCGCCGCACTCTATTCGATCGCTTCGGACCGGAAGCCGGCGATTATCTCCAGGCCTTCCGCGGTGCGTTCATCGCGGCCGGGCTTTTCGGCGCCTACGGTGGCGGGCGCTACGCCAGCGAGCACGACTTCAACCCCATTCTCGGCGGCCTGCTGGGCTTCGTTGTCGTGTTCGTTCTGAGCTGGTTCGCGATCATCGGTGTCAGCAGGCTCGCCGGTGGATCGTTCAGCGCGTTCATTCAGCCGCAGGGCACGTACGACGAAACGTTTTCCTATGAGGAATCGCTCCTCGCGCGCGGCCACGACGCCGAAGCGATCGCCGCCTACGAGCGACACACCGCGGCGGGCACCGGCGGCGCCACCGTCATCATCCGCGCGGCCGACCTGCACACCAAACACGGCGATCCGAAGCGCGCGGCGGAGCTGTTTCGCGAGGCGCAGCGGCGGCCCGACTTGCCCGCGGAGAGTCACATGTACGTGACCAACCGCCTCATCGATCTGTACACAGGTCAGTTGTCCAACCCCGACGCCGCCGTGTCCGAGCTACGGCGTCTGATCGCCACACACCCTTCGTCGGAGGCGGCGAAGCACGCGCGCACCGCGCTCGTCAGCCTCAAGCGCCAGCTTCGCTCTGAGTCGGTTGACTGACCCGTGTCGCTTCCTCCACGTTGTAGCTTGTAGCCCGTGAAAACCCCCGACAGTCCGCATCCACCCGACTTCGACCCGCTGGCGCAGAAGCTGGCCGCGTCGCTCGGCTCCACCTACGAGCTGCGGCGCGAGCTAGGCGGTGGCGGGATGTCGCGCGTCTTCCTGGCGCACGATCGCTCGCTCGGCAGGGACATCGTCGTGAAGCTGCTGCTGCCGGAGCTGGCCGCGGGGATCTCCATCACCCGCTTCCGCCGCGAGATCGCGCTCGCCGCGCGGCTGCAGCATCCGAACATCGTCACGGTGCTGACCGCGGGCGAAGCCGACGGGCTGCCGTACTTCACCATGCCCTACGTCCGCGGCGAGTCCTTGCGCGCACTGTTGGAGCGGGGGGAGCGAGTCGAAGTGCGTGGCGCGATCCGCATTCTGCGCGACGTGGCCTGCGCGCTCGGGCGCGCGCACGAGGATGGCGTCGTGCACCGCGACATCAAGCCGGCGAACATCCTTCTTTCGGGCGGCGCCGCGATGGTGACCGACTTCGGCGTTGCCAAAGCCCTTTCATCGTCCCGCGAGGTCGAGGACGATCCGGGCGATTCGACGCTCACCGTCGCCGGCACTTCGCTCGGCACGCCGGACTACATCTCGCCAGAACAGGCCACGGCCGATCCGGCGATGGACCATCGGTCGGATATCTATTCGCTCGGCGTCACCGCGTATCACCTGCTGGCCGGGAAGCTGCCGTTTCCGGCGACGTCGCACCGCGAAGTGATCACCGCCCATTTGACGAAAGCGCCCCCGCCGCTGGCCGGCGTGCGCGATGACGTCCCGCCCGCGCTCGCCGGGCTGGTGATGCGGTGCATGGAGAAGGACCCGGCCGCGCGGCCGCAGACGGCGGAGCTGATCGTGGAGGAGCTGGACCGCATGTCCCCGGAAGTGCGAGTGACCGGGGACGCGGTGCAGGCGGCGCGCGCGCCATGGATGAGCCGGGCGGTCATCGGCGTGCTCGTCGCCACGTCGCTCGGACTGGCGGCGTTGAACTACAAGTCGCGCTCATCGCAGCCGGCGGAAGCCTCCGATGCGCTTCGGTCCTCCGCGACGCGCGTCCCGGAGGCGCGGGAAGCTTACGTGCGCGGGCTCGATTATTTCCGCCGCTCGCGGCAGGACAGCGCTAACGCGCCGTTCCTCGCGCCGGCGATCGAGGCATTCGAGGAAGCCGTCAAGCTCGACCCGCGCTACGCGCAGGCTTTCGCGCGGCTCGCCGAGGCGCGCTTCTGGTGGGCGGCGCTCGATCCAGCCGACCAGCGCCGCGCGTCCCTGTTCAACCAGGCGCTCGACAGCGCCATCGCGCTCGATCCCAATCTGCCCGAAGTCCGCGCAGCACAGGCCCTGCGGATGGACCACTGAGCACGGCGGTTTTTTTCTAGCGCACGATCATGATGTGCGCCCACGGCTTCCCCGGATACATCAGCCAGGGCGTTCCCCGTAGCGCGTCCGTCGTGAGGCCGGTCGATTTCGGCGTCGCTCCCGGGATGTACACCACGTCCAGGTACGACGGACTTTTCACGGTCGCCGTCGCCACGTCCACGCTGTCGTCCGCCGCGAATATCTGATAGAGCACCGCGTGCGCCGGCATCCTGATCCTGCCTGCGCGGATGTCGGCCAGACGAAGGCTGTCCGTGAGCTCGCGCTTGTCCGACCCGTGTATCCGCCTTATCTCGCGTCCCCGCGCCATGAACGGCTCGAGCGACTCGTGGTAGCAGGCGGAATGGAAGCGCGGCTCGCGAGGGTCGTCGGCCAGACAGATGATGCCGTTGTCCCCAACACGCAACCGAACAAGCTGCCCGTCGGGACGATACCCGAGCACGGTGGATGCCTCGCGCAGGCCCGGGGGCGCGGGAAGCACGGCCAGCGCGATCTGCTGCGCGGGCGGGAGAACTTGCACGCTCTGTCTTTGGGCCGACGCTACCAGCGGCAGCGCGACGATCGAAGCAATGGCTATCAGATACTTCATGCTGCGGTCTCCCCTTCGATTGGATGCGTTTCCGAAGCCCGACGAAACTACGTGGCTCCGCCGCGGCGAGCCAGGGTCAGCTGTGCCCCGCGATCGGATGCGGCCTGTACGGCGCCTCAAGCTGCGCGATCTCCTCGGCGGACAGCTCGAGTTCGGTCGCTCTGATGGCCGCGTCCAGATGGTTCGCCTTTGTCGTCCCGACAATCGGCGCCGTGACCGCCGGCTTCGACAGCAGCCACGCCAGCGCGACCTCCGCGGGCGCGGCCCCCCGCGCGGCCGCGACGGCGTTCAGCGCCTCCACCACGTCCCAGTCACCGCTCTCCGTGTAGAGCGTGTGCCCGTACTCATCGGTCTTCGCGCGCTGCGTGGACTCCCGGTCGTCGAAGGAGCGCCGCGCGCCCGCGAGATAACCGCGCGCGAGCGGCGACCACGGCAACAGCCCGATCCCTTCCGAATCGCACAGCGGGTTCATCTCCCGCTCCTCCTCGCGGTACAGGAGGTTGTAGTGATTCTGCATCGTGACGAACCGCGCCCACCCCTTGCGCTCGGCCGCGCTCAACATCCGCGCGAACTGCCACGCGTACATCGAGCTGGCGCCGACGTACAGCACCTTCCCCGCGCGCACGAGATGGTCGAGCGCGGCGAGAATCTCCTCGATCGGCGTCTTGCCGTCGAGCCGGTGGATCTGATACAGGTCGATGCGCTCGAGACCGAGCCGCCGGAGGCTGGCCTCGCAACCTTGAATGATGTGCTTGCGCGACAGCCCACCCATGTTGGGGGCGTCGGTCATCGGCCAGTACACCTTGGTGGCCACGATCACTTCGTCGAGCTTCGCCATGTCGCGCACGGCGCGCCCCGTGATCTCCTCGCTCACGCCGAGCGAGTACATGTCGGCCGTGTCGAAGAAGTTGATGCCGGCCTCGATCGCCTTCTTGAAGATCAGCCGCGCGTCACTCTCCTCCACGACCCATGGCCGCCACGCCTTGCTGCCGAACGTCATGCAGCCGAGGCAGATGGGAGAGACCGACGCGCCGGTGGTTCCGAGCGGTACGTATTTCATGACACAGGGAAGTGAAGCCGTTGAACCCCTAAAGCTCAAGCGGTGTTTGGCCGGGGCGCGTGTTCGGCGGGATGTTTTTTGGTTACCATTGCCCCGATGAGCCAGCCCCCCGAAGCCCCCGGACACTTTTTCGACGTCGCGGGCTGGAAGCGCGGCGAGCACTTCCATCTTTTCCGGGGATTCGCCGACCCGTTTTTCAGCGTGTGCGTGGACGTGGACGCGACCGCGACCTGGGAACGGTGCCGCCGGGCGAAGTCGCCGTCGTTCTACGTCGCGACGCTGTTTCATTCGCTGCGCGCGGCGAACGACACCGAAGCGTTCCGCCTGCGGATCCGCGGCGAACGCGTGTGGGTGCACGACAGCGTGCGCGCGAGCGCGACGATCCTGCGCGACGACGACACATTCGGCTTCGGAATATTTCCGCCCGCGCGCAGCTTGGAGGAGTTCAACGCGCATGCAGTGGACGAAGTCGCCGTGGCGAAGCGGGTCGCTCCGCTGGTGTTGCCACGTCCTGGGGAAGACGACCTGATCTACCACTCCAGCCTGCCGTGGATGCGGTTCACCGCGTTCACCAACGCGCTGAATGGCGGAAGCGATTCCGTTCCGCGCGTGGTGTTCGGCAAGTGCGCGCAGCGGGGCGGTCGCTGGCTGATGCCGGTCGCGGTCGAGGTGCATCACGCGCTGGTGGACGGGCTCGACGTCGCGCGCTACCTCGAGCGGCTGAAGGCGGGGCTCGCTAGCCCGGGCTAGCGTAAAATGAAAAAAGCGAATCAGCCTGTCGGCCGATTGGCTTCAGTTGCCCCACCAGGGCTCGAACCTGGACTCTTCAGATCCAGAGTCAGACGTGTTGCGAGTTACACCAAGTGACAA
>JBPPMH010000078.1:0-8582 GCA_051305945.1 Gemmatimonadaceae bacterium
CCCGACGAGCTCGGGCTCGAAGCCATGGTGCTGCTCGCCGCCGACGACAGCGCGCTCATCCTCGACGAGAACGCCGTCGCATGGAACTGCCCGGTACCCGTTCCCGTGTACCAGCTCGGCGGCTCGCGATAGATGTCCTCGAACGCGCGCGCCCATTTCTCCTCGACGTCGAACGCCATCGCGTATGGCAGGAAGCGCTCGAACATCTCCGGTGACGTGATCATGCGCTTGTACCGGTCGCTGTCCACTCGGCTCAGGAATTCACGAAAGCCCAGCGCCGCTTCGCGCGCGCGCGCTCCGTCCACCGTCCTGGCGGGCATCAGCCGCGCGAACACGAGCAGCGTGACGCTGCTTACGATCGCCGCTGCCCCGAGCGCCACGGGTGAGACCCAGGCCGCACTCGATGCGGCCGCCCAGAACGCGGCGCCGATGCCGGCGGCGAATAGGAACACCCCTCCGCCGATCCAATTGTTCTTGACGCTGTCCGGCCTGTGCTTGTAGAAGCCGCGCTCCACGAGCTGCTCGTACAATGCGTCCCGAATCCCGGGGAGGGACTTGTAGAACTTGTCCTGCAGATCAGAGAGCTTCACCGAGCTCTCTCCCTCGAACAGCGCCCCGAGGTACCGCTCCTCGTGTCCGGCGAGGCCGGACCATTCCTCCCTGGGCCTGCGCAGATGGAAGTGGAACTCGGTATCGGACAGCAGCCCGAGCAGCTTCCGCTCCTTGATCTCTTCGATGCGGACGTACCCGCGCACGGCCAGGTCCACCAGCGTCGCCGTGATGTCCCGCATCTCCGCGCGGTGATCAACCAGCGTTCCCATCTCCGCCGGCGACAGCCCGGCGACGGGTTCGTACTGCACGGCGATCGCGCCTTCCCTGGGATCCCGCCCGCGGCTGCTCCAGGCGCGGAAGGCGAGAAAAAAAACGAGAAAGGGAAGCGTCGCGGGCCACCATCTGATTATCTCCAACGTGCGCTGCGCGCGCTGGCTCGGTCGCGATGCGATGTGGCCGGCCGGCCAGCCCACGCCGACGGTCATGCCTTCGTACGCGTTCAGCTCGCGCCGCGTGGTGAACGTCACCGTGTTGCCGAGGGTATCTATGTCCGCCTCGGCGGCCTCGGAGAATTCGGCGCCGGTGTACACGGCGACTTGCGAGGGCCGGACGTTGCGTGGCAGGACGACGCGCGCCCGGGCGCGCGTAATCGGCCACTCCCAGCTGCTGCCAGTGACGTTCCAGTACAGCTCGTCCAGCTCGCCGACGTCGCTGTCGGCGTAGAAGAAGCGAATCGCGTTGGACACGCGATAGCGGATCACAACCTGCCGCGTGGCGTCACGGTTGTCCGGAACGTAGATGCGGAGGATGAGCAGTCCTCCCTCGCGCTCGCGCTCGACCTTGAGGGGCTGACCGGCAGCGTCGGTGATCTCCCCGACGTCCACGTCGAGCTTCACGCGCCGTTCCCGCGCGGTCTTGTGCCTCAGTAGCAGCTCGCGGCGCACGCCGTTCCACTCACCCTTGAACTCGACGGTGAGCTTCTCCGTGACGTCGAGCATTCCGTCCGCGCCCACCTCGAGCACCGCGTCGAACTTGACGACTCGGAGCGATCGCTCCTGCGCCCCAGCGACGGACGCGAGCAGCACCGCCACCGCCAGCCCGATCCCCCAGGCTGAGCCGAAGCGCTTCATTCTATTCCCGCACCAGTGCCGCGAGCACGCGGCAGCGCGCAGCGCCTTTCCCGGAGCCGTTAGAACTGAACCTGGGGCAGGACCTTGTCGTCGGCCTCGGCCTCAAAGAACTGCAGCGGCTGAAATCCCATCGGCCCAGCGATCATGTTCGACGGGAACGTCATGATCGACGTGTTGAGATCCCGCACGACGGCGTTGTAGTACCGCCGCGAGCTTTGCACCGATTCCTCGATGTTGGTGAGCTGCGCCTGCAGATCGCGGAACCCGCCCGACGCCTGCAGCTCCGGGTACGCCTCGACCGCCACGTTGAGCCCGCGCAGCGCGGACGTGAGCTGCGCTTCGGCGACGGCGCGCTCCGCGGGTGGGGCGCCCTGCGCCGCTACCGCACGCGTGCGGGCTTCGGTCACAGCCTCGAGCGTGCCCCGTTCGTGCGTCGCGTATCCCTTGACCGTGCTCACGAGATTCGGAATCAAGTCGGCGCGCCGTTTGAGCTGCACATCTATGTCCGACCAGGCGTTCTGCGCGCGGACGCGCAGTCCGACGAGCTTGTTGTACAGCGCGATGACGCCGAACACGAGCAGTGCGGCGACGATGAGGATCACGATCAGCGTTGTCACGGGCGGCTCCCGGGTGAGTGTCGCGGTGCGCTACACCCGGAAGTTAAGTCTTATCGCCAGGTCATGCTCGGCCCGCGGGGTTTTTTCGGGCGTCGGGGTCGGTGCGCCAGATGACGTACGAGTACGCGAACACCACCACCGAGACGGTGACTGCGCTGGCGATCAGGACGAGCGCGGAGCGCAGTGGAGCGAAGATGCCCGCAAGCATCACGAGCGCGCCGGCGGCTACCATCAATCGCCCGCCGAGCCGGTGCGTGCGCTCCCACACCCTGTCGTTCGACAACGTCCACGGCGTCCGGATCCCCACGAACCAGTTCGATCGGGTGCGAGGCATGAGGTTTCCGAGAACGATCAGCAGCAGTCCGATACCAAGCGGAATTACCCGCGTCATCGAGACGTCTTTGCCGAGGGCGATCGCGAGCATGGTCAGGTGCACGGCGAGCAGGAACGCCATGGTCGTGATCATCACGCTCTCGAACGTGCTCCTGAACTTGGAGTAGTTCGCCCCGCGCGGATCGATCCTCGGAAGGACGTGCAGCATCGCGAGCAGACCGACGAGGGTGAGTGGCATGACGAACGCGCCCCACTCCTTGTTCATCCAGCCATCGATCTCACCGGCGACGTTCCAGTGAGACGGAACGCGCGCAGGCAGATCGGAGTACACCGCGGCTGAGGCGATGAACGCCACGGCGATAATCGCCGGCGGAATCCATTTACGCATGAGTCACTTCCCGGGCTTGAGCCATTTGACTAGGTGCTCTACGACTTCGTGGAAGACGGTGGTGTTGAGCTCGTACACGATGTGCTGTCCGTCGCGCTCCGCCAGAATGAGATCCGCATCGCGCAGCACACTCAAATGGCGCGATACGGTGGCCCAGCTCGTCGAGAACTCCTCGGCGATCTCGCCCGACGAGCGAGGACCTTTGCGCAACAGCTCGAGGATCTCGCGCCGGGTCGGATCGGACAGCGCGCGAAAGACGTCGTTCATGGCATCCTTGAATACGGGCGGTGTACTTACATAATTAGCCAACGGTCTAAATATGTGGCAAGGCCCGCCGGCTTGTCAAGCGCCTCTAGATCGCGCTGCGGGGAACCACTTCCATCTCGTCGAGGAAACGTTTGCCGCCGGTGGGCACCCCGCGGCGGACGTCCACGCGCGTCAGCACCAGCCGGTCCTTGGTGCGTGTCATACCCACGTACAGCAGGCGGCGCGATTCCTCGATGTCGCGCTTGGTCGGACCCGGGTTTCGTCCGAGCCCGCCGGGAAGCTGCGCGTCCTCGACGCCCACGATGTAGATGCGCGAGAACTCGAGTCCCTTGGTGGAGTGCAGCGTCAGGAGGTTCACGCGCCCGCTGCTCAGCTCCACGTCGCGGCTCGACAGGACGACGCGCTCCAGGAAGCTGGAGATCTGCTCGCGCAGCGGCTTGTCAGCGAACTGCTCGATCAACGGACGCAGCCGGTTCATCGCGGCGGGATACCGGTCTTCCGCGCTCTTGTCCGCCTGGATCCTGGTCATGCGGCTCTCGCCTCCCAACAGCTCGATGACGTCTTCCACCGGCGGCAGCCGGTCATCGCCCGCCAGCTCCCGCTCTCCGCGATACAGATCGAGGCAGTCGCTGCGGCTGCTCAGCGAATAGAAGGGGGTGAGCCGGCGAAGCAGCTTCGCCTCCGTGCAGAGCGATTCCTGATCCGCAAGCGCGAGCGCGACGCCGAGCTGGTCGAGCAGGTTCACCAGCGCGGTCTTCCGGGCGCGCGCGACCTTGCCTTCACCGAGCGCGAGGAAAACGTGCGCGAGTGTCCGCGTATCGTCGAGCGCGCGGTGCTCCTGGCCCGTGTCGATCCCGTACCGGCCCGCGATGTCGCCCAGCTTGGCGCTCCCCTGGTGAAGCTCGCGGGCGAGCGGAAGCGTGTCGTACGTGCACATCTGCGGAGCGCCCAGAGCGGCGGTCATGCGGCGCAGTACCGGGAAGTCGAACCGGTAGCCGTTGTGCGCGACGAGCAGGTCACCCCCGCAGAAGTCACGAAACTCCGGCCACACCTCTTCGAAGTGCCGCGCGGTGCCGACGTCGGCGTCGCTGATCCCGTGCGCGCGCCGTGCGCCCGCCGTGATCGGCACGCGCGGCCTGACCAGCGAGCCCATCTCCTCGACGATCTTGCCGGCCCTGACCCTCACCGCGGCGATCTCCACGATCTCCGCGGTCTCGATGTCCTTGTCCGTCGTCTCCAGATCGATCGCGGTAAAATCCCGGAACCTGTTGCTGAATCCGCTCGCGCGGATAAGCTGTACCGCCTTGAAGACGCCGAGCGCGACCCCCAGCTCCGGCACCGCCACCGCGGTGACGACCTCTGCTTCCGGCGGAGGCGCGCCGCCGAACCGCACGTCCACGAGCCCCGCGGCGAGCAGCATTCCCTTGAGCGGGATCTCGGCGCCGCCCATCGGCGCCAGCCATACGGGCCGGTTCGTCGCAAGCGCATCGGACAGGCGTCCCGCGAGCCTCACGACGTCCGGATCCTCCAGCGGATCGGACAGCTCGTCGTGGTGCTCTTCCAGCACCGTACGGTATTCGCCCACGCGATGTGACAGCAGCTCCTCGACGAGCGCCCCCAGCTCAGTGTGCTGGCTGCCGAGCGCCGCGAGATTCTCGAGCGCGTACAGCGCGCGCCACAGCTTCTTTGCGTCGCCGTGATCGCGCGGGAGCGCGCGGGCCAGCTCCCTGAGATCGTCGAGCAGCTCGCGCCGGCCTTCGTCGGCTTTCGCGCGCACGTCGTCGAACAGCGCTTTCGGCAGCACGACACGGAGGAAATTCTCCCTGTGAATCTCGTCCTCCGGGCGCAGGATCACCCGCAGCGCCGCGATGACGTATCCGACCACGGGATCCTCGGACAGCGCGCGGCCCTGGGCGAGCCGACACGGAATCCCCGCGGACAGGAACGCCGCTTCCGCGGCACTGCCCATCTCATTGGTTCGGTAGAGCAAGGCGAACTCGTCCCAGGGGAGCGAATGCTCCTCGCGATCCCGCCGCACGTCGTCCAACACCCAGGCGATCTCGCTGTCTTCGTCGGGGAACGACCAGGCAACCACCGGGAAGGGAGAGTCACGGTCCGATCCTTCGGCGTGCACGCGGTCACGGAAGATCGGCGTGTTGATCGTAACGAGCCGGCGTGCGAGAGTGACGACCTCGCGCGGGCAGCGGCGGTTCTCGCCCAGCTCCGCGCGCGCGGCGCCGAAGTCCTCCTGGAAGAGGACGAACACTTCCGGGTCGGCGCCGGCCCAGGAGTAGATGGACTGCTCGTCGTCGCCGACTGCAAATACGTTGCGATGCTCGCGCGCTAGCTCGCGGATGATCCCGTACTGGATGCGGTTGAGATCCTGGAACTCGTCCACGAGCACGCAGTCCCACCGCGATCGTATCAGCTGCGCCGCTTCCTTATTGCGCAGCAGCTCGGCAGTCTTGAGCACCAGCATGTCGAAGTCGAGCAGGTTGCGCTGCTCGAGAAAGCGGCGATACCTGTCGTACAGATCCTGGTCGTTGCGCCGCAACTCGTCGCCGCGAAACCTGTGCGCCGAGATGCGCGTGAGTACGCTGCGGTGCCAGGGACGGTGGCCCTCGAGCCGACGCAGGACCGAGCGCTGGTATTCCTCGTCCACGATCCCGAATCCGGACTCCAGCTCGATGAGCGACCCGAGCTCGCGCAGCAGCTCGGCGCAGAACGAGTGTATGGTGCCGCGCTTGATGTGCTCGGCGCGATCACCGAGCTGGCGTTCGAGACGCGACGCGATCTCGCCGGCGGCCTTGTTGGTGAACGTGAACGCGCAGATCCGCTCGGGAGCGATGCCGAGGGTCTCGATCAGATACTGGATGCGGGCGATCAGGCAGAACGTCTTGCCGGCGCCCGGGCCGGCAAGGACCAGCATGGGACCGGACGGCGCTTCTATTGCGGCGCGCTGGGAATCGGACGGTGTGGAAGGGATCGGGTCCATCGACTGAATGTTATTCGGGGTGCGCGGAAAAGCGGTGCGTATTGCGTGCGGCGTAGTTCAACTAATCCACGTACCCAGTGCCACGGCCAACCCGCCAAATACCAACCCCAACCCCCCGATCACTCCGATTGCTGCCGCGACCGCCCGGGCAGCGACGAGCAGCGCGCCGCCGATCGGCCCAATCGTCCCGCGACGCTCGCCGATCTCCCGGTCCGTGATGCCCCAGAGGCCGAACGCAAGGAAGCACGCCCCAAGCGCCGCGAGAATCACGTTTACGGGCGACGCAACCACTACCGCCGCGGCGACGACGATCAGTCCGGCAGCCGCATCGATCGCCAGCCGCCCATCCGACGCGCTCCGCGCGCGCTGAGCGAGAAACCGGGGAAGGGAGTCGCGCGGCGCGTCTTCACTCATCACTCAGCGTCGTTCTACCAATCGGTCTCCACGTAGTCCTTCAAAAACTTCCCCCACACGTGCTCCCCGCCGTTGAACCCCGCGATAATCGGATCCACGATCCGTGCAGCGCCGTCCACGATGTCCAGGGGCGGATGAAACCGGTGCTCCGCCGTCTTCCTCGCCGCGATCTCCACCGGATCCTCGTCCGTCACCCACCCCGTATCCACGCTGTTCATGTGGATCCCGTCCGCATGGTAGTCCGCCGCCGATGTACGCGTCATCATGTTCAGCGCGGCCTTCGCCATGTTGGTGTGCGGGTGCCGCGTCGTCTTGAACCGGCGGTAGAACTGGCCCTCCACCGCCGACACGTTCACGATGTGCTTGTCATGCTCCGGCGTGCGCGTCATCAGCGGCTTGAGCCGCGCGTTGAGCAGGAACGGAGCGATGGCGTTCACCAGGTGTACCTCGAGCAGCTCCACCGACGGCACCTCGTCCAGCAGCAGCCGCCACGAGTTTCGGCCCCGCAGATCCACCTGCTGCAGGTCCTTGTCGAGCTGTCCCTGCGGGAAGAGCCGCTTGTCGGCGAGGACGTCCTCCGGGAGCAGCGGCACCTGCGACAGCGCCGCCGCGTGCGTCAGACCGATCACTTCGGCGCCCCGTCGCGCCACGGGCGCGTCGCCGCCGCCGAGAATGTTCGCGCCGCGCAAACCTTCGTGGGCTCCGAGCAGCCGGCGAGCGGCTTCCGGCAGCGTCGACAGGGCGGCCTCCTCGTCCTCCATCATGTGTTCGTAAAAGTCCGGCGGACGCCGGACGGTCTGACACGCGTTGTTGATTATGAAGTCGAGCCGGTCTTCGGTAGCCAGCAGATGCTGGCAGAACGCTTCCACGCTGGGCGTGTGCCGCAGATCGAGCCCGAAGATCTGGAGCCGGTCGCCCCAGTCCGCAAAATCGGCCTCGCGCGCGTAGCGCGCCGCCGAATCGCGCGGAAAACGGGTCGTCACGATCAGGCGCGCGCCGGAGCGGAGCAGCTTGATCCCGGCCTGGTAGCCGATCTTCACGCGCCCACCCGTAAGCAGCGCCACGCGCCCGCTCAGATCGGCCAGCTCGGTACGCTTGAAGTAGTTGAACTCGGCGCACTCCGGGCACAGCTGATCATAGAAATGATGTATCTGCGCGTAGAACTTCTTGCAGACGTAGCAGTGTTGCGGCTCCACAGTCTCGCGAAAGTCAGGATCGTCCTCGACTTCCCGCTGTTCGAAATCCTCCGGCGCGAACGCGTTCGGCGTGTTGAACACGGGCGCGCTGCGAAGCTTGCGGATGCCGGTCGCCGCGAACGTGTCCTCCTCGCGCTGGACCTTCTCGGCTTTGCGCTTGCGGTTCGAAGCCTTGAGCAGTCGCCGGCGATCGATCGCGTCGGGGCGCGAGACCTTGCCCGCGGCCTGCAGCAGGCGCTTGCGCTCTTCGTCCGGCACGCCGGCGAGCGTCGCCCGATCCTCCACAATGGATTCGAGCAGCTCCACGGCGGCGCGGAGCCGGGCCGGATCGATCGGCTTGGGTGTCATTCGTCGGTTGTGTCGCGGCGCAGCTTCTTCTTGAGCGACCGCCGCTTCTTCGCCTCGACCCGGGCGCGCAGCGCCGAGCGGGAAGGCTTGGTGGGCTTCCGCTTCTTGGGACGCGCCAGGGCGGTGCGCACGACCTCCGCCATCCGCTCCATCGCTATCTCGCGGTTGCGCAGCTGGCTGCGCGTGTCGCTCACCACGACGCGAAGGCTGCCCTCGGCCGACAGGCGGCTCGCGAGCTTGCGCAGCAGCCAGCGCCGGTCATCGGGGGAGAGCGCGCGCGAGGTGGCGACGTTCCAGACCACCTCGACGCGCGACGACGTCTTGTTCACGTGCTGGCCCCCC
>JBPPMH010000079.1:0-13391 GCA_051305945.1 Gemmatimonadaceae bacterium
CTAGGGCTGGAAGTCCTGGTTAGGGCAACCGGAATTCCGGTTGCCCTGACCAGGAGCAAGTTTTACGGCTTGGAAGCCTGACTCGTCCTAATTTGTGATCCTTCCTCGAGCCTCCCAACCGTGAAAGCTCCCAATTTCCGTTCGGCGTTAGCCACATTCGCCCTGCTGCTCGTGCCGGCGGTCGTTTCCGCGCAGGATGCGCCGGCCCCTGCCGACACTGCCCGCGAAGTCACTCACACCGTCAAGCCCGGCGACACGCTCTGGGGCATCGCCGGGCAGTACCTCAACGACCCGTTCAAGTGGCCGGAGATATTCCGGCGCAATCCGGACGTCGTGGAGAACCCGCACTGGATCTATCCCGGCGAAGTCATCCGGATCGCCGTGGGCGCCGTGAGGCCGGACGCTCTGGCCGACGCTGAGCGCGAGGGCAACGTGGTTAGCACGATTCGCACGATTCCAGCGCCGACGCAGTCCACGACGGTTTTCGGACCTGGCGGCGGCCGCACGCAGACACGGTTCGAGATCGAGGAGCGTGGCCGCGTCGCGGGCGTGCGCCCCGGCGAGATTGACGCGGCGCCGTATGTCGTGGGGGCGAGGGGGCCGTCGCTCGCTGGCGAGATCGTGGGAAGCGCGGAGCGCCCTGGGATTGCGATGGACGTGCGCGGCCACCGTTTCCAGCTCAACGACGTCGTGTATGTCACGCTGCCGCCCGGGTCTGGTCCGGCGACGGTGGGAGCGCGGTTTACCTCGCTTGCCCTGGGGCCGATCGTGATGGACAGCGCCCGGCTGGCGATTCCGACGGCCATTCTGCGCGTAGAGGACGCGCGGCCGGGCCGGCCGATCGCCGCGCGCGTGGTCAAGCAGTTCGGCACCGTCCAGATCGGCCAGCAGATCGTGGGCTACACGGCCCCCGTTACGAGCGCCCGCGTTCCCGTGGCGTCCATGGACGCTATTGACGGGCGCATCGTCTGGATCCACAACGATCCCGTGCTTCCGTCGCTGCAGCATTACGTCTTTCTCGACGTCGCTCCGGGTGCCGCGAGGGTGGGCGACCGGTTCCTGTTGATCGATCAGACGAGGCGCGGCGCCGCCGACTCGATCAAGCCGCCGGAGCCGGCCGCTCTCGCGCAGGTAGTCCGCGTCACTCCGTTCGCCGCGACGGCGATCGTGGTGGATCAGGAGCTGCCCACGATCTCGATCGGGATGCGCGCGAGGCTGTCGGAGAGGGTGCCGTGAACAACAGCTAGCTGCTAGCTACCGGCTGATTCAGAGCTAAACACGCTGGTTCCGGGTTAGATTCAGGGCGCCGATGACCCACGCCGCCCGCTCAATCTTCAACTCCACTTACGCCGCAGAACACGCGCGTCGGCCGCCCGAGGCGGCCGCGGAGTAATGGCGCGCGCCCTGGTCACCGGCGGAGCCGGATTCATCGGATCTCACGTGGCCGACCGGTTCATGGCCGGCGGTTACGATGTGGAGATCATCGACGATCTCTCGTCCGGCAGGAGAGAGAACGTTCCGACCGCCTCGGTATTTCACGAGCTGGACGTGGCGTCCCCGGAAGCACTCGACGTAGTGAGCCACGGCTCTTTCGACGTCGTCGTTCATCTTGCCGCGCAAATGGACGTTCGCAAAAGCGTAACGGATCCCGTCCGTGACGCTACGATCAACATTCTTGGGACGCTCCGCCTGCTCGAGGCGATCCGCAAGGCCGCGCCGCGTTGCCGTGTTGTGTTCACGTCGACGGGAGGCGCGGTATACGGGACGTTCGCCAACCCGCCGACGCCGGAAACGCACGCGAAGGAACCCGAGTCTCCGTACGCCATCTCGAAACTGTCAGCAGAGTATTACCTCGCATACTACTTCCGCCTTTACGGGCTGGAATCAGTAGTCCTCCGCTTCGGTAACGTTTACGGTCCGCGACAGGACCCGCACGGGGAGGCCGGAGTCGTTTCCATCTTCTGCAATCGACTGCTGGACGGTCGTCCCCTCACCGTTTTTGGTGACGGGCTCCAGACGCGAGACTACATCCACGTTGCCGATGTCGTCGAAGCCGCGTGGCTGGGCGCCACGAAGCCGCTGTCCCCCGGCATAGGGCTCGATTCACACGCGTTCAACATCGGTACCGCGATAGGAACCAATGTGCTGGATTTGGCGTCTCATCTTCAGAGGGCAGCGCGAACGAACCTTCCGCTCGAGTTTGCTCCGAAACGTCCAGGCGAACAACAGGAGTCATTCATCGCGATAGACAAGGCTCGACGGGTGCTCGGATGGGAGCCACAGGTCTCCCTCGCCGAGGGGCTCGCCGTCACATATGAGTGGTTCGCCGCCAATCGTCTCACCGGAGCAATAGAGCAATCGTGATTCTTCAAATCGGGCAGGCAGTCCCATCTTCGCTCACGGAGCTCGTGCTGCACACGACGCCCGCGGCGAAATCCGTCCTCGTGCTGCTGCTGGTCCTCTCGTTCATTAGCTGGGCGATCATGTTCCTGAAGTGGTTGGAGTATCGCCGCGTGACGAGAAGCGGGCACGAGTTCATGGAAGAGTTCACCCGCGTTCAGACGCTCGAGGACGCGGAGAAGATCGTGCACCGAACCGGCGACAACTCGTACTCCCGCATAGTGGACCGCGCGTCGCAGTTTCTGTCGCAGACGACTCCCGGTCTGTCGCCGACGGCGGACCGCGCAGGAAGGCTCAGCGTGTCGCAGGTGGAGGCCCTCCGAATGGTGCTCGACGCGCAGGCGGGCGCGGAGCGCGACAGGCTCGGCCACTACATCCCCGCGCTGGCCGTGATCGGCTCGGCGAGCCCGCTCATCGGGCTGTTCGGAACCGTCCTCGGAATCATCGCGGCGTTCCTCGGCCTCGCGCGGGAAGGCTCGGGCAACATCGGCGCGGTTGCGCCCGGTATCGCCGAAGCGCTGATCGCCACGGCGCTCGCGCTGGCGGTCGCGATCCCGGCGGTGTTCGGCTACAACATCTTCGCGAGCCGGCTGAACCGGATCGAAGGATTGTTCGACGGCTTCAGTTCTGAGCTCATCGCCCTGATGGTGCACGAAGGCCGCATCTGATGCGCAGAGGAAGGCGGGAGCGCATGCCGCTGAACGCGGACATCAACGTCGTCAGTCTGATCGACGTGATGATGCTGCTCATGATCATCTTCATGATCACCGCGCCGATGATGCAGGGTGGCGTGGACGTGGCGCTGCCCCGGGCGGAGGCGCGCCCGCTGGACCAGAAGAGCGGCCTCACGGTGACGGTGAATCGTGCGGGCGCGATCTTCGTCGAAGACTCGGAGCTCACGTATGAGGAGTTCCGCGCGAGCTTCCGCGCGCTCGCGCAGGGACGTGCGGGGCAGGGCGTCTACCTGCGCGCGGATCAGGGCGTGCCCTACGGCAGCGTAGTGCGCGTGCTAGGCGTTATGCGCGCCGCCGGGGTCGGCGATGTCGGTCTGGTCGCCGAGCCTGAGCGGGTTCCCGCCGCGCGTCCGTGAGCCGTGCATTTCGCGCGTTACCAAGCCAGGGCGGGCTGCGGCGAGAGGTGTCCCATGCAGGCGCGTCTTAGGGCGCGCAGCGCCCGTAGCGCCGAAATGGGATACCTCCGTCGCTGCCCGGGAGCGCAATGATCACCCGCGAGATAAGGCTCACCGGCCCGGTACTGGCCTCGGCGGTCGTTCACGCGGCGGCGCTCACCATGCTGTTTGTCGTGCGGGATCGCCAGCCCGCGATTTCGTTGCCGCCGATATACCGCGTCAACATCGTCGCCGCGCCTGCCGGACCGCGCGCCATCGGCGAGGTGACGCCGGCGCCGCCCACTCCCGCGCAGACGGCTCCGCCGCGAACCGCCGCGGAGCAGCCCGTGCAGCAGATGCCGTCGCCGAATCGGGCGGCGGTTCCCGCGCCGCGGCGCACCACGCCGGCTCCCGCGCAGACCTCGCAGCCGCGGACCGCGACGCGCGCCGGCGGTGGCCCCATCGGCGGACGCGGAACGGACGTCGCGACCGTGCAGACGGAGGGAATCGAATTCCCGTTCCCGGGGTACCTGAACAACATCGTGCGCCAGATAGCGCTGCGCTTCCAGCCCCCCGACCGGGATGCCCGGCTCAAAGCTGAGGTCATGTTTCTGATCCATCGCAACGGCTCCGTCTCGAACGTGCGGTTCGTCACGCGGTCAGGCTCCTATCCGTTCGACCTCGAGGCACAGGGCGCGATCGAAGCCGCGGCGTCGGCGCGCGCGTTCGGCGCGCTGCCGGAGGGGTTTTCGGATGACGTGCTGCCCGTGGTGTTCAGTTTCGATCCGCAGGTGCTGAGATGATCGTCCGCGCTTTTCGCTCCGCGATCGCGCTGACGCTCGTCGCGCTGGTGCTGCCGCTGACGGCGGGGTCGCAGGAGACGACGCGCGGAGTCCGCATCGGGCTCAGCTATGGCGCGGGGGTGAAACCCGGCGTCATCGTCATGCCCGTCGAGCCGACGCGTGGCGATTCGGTGCGCGCGATCGTGCAGCGCGATCTCGACTACGGTGACCGCGTGACCGTGATCGCGCTCGACAGCGCCGCGCTTCGCGGCCTCACGCCGGCGGCGGGACGCGCCTTCAACTATCAGCTCTTCGCCCGCCTCGGCGCGGCCGCCATCGTGCGCATCGCGCCTGTCGCGGGCGGATACCGGGCCGAGGTGCACGACGTCACCGCCCGGCGGGTGCTCCGGGTGGACACGTTCTCCGTCGCCGGCGCGCGTCCGGGCGGCGAGTGGCGGATGGAGATCCACGGCATGGCGGACGAGATCGAGCGATGGATCACCGGCGTGCAAGGGATGTCGCGCTCGCGCGTGCTGTTCGTGCGCGGCGGGGACGTATGGATCGTGGACAGCGACGGCGCCAACCAGCGGCAGATCACGCGGGGAGCGCTGACCATGTCGCCCGCGTGGCATCCCAACGGCAGGACGATCGCCTACAGCCGGTACGGTGCGGCGGGGACGCGGATAGAGCTGCACGATCTGGAGACCGGTGCGCGGCGGGTAGTGCGCGCCACGCCGGAAGGACTGAACATCACGCCGGCGTTCTCCCCCGACGGGCGAAGCGTGGTGTGGGCCACCACCCGCGACGGCGGAACCGAGATAGTCTCGGCGACGCTCGCGAACCTGGCGTCGGCCCGGAGGGTCACCGTGGGGCGCGGCACCGACAACACCTCGCCCTCGTTCAGCCCCGACGGCCGCAAGATCGCGTTCATGTCCGGGAGAGCGGGACAGCCCGAGGTATATATTTCGGATTCCGACGGTACCAACGTGCAGCTGCTGACGGAGTTCACCTTCGGAGGCACGAGCTACCGAGCGAGCCCGGCGTGGTCGCCGGATGGACGCCTGATTGCGTATCAGGCGACCGCCGGCGGCTTTCAGATCATGGTGCTGAACCTGCGCGACCGGAGCGTGAAGCAGCTCACGAGCGCGGGGGTGAACGAGGATCCGTCGTGGGCGCCCGATGGCAGGCACATCGTGTTCACCTCGAACCGGAGCGGTGTGCAGCAACTTTGGGTAATCGATTCGGAATCAGGACGTCTGCGCCAGCTCACGCATGCCGCGGGTGCGCGGCTCGCCGACTGGTCACCGTATCTCGCGCCAACCTCAGCCAGCGATCAAGATGTCACCAACACGCAAGACTGAAATGCCGCGCCGCGCCGCCCGCCTGATCGTCGCGCTGCCTCTGATCCTCGCCGGATGCATGGCGACCAAGAGCGACGTCACGGTGCTCCAACAGGACATCATGCTGGTGCGGGCCGAAGCCGCGCAGAGCGATTCGGCGCGCCGGCAGGATATCCAGCGCCTGATGCGGTCGATGCAGGGGCTCACGGATTCCGTGAGCGCCGTTGCTTCGCGGCTTACACGTCTGCGTTCGGACATGACCGGCCGCGTCAGCGCGATCGAGGAAGACACGCGCCGGCTGCAGGAGCTTGCGGGCCAGAGCCAGTCGCGGATGCAGGAGCTGCGGGCGGCGGTAGAGTCGCGCGTTCCCGCCCCGACGACCCCGGGCAGCGCGGCTGCGGTGCCCGGTCCCAATCAACTGTACCAGCTCGGGCGTGACCAACTCCTCCGCGGCAGCACGGCCGCCGCGCGGACGGCCTTCGAGGATCTGCTCGCGCGCTATCCGGAATCCGACGTCGCCGCCGACGCCCAGTTCTACGTCGGTGAGACGCACGCGGCGGAAGGGAACGCCGAGGCCGCCGACCAGGCGTACGCGCGAGTAGCGTCAGCTTATCCGCGCTCACCCCGCGCAGCCACCGCGACGTACAAGCGCGCGGTAGCCGCCGAGGGCGCCCGGCGCACGCGCGAGGCGCGCCAGCTGTACAACGAAGTGATCAGCAAGTTTCCGCGCTCGGACGAAGCGGCGCTGGCGCGCGACAGACTGCGCGACTTGCAGTAACGCACCCACCCGGACATGGCCCGGAGGTCGCCCAGTGCGGAGATGCCGTTCCTCGATCACCTCGAGGAGCTGCGCCAGCGACTGCTCCGGGCCGGCGGCGCCTTCATCGCCGGCGTCATCGTCGCGTTCGCGATAGTCACCAACTTCGGGGTCATCGACTTCCTCCAGCGCCCCATCCGCCCGTACCTCGGTGGAAAGACGCTGGTGTACACGCATCCCGGCGATGTGTTCGGGATCCTGATAGACATGGCGTTCGTGCTCGGGGCGATCATCGCGTCGCCCGTGATCGCCTACCAGCTGTGGCTGTTCGTGTCACCGGCAATGCTGCCGCACGAGAAGAAGCTGGTCGTGCCCGTGCTCGCGGGGATGCTGCTGCTCTTTCTCGCCGGAGTGGCGCTGTCGTTCTTCGTCGTGCTGCCGCTGACGATGAGCTTCCTGCTCGGCCTCCAGGCGGGCGCGCTCACGCCGATGATCACGGCCGCCGATTATTTCGGCTTCGCGGTCAGCATGTCGTTGATGTTCGGCGTCGCCTTCGAGCTGCCGATCGCGATTCTCGCGCTCACCGCGCTCGGGATCGTGACGCCGGATCTGCTCGTGAAGTTCCGCCGGCACGCGGCGGTCGGCGTGCTGGTGTTGGCGGCCTTCGTCACGCCCGGCTCCGATCCGACGTCGCTGGTGGCGCTGGCGGTGCCGCTCTACTTCCTGTATGAGCTGAGCGTGGTGATGTCGAAAGCGCTGCACAGGCGGCAGCGCAGGCGCGCCGCGCGCAAGGCCGCGGAAGAGCAAGCGGCGGAGCAGCATGTGGGAGCGCCCGCGTGACCCGTCGGAGCGTGCTGTGGGCCGCGCTCATCACCGCGATCGGTGCGCTGTTCGCGCCGCCCGCGCAGGGCCAGGTCATGACCGGCCGCCCGGGCGCGACTCCGCGCGACACAGCCGGCCGCGACACCACCGTGCGCGAGCTGGTGAGGTGGGCCGAGCCGGATTCGGTGATGCGCGCGCTGCTCGAGCGGAGGGGATACATCGCGACGCGATATCAGGGCGATCAGGTGGTGTTCGACGCCAGGGTGCGCACGCTCGATCTCACGGGCGATCCGGGCGCTGTGGGGCGCGGCGCGACGCTGGTGGTAGGCGACACGATCCTGTACAGCGACGTGACCAAGCTGGTCGTAGTGCGCGGCGACACGAACATCCTGCGCGACCCGTCGCAGAACGCCGAGGACGTGGTGTCCCGCGGCTCGCTGACGTACAACATCGCCACGCAGCGGGGAACCGTCACCAACATCAGCACGGCGGTGGAGAGCGGCGAGCGGTGGTTCGTGTCAGGGTTGGAAGCCGCGTTCGTGACGGACACGTCCGGCCGCCAGCCGACCACGTTCTTCGTGCGGCAGGGAGATTTCACCACCTGCGACGACTCGGTGCCGCACTATTTCTTTCGAGCCGGCAGGATCAAGATGATGTCGAAGACGCTGCTGGTCGCGCGGCCCGCGGTGCTGTACATCGGCGAGGTGCCTGTGCTCTGGCTGCCGTTCATGTTCCAGGACATCCGCTCCGGCCGCCGCAGCGGGATTCTCACGCCGCGATTCGGCGTGAGCGAGATCTTCCGCAACAGTCCCCAGTATCGCCGGCACGTGGACAACATCGGCTACTACTTCGCGCTGAGCGACTACACCGACGCGCGGCTGTGGCTGGATTGGCGCAGCGGCGCCCGCCCCACTGAGGGAGATCCGGGGTGGATCAAGTACAACGGCGAGTTTCAGTATCGCTGGCTGAGCCGGTTCATGACCGGGAGGTTCGCCTCCTCACACGACCGGCAGCGGTCCGGCAACACCAACTCAGCGCTATCGTGGGCGCACCAACAGAACTTCTCGCAGACCCGCAGCCTGTCGTTCAATCTCAATTACGTCACCAACACGTCCATCCAGCGGAGCAATGCGTTCGATCCGCGGCAGGTCATGGCGACCATCTCGTCGCAGGCGAATTACTCGCAGAAGCTCGGCCCTGCCTCGCTTACCATCGGCGGCAACCGGCGGCAGTATCCGGGGCGCGATCAGGTGGACCAGCAATTCCCGAACTTCAACCTGGTGACTCCCACTCTGGCGCTGGCGCGGTGGCTGGAATGGACGCCATCGCTGTCGGTAATTAATGACCAGAGTTTCGACTTGGATCAGCCAGGGACGATCTCCTTCCGGTACGTGCCGCGAGCCGCGGGGATAGACAGCGTTCAGGTGAGCGGCGACCGTCGCAGTACCACCGCCACGTTCAACACCCCGATCAAGTTGTTCGGGTTCACCTGGACGAACTCTTTCCGGGCGACCGACTCCGAGGACGACTATCCGGTCTCGGTCCAGGTCGCGAGCCGCACCGACAGCAGCAAGACCACCCGCGTGTTCTCTCGCACCTATCGAACGGACGTGGACTGGCAAACGAGCATCGGTCTGCCGGGGCTGCTCACTGGAACCTGGAACATCTCTCCCCAGGTTTCCTTCAGCAACGTAGACCCGTCGGCGTACATGGTTCGCAGCCAGTTCTCCGGCGGCAGGTTCATTCGGCAGTCGAAGCGCCCGATC
The DNA here is from genome assembly GCA_051305945.1 of Gemmatimonadaceae bacterium. GTDB lineage: Bacteria > Gemmatimonadota > Gemmatimonadetes > Gemmatimonadales > Gemmatimonadaceae > JACDCY01. The sequence continues at coordinate 8,976 of JBPPMH010000079.1, forward strand.
TACGGTCTTGGCATAGCGCCTACGTTCTTCGGCCTGTTTCCCGGGTTCGGCCCGATCGAACGGTTGCGGCATTCGTTTTCGCCGCGGGTGACGTATAGCTATGCCCCGAAGGCGGAGGTGAGCGATGAGTTTCTCGCCGCGATGAACAGGACTCGCTTCGATTACATCGGCGGCCTGGCGCAGAACCAGCTTCAACTGAGCATCTCGCAGAACATCGAGGCGAAGCTGCGCGGCGAGCCCGACAGCGCTACGGCTGGCAACCGGTCGTCCCGCGCGGATCGCAAGATCCGGCTGCTCTCGATCAACTTCTCGCCGCTGTCCTACGACTTCGAGCGCGCGCGCGCGACCGGTCGCTCCGGGTTCGCGACCGAGCGGCTGTCGTACGATCTCGCGTCGGAGCTGCTGCCGGGATTCAACCTGCGTAGCGAATATTCCCTCTTTCAGGGGAGCCTGCTGAGCGACACGGCCGTGTTCAAGCCGTATCACGAGTCGCTGGACATCTCGTTCAGCTTGAACCAGCAGTCGGGAATCCTCGCGGCTTTCTCCCGTCTGTTCGGGCGCGCCGTTCCCCAGCGCAACCCGCAGATCGAGCGGCTCGAGCCGGCAGGCGACGACGCGCTGTCACAGCGGGCGGGATCCACGCCGGTGGCCGGTGTTGCGGCGCGGGACCGGATGTACGGCGGCATGCAGGCGACGCGCGGCTTTCAGGCCAACTTTACGTTCAGCTCGCAACGGCAGCGTCCACCCGTCGGCGGCAACGTCATTGACTACGATCCGGCGGTGAACTGTCGCATTTACGAGCCCTTTCCCATCGCTTACACCCAATGTCTCGTCGAGCAGCAGACGAATCCCACCCACGCGACTCCGCTGGACCGGCCGATCGGCTCGGCCTTCGTGCGGACGCCGCCGCGTGAGACACTCCAGTCGCAGATGAGCTTCAACATCACTCCCACTTGGTCCGCTACGTGGGGGACCAACTACGACTTCCAGGCGAACGCATTCGCCAGCCACACAGTCGGCTTGCAGCGCGATCTGCACGACTGGCGGTCCACCTTTGCGTTCACCAAGGCGCCGAACGGTAACTTTGCGTTCAGCTTTTTCATCGCGCTCAAGGCGCAGCCCGATCTGAAGTTCGACTACGACAAGCAGACGTACCGGCGAGCCGCCCCGAGACTGTGACGATCTCCCTGGACGGTAACTCGCTCACCATCGGCGACGTTCATGCGGTGGCCGTCGCGCGCGAGCGAGTGGAGCTCGCGCCTGCGGCCAAAGCGCGCATGGCGCGCACGCGCACGGTGGTCGAAGCTGCCGCGGCCGGCGGCCAGGTCGTGTACGGCGTGACCACCGGTTTCGGCAAGCTCGCCGACGTCGCCATTGACCCCGCGAAGCTCGAGGAACTGCAGGTCAATCTCGTCCGCAGCCACGTCTCGGGAGTGGGGCCGCTGCTTCCCGAGCGCGAAGTGCGCGCAATGATGCTCCTCCGTGCCAACGTGATAGCGAAAGGGTTCTCCGGCGCGCGGCCTGATCTGGCCGAGCTGCTGTGCGGGATGCTGAACGCCGGCGTGTATCCACCCGTGCCCGAGCAGGGGAGCGCGGGCGCGAGCGGCGATCTCGCCCCACTCGCCCACCTTGCGTTGGCGATGATCGGCGAGGGCACCCTGTTCGCCGACGGCAGAGAACTTCCCGCGGCTGATGCGCTGCGCGCGGCGAAGCTCGCGCCGCTCAGGCTCCAGGCGAAGGAAGGAATCACTCTCATAAACGGAACGCAGGCGCACACCGCGGTGGCCGCTCTGCTCGTGCGCGAGGCCGTCACGCTCTGGGAGACGGCCCACGTCGCCGGCGCGATGTCGCTCGACGCGCTGCTCGGCACGCCGGTGGCGTTCGACGCGCGCATCCACGACGCGCGCGGGCAGGAAGGGCAGCAGGAGTCGGCGGCGCTGCTGCGCGAGCTGCTGGAGGGGAGCGAAATCCGCGAGTCGCATCGCGACGGCGACCCGCGCGTGCAGGACGCGTACGCCCTGCGCTGCATGCCGCAGGTGCACGGCCCCGCGCGGGACGCGCTGCGGTGGATCGAGGGCATCGTGACGCGCGAGATCAACGCGGCGACCGACAACCCGCTCGTTTTCGAGAACGGTGAGCTGCTGAGCGGCGGCAACTTCCACGGCCAGTCGGTCGCGATGGCGCTGGACTTCCTGGCGATCGCGCTGACGAACCTCGCGACGATCTCCGAGCGCCGCACAGACAGGCTGGTGCACCCGGACCTGAACCAGGGGCTGCCGCCGTTCCTTACGGAGAACGCGGGGCTGCACTCGGGAATGATGATGGCGCAGGTCACAGCCGCGTCCGTCGCGAGTGAGTGCAAGGTTCTCTCGCACCCGGCCAGCGTGGACACGATCCCGACCGACGGCGGCAAGGAAGACGTAGTGCCCATGGCGATGGGCGCGGCTTGGAAAGCCAGGCGCGTGACGCAGAACCTCCGGCACATCCTCGCGATCGAGCTGCTGTGCGCGGCGCAGGGACTGGATTTTCGCGCCCCGCTCAGGACCGGCACCTCACTGCGCGCGGCGCACGCCGCCGTTCGCTCCCTCGTCCCGCACCTCGACGATGACCGCGTGCTCAGCGGCGACATAGCGACGATCGCGCAGGCGATTGGTGAAGAAAAATTCGCGCGGGGGAGCGCAGCATGACCGTCGCGGAACCGGCGCTGACCCGCCCGGCGGGGGATCCGCCCTCGGGATCGCGCGTGGTGCGCGCGCCTCGCGGCAGCGAGATCTCCTGCAAGGGCTGGCAGCAGGAGGCGGCTCTCCGGATGCTCATGAACAACCTGGATCCCGACGTCGCGGAGCGCCCCGATGAGCTGGTCGTGTACGGGGGCATCGGGAAAGCCGCTCGCAACTGGGAGTGCTTCGACGCGATCGTCACGGCGCTCCGCGCGCTCGAGAACGACGAGACGCTGCTGGTCCAGAGCGGCAAGCCCGTCGGCGTATTCCGGACGCACGCCTCGGCGCCGCGCGTGCTGATCGCGAACAGCAATCTCGTCGGGCGGTGGGCCACGTGGGAGCACTTCCGCGAGCTGGAGCGCGCGGGCCTGATGATGTACGGCCAGATGACCGCGGGATCGTGGATCTACATCGGCACGCAGGGAATTCTCCAGGGCACGTACGAAACGTTCGGCGCGGTAGGCCGGCAGCACTTCGGCGGATCGCTCGCCGGCAGGTTCGTGCTGACAGCGGGGCTCGGCGGGATGGGAGGGGCGCAGCCGCTCGCGGCGACCATGCAGGGCGCGGCGATCCTGTGCGTCGAAGTGGACGAAAGCCGCATAGACAAGCGGATCGAGACCGGCTACTGCGACGTCAAGGCGGCGACGCTAGATGACGCTCTGGAGATCATTGACCGCGCGCGGGGCGCCAAAAAAGCCGTGTCGGTCGGACTCATCGGCAACGCCGCGGAGGTTCTGCCGGAGCTGGTTCGCCGCAACGTCACGCCCGATGTATTGACCGATCAGACCAGCGCGCACGACACGCTGAACGGGTACGTCCCCGCTGGCATGTCGCTCGCGGACGCTCTGGCGCTCCGCAAGAGCGATCCCGATGCGTATGTAGCGAAAGCCACGCAATCCATCGTCGAGCACGTGCGCGCCATGCTGCAAATGCAACAGCGTGGAGCCGTGACCTTCGACTACGGCAACAACATCCGCACCGTCGCGCTCGACGCCGGAGTGCGCGACGCGTTCGCCTTTCCCGGTTTCGTTCCCGAGTACGTTCGCCCGCTCTTCTGCGAGGGGAAGGGCCCGTTCCGGTGGGTGGCTCTTTCCGGCGACCCCCGCGACATCGCGCGCACCGACGATCTCGTGCTCGAGCTATTTCCGCACGACGAGCACCTGCGCCGTTGGATCACCATTGCCCGTGACAAGATCCACTTCCAGGGCCTGCCCGCGCGCATCTGCTGGCTCGGCCAGGGCGACCGCGCGCGCTTCGGAGTTGCGTTGAACGATCTGGTTGCATCCGGCGAAATCAGTGCGCCGATCGTGATCGGCCGCGACCACCTCGACACTGGCAGCGTCGCTTCACCCTTCCGCGAAACAGAGTCAATGAAGGACGGCAGCGACGCCGTGGCCGACTGGCCCATCCTGAACGCACTGCTGAATGTCGCGGGTGGTGCTTCGTGGGTCTCGTTCCACCACGGCGGCGGCGTGGGAATCGGCAACTCCTTGCACGCCGGCCAGGTCATCGTCGCCGACGGCACGCCCGAAATGCGCGTGCGGCTCGAGCGCGTGCTCACGAACGACCCCGGGATCGGCGTCGCGCGCCATGCCGACGCGGGTTACGAGCTCGCGATGGAAACGGCGCGAGAGCATGGCATCGTCCTGCCAATGCTGCCCGAGCCGAGGCGGCGCGACGATGCCTGAGATGAGGG
>JBPPMH010000080.1:0-11840 GCA_051305945.1 Gemmatimonadaceae bacterium
CGCGGAACACTCGCACGTGCGGCGTGAGCACGATGACCGGGTCTTCAAGTGCGGGTTCGCGCGTGGCAGCAACTTGAGCGCCGCCGATGTTGCTTCGCCCGGTCGCCGGCGCCGCGCACAGCACAACCACGATCACGCCTGCGGCGGAAGCGAGTCTGCCCATGTTCACCGTGCTGCCTGATGCTGTCTGCACATCAGTTGTCCCGGCCCGTTTTCAGGTGCTCTTGGAGGTAACGCGCGATTCTGTCTCTCATGTATGTCCAACTGTTTCCCGTCGGCACATGTGGCTGGTCGGGGAGCACGATGAGATCGTAGGGCTTCCGCGCCTTGATGAGAGCATCGACCATCCTCATCGTGTGTGAGATCGGGACGTCGGTGTCGCGCGTTCCGTGAATGAGAAGGAGTCTGCCCTTGAGCGCACTCGCGAGTCGCAGATTGGACGCATATTCATAGGCCGCACGACTGGTTTCCGGTGGTCCGAGCTCCCCCTCGTTCCGCCAGTGCGCGGCCATGTCGCTGATCGCGTTCACCGCAATACCGACTCGGTAGACGTCCGGCGCGACCAGCATAGCGCGCGTCGTCATGAATCCTGGGTACGATCCACCCAGAACGCCCACCCGGGTCAGATCCATGAAGGAACGCGTGGCGGCGACCTGCTTGAGCACGGCCACCTGGTCAGCGACCTGGAGTTGACCGAGATGGCCTCGGTCTGCGTTCTGGAACGCTTTGCCGCGTCCGTCCGTACCGCGCCCGGAGGCGGTCACGACAATGTCGCCCAGCTGGGCGAGTGATGTACCGCCGTAGCCCTCGTCTTGAAAGAACCTGCGCACCTGCCGCAACTCGAAAAACTGAAGCACGGGATACTTCGCGTTTGGATCGAAGTCGTAGGGCTTGTAGATCACGCCGTAGAGCGGCGTGATGCCGTCGGCGGCCTTGACCACGAACTCTTCCGGCGCCTTCCATTGCAGCTGGCTCATCACGCCAGAAACATCCACCGTCGAGACGGTCTGCAGCAGCCTGCCGTCGGCGCGCCTCAGCTCGACGACCGGCGGCCGATCCACCGACGAATGTGTGTCAAGAAACACCTGCTTCGAAGGTGCCATCTGAATGGCGTGCTGACCGAGTGCGCTGGTGAGCTGCTCGAACCGCTGGCCTTCGAGCGTGATCCGGCACAAGTGTGTGTCGTACGGTCGCTCGGGATCGCTCTGAGCCGTGAAGTAGACCCAGCCAGCCTCTTCGTCCACATCGATCACCCTCACCACCGGGAAGCGACCGCTCGTCAGGCGCCTGATCAGCGTCCCTTCGAGATCGTATAGATACAGATGGTTCCACCCGTCGCGCTCGGACGCCCAGATGAACCTGCGGCCATCGCCCAACAGCTGTTGGGGCTGAAACGGCCACGAGTCCGAATCGCTCAGCACCCCCCGCGTGGAGCCCGTTGTCAGATCGGCCGCCATGAGATCCACACTGACGTTGTAGCGCGCCACATTCAGAAAGAGCAGTTCACTCCCGTCGAGCCGCCACGCGAGTGGAATCGCCCCGGGTTCCTCGGTGGTGTGGATACGCATCTGCCGCCTGGACGTCACGTCCAGGATGTACAGTTCGCTGAGCCCGCGACGCTCTCCTGCCTTCGGGTAGTAGACCTGGGTCGCTCGCTCCGGCTGCTCGAGGTAGTGGAGGAGGGAGGTCGTCGGCGTTCCGCGAAGGTCCATCTTCGTCAGCGCCAGCCTGCGGCTGTCGGGCGACCACTTCGGCTGGCGCCACGTCCACCCGTAGCCCTCGACCCCGTCGGCGGTTACCTGCACGTTCTCTCCGGTATCCGCCGACCGGAGCCAGACGTCGCCAAGCAGCCCGTAATCCCCGTATCCGCGCAACCCAATCTGGGAAGATGAACTGCCTGCGCCCTGAACATGCGCGAACCAGCGGCCATCCGGCGAGACAGTTCCCACATTGGCCACCCGCGGGCCGCCGGGAGATTGAGTGATCGCGTAGTCCCCGAGCGCCAGAACGAATTCCTTGTTCTCGACACGAAACTTCACCGCGGTTTCCCCATCGAGAAAAACGAAATCGCTAAAGGGCAGTCCCTTGGACAGTGGCTCGTGTCCGAGTGCTACGGCCAGCGCGCGCCGAAGACGATCGACGTCGAACAGCGGCGCCTTCGTGTTGCGAGTGGGATCAACCTTCCAGATGACGGTATTGGCCGGCGCACCTTCCGCGTACCAGAAGCTCGAGCCGTCTGCCATCCAGTGAGCGTCGACGGAGCGGCCCCTCAAAGACCGGGCAAACTCAACGTACCGCGAATACATCGCCTGCCGATCAATGTCTCCTGCACCCTGCGCCAGGATTGGTGGGGCAAAGAGCACGGCGGCGGCGAATGCGGTGACCAGAGGTCGTGTGGCCGAGTGGAACATCGCGCCTCCTCTGCCAGCTGCGAGACAAGTGATTGCTGGAACGGTCTGGCTAACTATCCATTTAGACAGTCAGGATAGACTGCGGCGCTGCGAGTATCACTGCAAGTGGCGGCTGCACTTTGTCGCGGCGGTAGGTGGACCGCCCTGTGGAAGGCAGGAGTCAGCAAGCGGTTAGAGTAACCCAGCGGCCAGTTACCGGCTTATCGCAGTTCCCGCGCTGTGATGGTGCGCGTCCAGAGTAGCGCGCCCGCGGTGTCGTGCACGGAGATCTTCATCGACCTGTCCGTGCGCGGTCCACTGAAGTCGAGCAGCGCGAAGTTGCGCTGCGTGACCAGCGTCCCCGGCACGCTCGCTGCGTTCGCCTTGCCGTCCGCGTACGCCCCGGCTGAAAGTGGCGAGATCGTGATGTCGTACAGCGGATAGGTCCCCTCGCGCTCGAGCCGCGTAAGCTCGGTGAGGTGCCGATCGCCCGAGAGGAACACGACTCCGGGAATCTTCTCGGCCGTGATCGCATCAATCAGCGCCTGCCGCTCTTCGGCGTACGTCGCGAAGTTTTCGAACTCGGCCATCGGACTCATCATCTGCCCGCCGACCGCGACGATCTTGAACGGCGCCCGGCTCGACGTCAGCGCGTCCATGATCCACTGAAATTGGTGATCGCCCAGCATCGTGCGCCTGCCGGTGGCTTTGCGGTCGTTGGGCGTCCGGTGGTACCTGTCGTCGAGCAGGAAGAACTCGACGTCGGCCCACTGGAACATCGTCGTGACGCCCGGCTTGCCTCCTACGCCGAACGTGGGATTCCCCCAGAACAGTTTGAACGCGTCGAGCGACACGTCCTTGTGAATCCAGGACCGGTCACTGTTGTTGGGACCGAAATCGTGGTCGTCCCACGTGGCGTAATGGTGAGTGCTCGCCAGCAACGGCTGCAGCTCAGGGATCGAGCGCGAATGCGTGTAGCGCGCGAGGATCCCCGTGCGCGTGTACCAGTCAACCTCGCGCAGATACACGTTGTCGCCGAGCCAGAGCATCGCGTCGGGCTTCGTGCGCGCGATGCTCGTGAATATCTCGAGCCCGCCGCCGTACGGATTCCCCGAGCGGTCGTATTCGGGCTCGTTGACGTATGCGCAGCTTCCCAGAGCAATCCGGAAAGCAGGCGGCTCCTCGCGCCACTGCCACAGCTTCTGCGTCTGGAAGCGCAGCGGATACGGCCGGCTGATACGCCGCCCGTTCACGATCACGTCGTAGCCGTACACCTTGCCCGGCTCGACGCGATCGGCGATCTGCTTCGTCGTGAACGCGTCGGCGGACGTGGTCGTGGCACCTGCCGTGCGATGACGCACCCCGGGCGCCGCCGAGTCCCAGTAAACGAAATGCACGTCGGCAGCGCCGGTCGTCTGCGCCCAGAGCATCACCTCTCGCATCTCGGAGTAGCCGAGCATCGGTCCGGAGCGAATAGTGACTGCCGGAGTTGCTGCGCGGGTCTGTGCCTCGATCGAGAGCGGCGCCGTGAGCGCGAGCGCGAGCGCGAGAAGGCGAGGGAAGCTTTTCATTCGCATTGTCGGTTCAAGAAAACTTTCGGGATGACACGATGAAAAATGACGCACTGATATCGTCCACGCGCCTGTACGAAGGGAAGATCTTCAAGCTCGATCTCGACCGGGTCCGGTTTCCCGACGGGAGTGAGGGAGAAATGGCGATCGTCCGGCACCCGGGCGCGAGCGCGATCGTCCCGTTCCTCAGCGACCCGGATGGAGAAGATCCCGATCTGCTGCTGCTTCGACAATATCGCTACGCCGCCGGCGGCTACCTGTACGAAATCCCCGCGGGCCGGCTCGATCCGGGTGAGGGGCCGCTCGAATGCGCGCGCCGCGAGCTCCGCGAGGAAACCGGATGCACCGCCGAGAGTGTCGAAGAGATGTGCGCTCCATTCATGACCCCGGGCTTCGCGGACGAGAAGATCCACATCTTCCTGGCCACCGGCTTGACGCTGGGTGAAACGGCACACGAGGCCGACGAGTTCGCCGAGGTCGAGGTGGTGAAGCTGTCGCGGGCGCTGAAGATGATCGAGCAGGGGGAGATGGTCGACGCGAAATCGATCATCGGGATTCTGTTCGCCGCCGGATTCCGGGCGGGACGGTGAGTCACATATATAGTAGTGGCTCATTTTTTCGGACCTAATGACCGAAGGATTAACAATCTGTTTTGGGCAGCGTCTAAAATGTTCCATGGGTGTCCTGAGCAAAGGACACAACGGGAACCGCAAGAGCGGTCGTATTGGCGTAAGGGGTTGGTAAATAATGAGTTAGCTTGTCAGCACGGCGCGGCACAACCGATGCAACTTGGTACGGTGAACATCCCCCCGTCCGTCGACTGAGGTCGTTCCTCAACCGATCTGGGCCCGGGAACCTGCAGAGAGAGGAGACCACATGGCCACTAGCGTCGTCCGCAAGCAGTTGATCACCACCCCGGCCATTTCCGTTCGAGAGCAACTCAAGCTCGCGGACGATTCCGGCGTGGTCACGGCCTTCCTCGGCGGCGAAGAGCGGGCTTTCGAGGAGCTGGTCGTCAGGTACCAGACCCGGCTGCTCAACTTCATCTACCGGACGGTGGGTGACCGAGAGCGCGCAGAGGACCTGGTGCAGGAAGTGTTCATCCGCGTGTACCGACACCTCCACAGGTTCGACCGCTCGAAGAAGTTCTCGACGTGGGCGTACACGATCGCGTCGAACCTCGCGAAGAACGAGCTGCGGAACCGGTCGCGCAACCCGCTGGTGCTGTTCCAGACGGTCAAGAAGAACTGGCAGGACGAGGATCGTCCGCTCGAGTTCGAGGATTCGTCCACCCGGCCGGACGACATGTACCGGAAGCGCCACCTTCGCCAGGTCGTGGAAGAGTCGGTCGCGAAGCTTCCGGAGCACCACAGGGACGTGTTCATTCTGCGGGAGCTGGAAGGGAAGTCCTACGAGGAGATCGCGGAGATCACGGGCTGCAACCTCGGCACCGTGAAATCTCGGCTCAACAGGGCCAGAAACAGTTTCGCCGAGATCGTAGCGCCGGAACTGGAATAGCTGCAAGTTCGGGAACAGGGGTACCCTTGTCGGGTACCCTAACCCGACCCTGTAGGCCCCTTGTAGCGAGTACCCATGGACTGCCGCACCTTCCACGCCCGTCACGTCGGCTTCGTCGACGACGTTCTCCCTGGAATTGAGATCGTAGAGATGCAGCGGCACATCACCGAGTGCGCGCCGTGCGCGCGCCATGACGCGCTGATCCGCCGCTCGCTGCTGCTGTTCCGGAACATGCCGCGGATCGAGTGCCCTCCCGGGTTCACCGAGCGAGTGAGCAGCAGGATCCGCGCGCTCAACGACGCCCCACTGTCGCGGTCGGCGTCTTTTCTTACGCCCGGACGCACCGTGGCCGCGGTCTGCGCGGCAGGACTCATGGTTTTCGCAGGCGCGAACCTTCTGTCGGGCAGCGACGCTCCTCTCTCACTCGCGCCGGTAGTGGCGACCGTGCCGGCGCAGGATGAGCTGTCCGTCGAGGAGTCGCTGATGGCGTCGCAGGCGATGCTCGCCTCGGTGTCCATGGGAATTCCGATCTGGCCCGCCGCGCTGATGGCGGAGCAGGCTCAGATCCAGTTCGCCAACTCCGCGTTCCAGCTCACGAATCTCACGCGGTAGCAGCCAGCGGTATATTGGGAGCGATGTCGCAAGCCGCCTCCAGATCGCTCCAGGCCATAGTAAAATCCCGCCAGTTCGACCCCGCTTACTACATCCACGGCGAGGACGAATACCAGAAGGAAGCAGCCGTCAGGCAGATCGCCGACGCCGCCATAGACCCCGCCGGGAAGCAGTTCAACTTCGAAGCGCGGCGCGCGTCCGAGTTGAGCGCGGAATCGCTCGACGTCCTGCTCAGCACGATGCCGATGTTCTCCGAGCGACGCGTCGTCGTCCTGCAGGATCCTGGCGCGCTCAAGAAGCAGACGCGCGCGGTGCTGGACCGGTATCTCGAGTCGCCCGCGCCCGGCACGAGCCTTCTGATGGTCGCCGCCGCGGGCAAGACCGATCGCGCGCTCATGGCGAAGGCGACGGAGCTCAAGTTCGAGCCTCTCACCCCCGCGCGCGTCCTCAAGTTCATAGCGCACCACGCGCGCGAGAAGCACGGCGCGTCCATCACGCCTGCCGCCGCCGAGCTGCTGCACAGCGTGGTCGGCTCCGACCTGCACGAGCTTTCCACCGAGTTGGACAAGCTGGTGAGCTATGCTTCCGGCGGCGAAATCGACGAGACGATCGTCGGCGAAGTGATCGGCGTGCGCCACGGCGAGACTCTGGGCGATTTCATGGACGCGCTTTTGGACCGTGATTCCGGGCGCGCGCTCGGCATGCTCTCCCGCCTGCTCGCGCAACCAAAGACCACCGGCGTCTCGATTGTGATGGCGCTGGCGAACCAGACTCTGGCGATGTCATGGGGCAGGGCGAAGCTCGACAAGGGGATGTCGGTGACGAGTCTCGAGCGCGAGTACATGGGTCTGCTGCAGAGCGCGGGCTGGCTGATGCTGCCGAAGTCGTTCGGCGCGGCGGCCAAGGTTTGGGCGCGAGCGACGGAGGACTGGTCGGCCGCAGCGCTGGACCGGTCGATTGCCGCGCTGCTGGCCGCGGACATGGCCTTGAAGGAGACCGGAGTGGCGTCGGATGAACAGATTCTGGCCGGGTTGGTACTGAGTATCTGTGCTTCAGGCACGAGCCGGTTGGCGGCATAACAGCATCTACGGGTGATCAGATGAGAGCATTTGTAGTCACAGCAGCAGTCCTGTTGATCGGGCTGTCCGACGCCAACGCGCAGAGCGCGACCGATCCGGCTTATTCGCGAGCACAGACGCTCGTGAGCGAGGGGCAGGGCGCGGCCGGGCGCGCGCTGGTGGATTCCATGTATCGCTCGACCGCGTCCGGCTCGGGCGAGCGGGCCGAGGCGCTGTTCTGGCGAGCGAGTCTGGCTCCCACGGCGGCGGACGCCGAGCGGGACTATCGCGCGATCGTCGTGGATCATGCGACGTCGCCGCGCGTCGAGGATGCGCTGCTCCGACTGGCGCAGCTCGAGCTCGCGCGGGGAGACCGCGACGGAGCGCTGCGCCATCTGCAACGACTGACGACGGAATTTCCGGGGAGCGGACAGAGCGCGCGCACGAGCTACTGGACCGCGCGCGTGCTGTTCGAGCGGAACGACCTGACGACCGCTTGCGCGGCCAATGCGCAGGCGCTCGCGCGCGTCGCCGCGAACGACGTCGAGCTGCGGAATCAGATCGAGTACCAGCAGCAGCGCTGCCGCGGCGCCGTAGCCGCGGCAACGACGCCGGTAGCGCCGCCTTCGACTCCGCGTGACGCAACGCCCTCCATCCCGGTGGACGTGCCCGTGCACCAGCCTGCCGCGCCCGCGACGGCGGCGGCGCGGACGTACTCGGTACAGGTCGCGGCGACGAACACGCGCGCCGGCGCCCAGACGATCGTCAATCGCGTGAGCGCGCGCGGCTATCAGGCGCGGATCGACGGCACGGCTGCGCCTTTCCGCGTTCGCGTCGGGCGGTACGACACGCGCGCGGCGGCGGCGCGCCTGCTCACCGAGATGAAGGCGAAAGGCATTGACGGCTTCATCGCGATCGTCGAAGGTCGCTGATCCGGCAAGACAGCCAACCGTGACGCGCACCGTTCCCGGACCGGCTCCGGCGGCGACGCCGCTGATGCAGCAGTACCGGGAGATCAAGGCGGGGCACCAGGACGCCATCCTGTTTTTTCGGATGGGCGATTTCTACGAGATGTTCTACGAGGACGCCGAGGTCGCCTCCAAAGCGCTCGGCCTCACGCTCACCTCGCGCAACAGCGGCAGCGCAGCCGAGGTGCCGTTGGCGGGCGTGCCCGTGAAAGCGGCGAACGAATACCTCCGGCGGCTTGTGCAGGGCGGATTCCGCGTGGCGATCTGCGAGCAGATCGAAGATCCGAAGACCGCGAAAGGTGTGGTGAAGCGCGCGGTAGTGGAGACGATCACTCCGGGCGCCGCGTTCGCCGACGATCTGCTCGACAGCGCGCTCGGCAATTTTCTCTGCGCGGTACAGATCACCGACGACGGCGCGGGCCTGGCCGCGGCGGACATCTCCACCGGCGAGATGCACATCGCGACCACGAGCGCGGACGACGTGGATGCGTTCATCTCCCGCTTCGCTCCGCGAGAGCTGATCGTGCGGAAGGCGGGCGCGGACGCGGCCGAGGCTCATCCGCGGGCGCAAGACGCGCTGGTCACCGAGCGCGAGCAGTGGGAGTTCGACGCGGCCATGGCGCGCGACGACCTGCAGCGACAGTTCGGAGTCGCGTCGCTGGACGGGTTCGGGATCTCAGCCGAGGACGGGCTCGCGGTCGGCGCGGCCGGCGCTCTGCTGCGGTACATGCGCGAGCTGCAACCGGGCGGAGTTCCGCACCTCAAGCCGCCGCGCGTGGAGCGGCCCGGCATCACGATGCCGCTGGACGAGATGACACGCCGCAATCTCGAGCTGGTAGAGTCGCTTCGCGGCGGAGCCGACCAGAGCGGGACGCTGTGCAGCGTGCTGGACCGCACGCTCACGCCGATGGGATCCCGTCTGCTGCGCGAATGGCTGCTCGCTCCGCTCGTCGTCCGGTCCGCGATTGAGGCGCGGCTCGACGCCGTGAGCACGTTCGTGGATAACCCGCTGGAGCGCGCGAAGCTGCGGGGACAGCTCGACGCCGTGCGCGACATCGAGCGCCTGGCGGCGAAGACCGCGGCGTCCCGTGCCACGCCGCGCGAGCTGCGCGCACTCGGTGATTCACTCGCCACACTGCCGGAAATAGCCGATGTGCTTTCCGGCGTCGCAGCACGCAGCCACGCAGCGCCGTCCGAAATCCTCAAGCGCCTGGACGCAGACTGGGATTCGTGCGAGGATCTATCCGGAGAGATACGGCGCGTGCTCGTGCAGCGCCCACCCGTGTCGGTGGGCGACGATCCGACGATCGCGGCGGGAGTGGACGCCGAGCTGGACGAGCTGTGCGCGCTGCGCGACGGCGGCAAGGACGGCATCGCCCGGATCCAGGCGGAGGAGCGCGCGCGGACCGGGATCACGTCGCTCAAGGTCGGCTTCAACCGCGTGTTCGGCTATTACATCGAAGTCACCAACAGCAACGCGCATCTGGTCCCGCCTGACTACCAGCGGCGGCAGACGCTCACCGGCGCCGAGCGGTTCGTTACGCCCGCGCTCAAGGAGTTCGAGGAGCGCGTGCTGTCGGCGAGCGAGCGGATCGAGACGCGGGAGCGCGAGATCTTCGAGCGGCTGCGCGCGCGCGCAGCCGCGGACGTGCGCCGGCTGCAAAAGGTCGCGCGCGCCGTGGCGGAGTTGGACGTCTTCTCCGCGCTCGCGGAGGTCGCCGAGCGCGAGAGCTACGCCCGGCCGGTGATAAGCGATGATTATGCGCTGACGATCGAAGGGGGCCGGCATCCCGTCGTGGAGCGGATGATGCCGCGCGAGAAGTTCATTCCCAACGACGTCACGCTCGACGAGCACGCGCGGGTAATCATCATGACCGGGCCGAACATGGCCGGAAAGTCCACCATCCTCCGGCAGGTCGGGCTGATCGTCCTCATGGCCCAGATCGGCAGCTACGTCCCAGCGCGATCCGCATCCATCGGGCTGGTGGATCGTCTATTCACGCGGGTCGGCGCGAGCGACAATCTCGTGCGCGGGCAGTCCACTTTCATGGTCGAGATGTCGGAGACCAGCGCGATTCTCCACTCCGCGAGCGCGCGGAGCCTGGTCCTGCTCGATGAGATCGGGCGCGGCACGTCCACGTACGACGGAGTGTCGATCGCGTGGGCGGTCACCGAGCACCTTCACGACAGGCTGCAGTGCAAGACCATCTTCGCGACCCACTACCACGAGCTGACGCAATTGGACGAGCAGATGCCGGCGATCCGCAATTACAACGTTGCCGTGCGGGAGACAGCGGATCGCGTGCTGTTTCTACATCGGCTCGAGCCGGGAGGCGCCGATCGCTCGTACGGTATCGAGGTTGGCCGGCTGGCCGGGCTGCCTGACGCCGTGCTCGGGCGGGCGCGCGAAGTGCTCAAATCGTTGGAGAGCGGGCACATAGTCAACGCGGGCCGGAAGCAGAGCCCGGCTGCCGCGCCGCAACTCCCACTTTTTGCAGAGGAGGCGCACCCTGTGATCGACGAGCTCCGCGCGACCGACCCCAACAATCTCACGCCGCTGCAGGCGCTCGACCTGGTCGCGCGCCTCGTAGACAGGGCGAAGCACGGATAACTTGATGCCAATGAACTCGCGCGCACTCATGCGGCTGGCGCTCGTCGCCGCCTTCGCCTCTGCCTGCGACAAAGAGGCGGAAAACAATCCGGTAGTGACCGGACATACGGGCCCCAAGCCCGAAGTCCTGCCGCAGATGATCAACAGCGATCTGCCGTTCAGATACCCGCCGGCGCTGTACTCGCGGAAAGTGCAGGGCAACGTGACTCTACGGATTTTCATCGACGCGCAGGGAAGAGTCGCGGCGGACTCCACGAGGGTAGTCGAGACGTCCAGCTTTGCCGCGCTCGACTCGGCCGCCGTCAAAGGCTCGCGCGAGCTGCGGTTCGTGCCGGCCCGCCGCCGCGGTGACGCCATTCCCGTGTCGATCCTGTTCCCCGTGTATTTCAGGCACCCCGACGCGCCCGCGCTGCCGGGCGACACGATTCTCCGCCAGACCCCGCGGACCCAGTGAAACGGGACGGGTCGGGCCAGAAAGGGCAGCTCGCGAGCTCGGAGAAGCTGAAGCGGTACGACTCGGTCCTCGACACGGTCGGGTGGACTCCGCTGATCCGTCTGAACCGCGTGACCCGCGGGATCCGGACTCCGGTTTACGTGAAGGCCGAGACCTTCAATCCCGGCGGATCCATTAAGGACCGGATCGGATCGGCCATCATCGAGCAGGCGGAGCGTGAGGGCCGGCTCAAGCGCGGCGGAACCATCGTGGAGGCGACCAGCGGCAACACCGGCGTTGGTATCGCTCTAGCGGCGGCACTAAAAGGATACAAGTGTATCTTCACGATGCCGGACAAGATGTCGCAGGAGAAGGTCCGGCTGCTGAAGGCGTTCGGCGCCGAGGTGATCATCACGCCGACGGCCGTGCCCCCTGACCATCCGGAACACTATCTGGTCATGGCGCGGCGAATCGCCTCGGAGACGCCGAACTCGATCTTCGCCGACCAGTTCTACAACGACGCCAATCCCGACGCGCACTACGCTACGACCGGTCCCGAGCTGTGGGAGCAGACCGAGGGGCGCATCACGCATCTCGTGCTCGCCGCCGGGACCGGCGGCACCGCCACCGGCGCCGGGCGCTATCTCAAGGAAAAAAATCCCGAGGTGCGCCTGATCAT
>JBPPMH010000081.1:0-2863 GCA_051305945.1 Gemmatimonadaceae bacterium
TAGGTGTACACGCGCGCGCCGACGTCCTGGATGTCGTACAGCAGCACGTCCACGGCCTCGAGCATCGCGGGAGTCGGCGTCAGCGTCTCGCCGTACAGCGAGAACATCGGAACGCCGGTGGCGGAATCCACGGTGGACGCGACTTTCTCGCCCGCGCGCGCCACACCGCGCACGCCGTGCTCGGGGCCGAAGATCGCCGTGAGCCTGACGCCGGGGGCGCGATACAGCAGGTCAATCGAGCTGGTGCCCGCGCGGTCGCGGCCGGAGTGGTTGGTGATCAGGCCGACACGGCTGCCGCGGATCAGGTGCAGAGAATCGGCGAGCAGGACTTCGATGCCGGGGATGACACCCTGCGCTTCGACCGGCGCAGGCTCGGCGGCTTGTACCGTGTTGCGAGCAGTCGGTTGACCGTTCTGCGTGGCGGGCGGGGTGCCGCAGCTCAGCACCCCGGCCATTGCAAGCAATAACGCTGCGAGCTGCGCGGCTCTCTTCGGAGTCGCCATTACTGGACGGTAAATGTCGTGCTCATCCCCTTCTCCCGATGATTCCCCTGCCTGTCCGTGATCGGGCAGTACACCGTGTATCTGCCGGGCGTGAGCGTCGGCGTCAGAGTGGCGGTGCCGCCGGGCGGGATGGGATCGCTCTTCCACTCCTGACCGTTGCCCTCGATCTCGAACGCGTGCGTGTTCGCGCCCTGGTTCATCGCGTGGAAGTTGAACGTGCCTGGGGAGACTACGCCCTGGCTGACGACGACGCTCCATTCGGTGAGCGGGACGTGGATCACGGCGGTGTCGTTCGTGGCGGCGGGCATCGCGGCAGGCGCCGCGGGGGTCGCCGAGCCAAGCGTGTCCATCGCCGCCGAGTCGGTGGCTGAATCGTCCGTCCCGGCGCATGCCGAGAGCGCGAAGGCAAGGGATAGTGCGGCGAGCTTGCGAGTGGTTCTCATCGTCCCTCCTGGATGTTCATGCTACCCTGATGTTCAATGCTACTTTCGCGTGCACGGATCGCACCAGTCTGCGCTAGACTTCTGGGATGAAACAGGGTTTGATCAAATGGGGCGCACCGCCGATCGTTGCGTTGATCATCGCGGGCTGCGCGGGAGAACAGAGCGGCCCGGATACTACGAATGTCTCTACGGACCAGCCTGCCGGCCCGGCGACCGGCGCCGTGGCGGGCGGGTCCGACCTCTGGTGGCGGAACGAGACGTACCGCGAGCTCGACGGCGACGAGGAAAACGCCGAGCGCATGGTCGCGACGGTTAGCAAGGGTCCGCTGGACTCGACGATCGTGCGGCTGGAGATTCGCACGTCGAAGGACCGGATCCTGTACCGGCACGAGTGGCCCGCGGCCTCCTACATGAAGTACGGCGAGCCCGGCTCGGCCAGGGATTCCGTGGCGGTGCTGCGCGAGACCGAGCGGCAGTTGGGCAGGTTCTTCGGGGACTCCGCGTTCATTCGAGGATCCGCGGCGCCTGGCTACGCGGGAAAGACGGAACCCGATCTCGACGCGATCCGGTATGACATCGCCGAACACGAGTATCGCACGGCGAATTCCCTCAAGCTGTGGGAGCCTCTTACGGCCGCTGGTCGCAGCGAGATCAACACGCGCTCTCGAGCCGTGACGCTTGCGCGCGTCCAGGCTGTGGCGAGCGACACGCGCGACGCGCCCGCGTTCAAGTACTACGCGGGCGGGGAAGAGACCTACGTGATTGCGTGGAGTCCGAGCGAGGGACGCATGGTCCGCATTTTTGCTTGCTGCTGATTCCGTCCCCCGGCGCGACACCCTGACGGACGTTATCGCAGCTGCAGTTCTTAGCGACTCGCCTGATCTAGCGCGACGATCAGCCCGCCGAGCGGGACGACCGTTCCGATCCAGAACAGAAACATCCACTTGATCAGCTCAGCGCGAAGCTCGGCGGCCTGAACGTCGACCTTTGCGAAGCGAGTATCGATTGCCGCGAAACGCCGCTCGAGCTCTCCGCGCAGCTCGCCAAGTTCGCGGCGAATCTCCAGCGAGTGTCGATCAAGTCCGCTCTGCAGCTCGGCCTGGAAGCGATTCCAGTTGAGCTCGTTGATCTCCTTCAGATCGCTCTTGTAGTCGGAGTCCACGGCGTTGAACCACTCCACCAGCTCATTCGCGATTTCGTCGCCGAGCTGCTCATAGAACTTCCGGGACAGCTTCGCGGTAACCGGCACTCGAGCTCCCTTGAGGATCCGGTCCGCACGCTAACGATAGAGCAGGGCGAGCGCGTGAGCAATGCGCCGCTTACATGATCAGCTAGCTGCACGCGTCTGTAAAACGAGCCCCGTCCCGATGCTGGGAGGGCGAGGGACGCGGTGTCCCCGCAGCGCGCGTGATAGCGAGCGCAGTTTGCGAGCGTAGCGCGCGAAGGGGATACCGCGACCCTCGCCCCACGCCCCAATCCGACTGACTACTCGCTCTTACTCGGAACCGGAGTCCAACCGATCTGGGCGGCGGCGGTGGAGTCTTCGCCGCGCTTGACCCACTTGAAGAACACCACGGACATGATCGCGTAGAAGAACAGCCCACCGGGGATCCACATGATCAGCCCGCCGATGTGCTGGTCCAGCATCGGCGAGATCCCCCAGATCCGCGGCGCGGCGGCGTAGGCCGGGTACAGCACCGTGTCGGCGAGCGCGATGTAGATGGCGACGACCGACATCGGGATCACCATCAGAAAGCAGTACAGCATCTGCCCGGGATACGCCAACCGCGGCAACTCGGGCAGCGGGCTCATCAGCGGCCACCACATGAGCGTGGCGGTGATCATCATGGACAGGTGCTGCGCGATGTGCACGTTGTGATCGGCCATCGCGGCGTTGTAGAACAGCGGCATGTGCCA
>JBPPMH010000082.1:0-26286 GCA_051305945.1 Gemmatimonadaceae bacterium
CTGATCGCGGTGGACGCGAGCTGAGGCGCGATGGCGTAACCGAGCCGCCAGCCGGTGCAGCTGAACGTCTTGGACAGCCCGGAGATCGTGACGGTGCGGTCCTTCATTCCCGGAAACGTCGCGAGCACGTGATGATTGCCTGCGTAGAGGATGTGCTCGTAGATCTCGTCGGTGATGGCGATCGCGTCGTGCTCGATGCACAGCTCCGCGATCAGCGACATCTCCTCGCGGGTGAACACGCGGCCGCTCGGATTGTGCGGCGTGTTGACAACGATCGCGCGCGTCTTCCTGTTGAACGCCTTGCGCAGCCGGTCGCCGTCGAGCGTCCAATTGGGCGGCTCGAGCGGTACGTACACCGGCTTGGCTGCCGAGAGGATTGCGTCGGGTCCGTAGTTCTCGTAGTACGGCTCGATGACGACTACTTCATCGCCGGGATCCACAAGCGCGAGAAACGTCGCGGCCATCGCTTCGGTCCCACCGCAGCAGACGGTGACGTCCGTCTCGGGATCCACTTCCATCCCGTACCAGCGGCGATACTTCTCCGCGATCGCGAGCCGCAGCGCGGGCGACCCCCAGGTGATCGCGTACTGATTGATGTCGCCGCGGATCGCCGCGCACGCTGCGTCCTTCATCGGCTCCGGCATTGGAAAGTCCGGAAAGCCCTGCGCGAGGTTCACGGCGCCGGTGCGGTTGGCCACGCGCGTCATCTCGCGGATCATGGATTCGGCGAACGTGGCGGTGCGGGCGGCGGTATGCATCGTTGAATTCTACCTTTTTCCCAGCTCCGCGAGGGCGCCCCGTATGACCTCGGGCACACTCTTGCCGCCGCCGTCGAGGGCGGCGCGCACGGCCCGCTCGGCGTCGTTCTGCGAGTAGCCGAGGGAGATCAGCGCTCGCATCGCGTCCTCGCTGCCGGCTCCCCGGACCGGCTCGCCGGTGAGCTCCTCGCCTTCGATGACGTCGTCCAGCTTGTCGCCGAGGTCGAGCACCATCCGCTCGGCAGTTTTCCGCCCCACGCGCGGCACGCCCTGGAGCGTGGCGATGTCCTTCTCCTGGAGCGCGCGGATGAGCCGGCGCGCGGACAGAGCGGACAGCATTCCCAGCGCCAGGGCGGGACCGACGCCGTTCGCGGTCAGCAGCTTCCGGAACATCCGCCGCTCCATCTCCGAGCTGAACGCGAACAGTTGCCAGCCGTCGTCCTTCACCACGACGTGCGTGGGAAGCGAAATCTCCTCGCCGACTTTCGGGAGCATCTCCACCACGCTGAGCGGGATCTGCGCCTCGTACGCGACGCCGCCGCTGGTCATGATCTCCACCCGGTCGATCGAGCGGGACGCGACCTTGCCGGCGACGCGCGAGATCATCTGCCGAGCGCCGCGGCCAGCGCGCCGAGGGTGTCGGTCTCGCGCTGGATGATCGCGGCCGCCGCGAGCTTGCGTCCCGTGACCGCGCTGAGCGCGTGCGCGAGCGCCGCCGCCACTCCATCGGCGGCATCGGCGGGGCGGGGCGGAGCTTTCAACCGAAGCAGGCTACCGACCATGAACTGCACCTGCTCCTTCGTCGCCGCGCCTCTGCCGCACACCGCTTTCTTGATCTCCGCCGGCGTGTACTCGCAGATCTCGAGTCCCGCCTTGACACCGCACAGCAGCACCACACCGCGCGCGTGGCCGAGCACGATCGTCGTGCGCACGTTGCGCGCGTAGAAGACGTCTTCGATCGCCAGCGAGTCAGGCTTGTGCCGCGCGATCAGCTCGGCGATTCCGTCGTGGATCGCGCACAGCCGGTCGGGCAGGGGATCCTTCGCGCGCGTCCTGATGATCCCGCACTCGACCAGCGACGGCGCGCCCGTGTCGCGGCGAACGACGCCATAACCGGTTACCGCGGTTCCGGGATCTATCCCGAGAACTATCACGCGAAGGGCTTCAGGATTGGGCCATCTCCTCGACGTCCATGTCGAAGTTCGCGTCCACCTTCTGCACGTCGTCGAGATCCTCCAGCTCCTCCACGAGCTTCAGCACGCTCTCGGCGACCTCGCCCTCGACCTTCACCGTGTTCTTGGGAATCCACGCGATCTCGACTTCCGCGATCGGCACGTTGCTCGACTCCAGCGCCGTTTTCACCGCGTGCAGGTCGGCGGGCTCGGTGCTGACGACGAACTGATCGCTCTCGCGCGCGAAATCCGACGCGCCCGCTTCCAGCGCGGCCTCGAGCGTCTTGTCTTCGTCCAGGCTTTCCGCCGGCAGGTAGATCTGGCCTTTGCGGTCGAACATCCACGCGACCGAGTTGGTGGCGCCGAGATTGCCGCCGCCGCGCGAGAGCTTGAGCCGCACGTCGGCCACGGTGCGCGTGGGGTTGTCCGTTAGCGCCGATATCATGAGCGCCACACCGCCGGGCGCGTACCCCTCGTACGTGACCTCGGTGTACTCGACGCCGTCGAGCTCGCCCGTGCCCTTCTTGATCGCGCGCTCGATGTTGTCCTTCGGCATCGACGCCGCTTTAGCGGTGTCTATCGCTGTGCGGAGGCGCGGATTGCCCGCGGGGTCGCCGCCGCCCATCTTCGCGGCCACCGTGATCTCGCGGATCAGCTTGGTGAAGTGCGCGGCGCGGCGGTTGTCGGTGACCGCCTTGTACCGCTTGATCTGTTTCCACTTGCTGTGACCAGCCATAAAACCTCTAAAAGCGCTGTTGGCTATTGGCTCTTGGCGGTTGGCGAAAAGCCGTGCCGCTCATGCGGTCCCGGGGCGCTTTCAATATACGATTGAGACGCCGATCAGCCGCCTAGTCTTGTAGCGAGAGCCTCGAGCTCGTGCGCAGAGGCGCCGTCGAGATGTTTTGCCGCGTGGCTGCGCAGCGAGCGGATGGCGGCCGAGATCGCGGAGCGTTCCGCGGAAGCGGTGGACTCGGCGGCGGCCATGAGGTCGCCCCGGACCGGTGCCGGGATGGCCTGGGAGGCCAGCCATGAGCGACACGCGACCGCGCGCTTCTCACGGAGCTCGGTGGGCAACGCATAAGGCGGAAGCAGCGATCCCGCGAGGCGGGCGACCACGAAGCAGGCCAGTGTCACCTCCCGGTCCCCGCCGAGCGCGGCCTTGCCTGCATACGCGGACAGCCCGGGGAAGGGGAAAGCGTTGTGCGCCAGGGCATAGGGAGGAGCGTTGACTGGCATCGCGTAGAATCTAGGGCCGACCCCGCTCCAGGCGCAGCTTTCTCCCCACCCAAGCCCGTATTCGGGGCTTACATTCACTCTCACGATGTCGCATCCTGCCAAATCGGTGCTCTGGGTCGACGACGAGAGCGAGCTGCTCGAATCGCACCGCATCTTCCTGCGCTCGAAAGGCTACGACGTCCAGTGGGCCAGCAACGCGGACGATGCCGTCGAGCTGCTCCGCCGCCGGCCTTTCGACATCCTGCTCCTGGACGAGCAGATGCCGGGCAAGCGCGGCCTCGAGGCGTACCGCGAGGTCCGGGAGCTGGCGCCGAATCTCCCCGTCGTCATGGTCACCAAGAGCGAGGAAGACTCCACGCTCCGCGAGGCGATCGGCGTCAACATCCTCGACTACCTGATCAAGCCGATCAACCCGCGGCAAGTCCTCTCGGTCATCACGCGGATCCTGGACGGGCCCAAGATCCGGCAGCAGGCGGTCAGCCGCTCCTTCGTCGAGCGGTTCCGCGAACTCGAAGCCCAACGGGAGCGCGATCTCGACTGGCGCGGCTGGATCGAGCGGTTCGACGAGTTCATGCGCTGGGACGTGGACCTCGCGGCCTCGGGCGAGATGGGGCTGTACGACTCGCTCCGCGGCCTCTATCCCAACATGCACCGCGAGTTCGCGGCTTACATGAAAGAGGCGTATCCCGAGTGGCTGGCCGACCTCGGCGGCAACAGGCCGCCGCTGTCGGTGGACATCGTCTCCGAATTTCTGGTTCCGATTCTTCAGCGGGAGAAGGCAGCGGTCTTCATCGTCGTGGACTGCCTCCGCCTGGACCAGTGGCGCGTGCTGGAGCCGCTGCTCGCCCCGTTCTTCGACGTCGAGACCACGCACTACTACGCGGTGTTGCCTACGGCGACGCCCTACTCGCGCAACTCGCTGTTCAGCGGGCTATTCCCCGGCGAGATCGCGACCCGGTATCCGGACTGGTGGGGAACGCCCGAACGCGAGGACGAATCGCTCAACGCCCACGAGCGCGAGCTGCTTGAGAGACACCTCGCCGACCTCGGCGCAGGAGGCGGCGTGCGCTACAGCAAGATCTCGACGGCCTCCAACTCCGACGACCTCGAGCGCCACATGGGCACCGCCGTGGCGCAGACCGGAATCAGCGCGTTCGTCTTCAACTTCGTGGACCTGCTCACGCACGGGCGCAGCGAATCGCAGATCCTGTACGAGGTCGCGCGCGACGAGATCGCGCTCAGGCAGATCTCGAGGCAGTGGTTCCAGCGGTCCGCGCTGTTCAGCCTGCTCAAGGAGGCGTCGCGCCGGAAGGTCACTGTGCTGCTCACGACCGATCACGGCTCGATTCACTGCAACACGCCCGCGACGGTCTTTGCCAAGCGCGACGCGACGCAAAACCTCCGCTACAAGTTCGGAGAGGATCTCCGCTCCGAGCGCCCCGAGCAGGCGCTGCTCTTTCCCAACGAGGAAGCGATCAAGCTGCCGAAGAAAGGGCACGGCGCGAACACGCTCCTCGCGACGGGCGATTGCTTCTTCGTTTACCCGACGAAGCTGCGGGAATATCAAAGCAGGTATCGCGGCTCGTTTCTACACGGCGGAGTGACGCCCGAAGAAGTCATCCTGCCGCTCGCGCTGCTGACTCCGCGAGCCTGACTCCAGTGTACCGCCGCCTGCTGCCATACCTGCGACCGCATGCGTGGCGGATGGGCGCCACGATGCTGTGCAACGTCGCGGCCGCGGTGCTCGACGCGTTCACGCTCGCGCTGCTGATACCCTTCCTCAACATCCTGTTCGACCAGCCGCCCATCTCCCTCAAGGCCGGGTGGGTCAGCGATCTCCTCAACGCGACCGTCGGCGCGTTGCTCGATCCCACCGACAAGATGGGATCGCTGCGCGGTGTCATCCTCATCGTCGTCGCGACGATGCTGCTCAAGAACCTGCTCGTGTGGCTCAGCTCCTCTCTTGGCGCCACGCTGCAGGAATATGTCACCCGAGATCTCCGCAACGCGGTTTACCGGCACCTGGTGAAGCTCCCGCTCGGCTACTTCACGCGGATGAAGAGCGGCCAGATCCTCTCGCGGATTATCAACGACACGGCCGAGACGCGCGTGGTGCTGACCCACCTGATGACGCACTCGCTCCGGAGTGTCGCACTGGTGGTCAGCTACCTGGCGTTCCTCGTGGGAATCTCCTGGAAGCTGACGGTGATCTCGCTGTTCGTGGTGCCCGTTCTGATCGCCGCGATGCAGCCGATGCTGCGCAAGCTTCGGAAGGGAGCGCGTCGCCGGGGCGCGGTCCACGGCGAGATGACCAGCGTCGTGCAGGAAACGGTTGGCGGCATTCGACTGGTGAAATCCTTCGGCGCCGAGCGGTACGAGGAACGGCGGTTCCTCGAGGCCAGCGGGAGTTACGCCAACAGCACCATCAAGCTGACGCGGCTGACGTATCTGGCGCCCCCTCTCACCGAGGTAGTTGGAACGATCATGGCGCTGTTCCTGCTATGGATCGGCGCCCAGGAAGTGCTCCTGCACCGGACAATGTCCGGCGCCGACCTGATCGCCTTTCTCATGTTCGTACTCCGCTTGCTGAGCCCACTCAAGCAGCTGTCGCAGGTCCCGACCCTCGCGCAGTCGTCGCTCGCGTCCGCCGAGCGGCTGTTCGACGTGCTCGACGCACCCGCGGAGACCCAACTCGACAAGGGCAGGGTCGCGCCAGCGACGTTCGAGCGGGACGTGGCGTTCGACCGGGTGTCGTTCGCCTACGATGGAGAGCCCGTATTGCAGAACGTGAGCTTCACCGCTCAGAAAGGCTCGGTGGTCGCGCTAGTGGGGCCGAGCGGCGCGGGCAAGACCACGCTGGTGGATCTCATCCCCAGGTTCTACGAGCCAGACCAGGGACGGATCACGATCGACGGCGTGGACACGCGGGAGATCCGGCTGGACGCGCTGCGCGGCCTGATGGGCATCGTCGGGCAGGACACTGTCTTGTTCAACGACACCGTGCGCAACAACATCGCGTACGGCGCTCCCGAGCAGTTCCCGGCCGACCGGATCGAGGAAGCGGCGAAAGCCGCGAACGCACACGATTTCATCACCGAGCTGCCGGAAGGCTACGACACCCTGCTTGGCGAGCGTGGGACGCGGCTCTCGGGCGGCCAGAGGCAGCGGATAGCGATCGCGCGCGCGCTGCTGCACGATCCGCCGATCCTTATCCTCGACGAAGCGACATCCGCGCTGGACACCGAATCGGAGCGTCTGGTGCAGGAAGCGATCGAGCGGCTGCTCGAAGGGCGGACCGTATTCGTGATCGCGCACAGATTATCAACCATCGTGCACGCGGATATCATCCTCGTCTTGGATAAGGGCGTGGTGGTCGAGCGGGGCACTCATTCAGAGCTGATGGAAAAGAAAGGCGTGTACAACCGGCTGTACTCTCTTCAGTTCCGCGAGCCGGATGTCGTCGTGGCAGGGGCGGGGGTCTGATGCGCGCGATATTCCTGTACACGGCGGTGGACTGGTCCGGCTCGGCCCGGGCTTTTTCGGTCGCCGCGCGGGCGTTCGCCGAGGCCGGCGATCCCGTGACGTTCGTGGTGGATCCGCAGGCGCACGTGCGCGAGCACGTGCCGGGCGCGGGGTTCGAGATCGCCGAGCTCGATGCCAGCGGCGGGTGGCTGAACGCCGCGCTGGGGCTCAGAAAGATCCTGCGGCAGAAGAACCCCGACGTGGTGTTCGTGCACACCGACCGGGAGCATCTGATCGCTGGTGTGGCGTGCTGGCTCGCGCGGCGCGCCGGTATCGTGCGCCGCACTCCGGCCGGCTCTCGGCTGTTCATGGGAACGGGCGCGCGGATCGCAGGGCGGCTGCGGCGCACGGTGTACCTGTTCACGCACGAGGCGGACGTTCGCGCCGCCGTGCTCCCGCGCGACGCGAAGACAGTCGTCGCCGAGCTGGGCGTGGATCCCGCGCGATACCCTGTGGATCTCGAGGGGGAGGAGCTCGCGGAGGCGGAGGCCGCGACGCATGAGCGCGACAAGGGTTCGCACTTCCTCTGCCTGTATGATCTACACGCGCGCGGCCGCGCGGCTATGGCGATACGGACGCTGGCCATGCTCGCGCCGCGCCATCCGGCGGTGCACCTCTTTGTGGTGGGGCCCGGCTCCGATTACGAGGACGTGCGCATGCACATCGCGGCGGTGGACCTGCTGCCGCGCGTCAGTCTGCTGGGCGAGCGCGACGACGTCGCGTCGCTGATCGCGGCGGCGGACCTCGGCTGGGTTGCTTGCGAGGGCGACGAGGCCGCGTTCGCCATGCTCGACATGATGGCGCTCGGTGTGCCGGTCGTGACCGCGGAGGACGCGATCGCGCGGCGGTATGTGGCCGACGGGATCACGGGCCTGGTGGTTCCGTGGGGCGACGCCGCTCTCGCGGCCGGAATGGTCGCGGGACTGCTCGCGAGTCCCGAGCGAATCGACGCGATGGGCGAGGCCGCGCGCGCGCGGGTCGCGCGTGACTTCGGCGAGCGCGGCATGCTGGAAGGATTCGACCGCGCGGCGTCGCTGGCGCGCGAGGGGAAGCGGGGACAGCCGTCGCCGCAATGAGCGACGGCGCCTTCCCCACCGCTGGATGACAACGCTCCAACACCGCGCGGAGTACGGCGCGCTGCGCGGGCTCGTGCGCGCGCTCAGCGTCGTCCCGTGGGACCGGGCCGGCCGGATCGGCGCCGGGGTAGGGGCCCTGGGGTACCGGCCGCTCGGCGTGCGCAGGCGCGTGGTCGAGATGCAGATCGCCGCCGCGTTCCCCGACTTATCGCGGGAACAGGTGACGGAGCTTGCCAAGCGCTCCTACAAGCATCTCGGCCGGTCCGCCATCGAGACCGCGCTGCTCCCGGGACTCGGTCAGGCAGGTGTCTTGCGACTGGTCAGCGAGGTCGAGAACTGGGACCTGGTCGAGCGGGCGTACGACGCGGGCCGGGGAGTCATCATCGTCGCCGGCCACCTGGGAAACTGGGAGCTTGCCGCGGCGTACATCGCGGCCCGGGGCGTGCCGTTCGACGTGATCGTTCGCAGGATGGGGAATCCGCTTTTCGACAGATATCTCAATCAGACGCGGGAGCAGCTGGGAGTAAAAGTTGTGTATGACGCGCAGGCCGTGCGGCAGACGCCGCGCGCGCTGAGAGAGGGACGGGCCGTGGGCTTCGTCGCGGACCAGGGCGTTCGCGGGCTCGCGTCCACGTTCGTGCCGTTCTTCGGACGACCGGCAAAGACGCCGCGCGGCGCGGCGGTGTTCGCGCTGCGCTTCGGCGCGCCTGTCATCTTCGTCGCGGCGCTGCGCAAGACCGACGGAAGCTATCTCGTGGGCTTCGAGGAGGTTCCGGTGGTGGATTCCGGCGACCGCGAGCGCGACGTGAACGCGGTGGTGCTGCGCTTCACCCGCATCCTGGAGAAGTGGGTTCGGCGCGCGCCGGACCAGTACTTCTGGCAACATCGGAGGTGGCGCAGGCAGCCTCCCGACACTCCGCCGGAGCTGCGCGATCCGGCGGCGGAGGCGGGATGACGTCGTGCTAGATCCCAAACAACGGAAGCGGCTCCTGCGCGACCGGCGCGCGCAGATCGGGCTGGTGATCGTCACGCTGATCATCGGCGCGGCGATCTTCGCGCCGCTGCTCGCGTTGCACGATCCGGTCGGGATCGATCTTGCGCGCATGCTCGAGAGCCCGTCCGCGGAGCACTGGATGGGCACGGACATTCAGGGGCGCGACATCTGGGCGCGGCTGGTGTACGGCGCGCGCGTGTCCATCGCCGTGGGCGTGATCTCACAGGGCATCGCGCTGTTTCTCGGAGTGCTGCTCGGTCTCGTCGCCGGTTTTTACGGCGGCTGGATCGATGAGCTGGTGATGCGGCTCGCGGACGTCACGCTCGCTTTCCCGACGCTGCTCCTGTTGATCGCGATGGTCGCGGCGCTGCAGCCGTCCATGGTCGTGGTGTTCGCGACGATCGGTGTGGTGGGGTGGGCCGGAATGGCGCGGCTCGTACGCGGCCAAGTGCTCGTTGTCAGGCAGCTCGAGTACGTCCAGGCCATCCGCGCGCTCGGCGCAAAGGACAGGACGATCATCGTCAAGCACGTGCTGCCGAACGTCATCGCGCCGGTGGTGATCGCGGCGACGCTCGGCGTGGCGGGTGCGATCATGGCGGAAGCGGCGCTGTCCTTCCTCGGGCTCGGCGTCCAGCCGCCGACGCCGAGCTGGGGCTCGATGATCGCCGACGGACGTGACCTGGATCAGCTCCGCCGAGCGCCGTGGACGTCGGTATTCCCGGGCGTGGCGATCGGTGCTTCAGTGCTGGGATTCAATTTGCTGGGAGACGCCTTGCGCGACGCGCTCGACCCGCGCTACGTCGAGGGCAGGATGCCGAAGGCCACGGAAATGCCGAAGGAGACGGACATGTTGAACGAGGCGGAGCTGGCGACTTCGGCCGCGCCTCAATCGGGGACCATGCCATGAGGAACGTCGCGATGAAGATCGCCGCGCTGTTGCTGGCACTGAGCTGTGGTGGAAACGGCGGGCCGGGCGATCCGGCGATCATCACGCCGCCCAATGTGGATCTCGCGCTCCAGCCGATCGCGAGCAACCTCAGCTTGCCGGTGCACCTGGCGTCTCCGCCGAACGACGACCGACTGTTCATTGTGGAACAGACGGGCACGATCCGCATCGTTCAGAACAGCGCGCTGGTTCAGACTTCGTTTCTCGACATTCGTGGGAAAGTGCGGAGCGGCGGCGAAGAGGGATTGCTGAGCGTCGCGTTCCATCCGCAGTACGCGACGAACCGCCGCTTCTACGTCTATTACGTGGACAACTCAGGCAATCTTCAGATAGAGCGATACACCGCGCCAACGGCGAGCTCGAACGTCGCGGATCCCGCCACCGCGCTGCCGATCATCAACATCCCTCATCCGAACAACTCCAATCACAACGGCGGGCAGCTCGCGTTCGGTCCCGACGGATTTCTGTACATCGGCACCGGCGACGGCGGGTCGGGCGGAGATCCGCCGAACAACGCACAGAATCTCAACGTCCTGCTCGGCAAGATGTTGCGCCTGGACGTGAGCCAGGAGCCGTACGCGATCCCGGAGTCGAACCCGTTCAGAAACACGCCGAATGCCCGGGCTGAAATCTGGGCGTACGGATTGCGAAATCCCTGGCGTTTTTCCTTCGACCGCACCGGGAACATCCTGTACATCGGGGACGTGGGGCAAAGCAGAAGGGAAGAGATCAACGCCGTGTCGGCGGCTCAGGCCGGCCTCAATTACGGTTGGAGGATCATGGAGGGCACGTCATGCTACAACACGATGCTCCCTTGCGATCGGTCGGGCCTGACGCTGCCGGTGCATGAGTACGATACGGGCGGCGGCAACTGCGCGGTCACGGGCGGCTTCGCGTACCGGGGCACGGCCATCCCGCAGATCGTCGGTCTCTATTTCTTCTCCGATTACTGCAAGGGAGGACTCCGGAGCTTCCGGCTGGTGAACGGCGCGGCGACCGACGTGCGTGAATGGAACGCCGGAGTCGGAGGCACCATCACGTCGTTCGCGCAAGACCGGAATCGCGAGCTGTACGTGATCTCGCACAGCGGGACTGTAGGCAAGCTCATCGCGGCACCATGACGGCCGCCGCGCACCTGCGTCCCGCCGCACGGGAAGACGCTCCTCTGATCACGCGGCTCATTCACGAGCTGGCCGAGTACGAGAAGATGGCGCACACCTGCGTGGCGGACGACGCGTCGGTCGGCGAGAACTTGTTCGGCCCGAATCCGGCCGCTGAAGTGGTGCTCGCTTTCATCGGCGACGAGCCGGCCGGGTTCGCCCTGTACTTCGAGAACTACTCGACGCACCTGAGCCGTCGGGGGATGTATCTCGAGGACTTGTACGTGCGGGAGCATCTGCGCGGGCGCGGGATCGGGAAGCTGTTGCTCTCGAGGCTGGCATCGATCGCCGTCGAGCGCGGATACGGCAGGATGGAGTGGTCGGTGCTGCGCTGGAACGAGTCCGCGATCCGTGTTTACGACGCGATCGGGGCGGAGCCGCTCAGCGGGTGGCTGACTTACCGCCTAACCGGTGACGGCCTGCGGCAGATGGCGGCCGGGACTACGCGCGGAGTCTGAGCAGCGCGTACTGCCTGCCTCCTTTTCGCAGCAGCAGGTGATTGCCAGGTAGAGCAACAACCGAAGACACATCCAGGTCGGCCGTCGCTCGGGCGCCGTTGACGTACACGCCGCCTTGATCGAGCAGCCTGCGCGCCGCGCCTTTGGAAGGAGCCAATCCCGAGCTCACGACGAGGTCCGCGACAGAGCCAGCTTCGCTCGCCGTGATTTCCGAGAACGGGATCTCGCGCGACAGAGCCTCGATCACCGGTAGCGACAGCTCGGTGGCGTCCCGCTTGCCGAACAGCACGGAGGAGACCTCCTCGGCGATCCTCGCGGCTTCCACGCCGTGCACGCGCGTCGTGACATCCGCGGCCAACGCGCGCTGCGCTGCGCGCTGCTCGGGCTGGGCCTGCATCTGTGACTCCAGCTCCTCGATCTCTGCCCGCGCGAAAAGCGTGAACATCCGCAGGTACGACGCGGCGTCCCGGTCCTCGGTGTTGATCCAGAACTGATAGAACTGGTACGGGCTCGTCCGCGACGCGTCGAGCCACACCGTGCCAGCCTCGGTCTTGCCGAACTTCGTTCCGCCGGCGGTCGCGACGAGCGGCAGCGTGATCCCGTGCGCCTCCGCGCCCTCGGCGCGTCGGATCAGCTCGATGCCGGCCGTGATGTTGCCCCACTGGTCGCTCCCGCCCAGCTGCAGCGTTACGCCGCGCCGGCGGTGCAGCTCCAGAAAATCGTGGGCCTGGAGCAGCATGTAGGTGAACTCGGTGAACGAGATTCCGGTCTCGATCCGCGCCTTCACCGATTCCTTGGCGAGCATGTAGTTGACCGTGAAGTGCTTGCCCGTCTCCCGGAGAAAGTCGAGCAGGTCCAGCCCGCGCAGCCACTCCAAGTTGTCCGCCGAGACCGCGGCGTACGGGCCGGAGAAGTCGAGGAAGTGCTCGAGCTGGGAGAGGATCGCCGCGCCGTTCGCGCGCACGGTCTCCGCGTCGAGCAACTGCCGCTCGCTGGCCTTGCCGCTGGGATCTCCGATCAGCGCCGTGCCGCCGCCGACGAGCGCGACCGGCTTATGCCCCGCCCGCTGCAGGTGCATCAGTCCCATGATCGGAACGAGGCTGCCGACGTGCAGGCTTGGCGCGGTGGGGTCGAAGCCGGCGTAACCCGAGACGGTGCCCGCGGCCAACGCCCCGGCGGCGCCGTCCGTCTGCTGGTACAGCAGCCCCCGCCACGACAGCTCTTCGATCAGATCGGTCTTGGTCGCCATGCGACAAAGGTACGTTGCCCGCGGCAGTTGGTACATTTCGATCATGTCACCTCCGGCCCCCCGCGGCCAGCCGCGGGGAAGGTCCCGCGGACGGTTTGCGTCGTTCAGGAAAAACCATCCCGTCCTGGTCCGCGCGACAGCCCTCGGGGCCACCCTCCTCTTCTCCTTCATGGTGGGCCTGCTGTACGCGTCGTGGGCGCTGGTCTGCCGCGGCGGGCAGTGCCCCGCGATCGAGGAGCTGGACGAGTACACCCCGAATCAGACGTCCAAGCTCTACGCCGTGGACGGCCGCTTCATCGCGGAGATAGGTCTCGAGCGCCGGACGCTCGTGCGGCTCGACGAGATCCCGCAGGTAGTGAAGGACGCATTCGTCGTGACCGAGGACAAGCGGTTCTACTCGCACGCCGGGATCGACTGGTACCGCGTGTTCGGCGCCGCGTTCTACAACGTCATTAGCGGCGGCTGGAGGCAGGGCTTCTCCACCATCACGATGCAGCTCGCGCGCAACATCTTCCCGGAAACGATTTCGCGCGAGAAGACGCTGGTACGAAAGATCAAGGAGGGGAAAGTCTCCCGCGCGATCGAGGCCAGGTACAGCAAGGAGAAGATTCTCGAGCTGTACCTCAATCAGATAGATCTCGGGAGCGGATCGTACGGCGTCGAGACGGCGTCGCAGCGCTACTTCGGGAAGTCGGTGCGCGATCTGAATCTCGCCGAGGCGGCGGTGCTGGCCGCGCTGCCCAAGGCCCCTTCCCGGTACAATCCACGCCGGTATCCGGAGCGCGCCATCCAGCGGAGAAACACCGTCATCGAGCTGATGCGCCGCGAAGGCGTGGTGAGCGAGGCGGACG
The DNA here is from genome assembly GCA_051305945.1 of Gemmatimonadaceae bacterium. Classification (GTDB taxonomy): domain Bacteria; phylum Gemmatimonadota; class Gemmatimonadetes; order Gemmatimonadales; family Gemmatimonadaceae; genus JACDCY01. The sequence goes on from JBPPMH010000082.1 coordinate 13,423, forward strand.
CGAGTCTCGCCAAGGCGTACCCGCTCCGGCTCGCGGAGCGCACCGAGTCCGGCGACATCGCGCCGTACTACGTGGAATGGGTCCGGCAGCAGCTCGACGACCAGTTCGGCCGCCAGCTGTACGAGCAGGGGCTGAAGGTGTACACGACGCTCGATCTCGACATGCAATCGGCGGCGGAGCGGGCGATGGAGAAGCAGCTGCGCGCGATCGAGAGCGGCCGGTTCGGCGCGTTCGGCAAGGAGAGCTACGAGCGGTACATCGCGCGGAAGATCGCCGGCGACGAGACTACGCCGGGCAACTCGCCGTACCTGCAGGGCGCGTTCGTCGCGCTGGACGCGCAGAGCGGCGCGGTACGCGCCATGGTCGGAGGGCGCGACTTCGACGACTCCAAGTTCAACCGCGCGGTGCAGGCGATGCGGCAGCCAGGCTCGACGTTCAAGCCCTTTGTGTACGCGACCGCGATCAAGAACGGGCGCCCGCCGTCGTATATCGTCATGGACACGTCCATCAATCTGGCCAACATGGGCGGAAGCGACTGGTCGCCGCGCAACTTCGACGGGCGCTTCGAGGGGCCGATTCCCATGCGGCGCGGGCTGTACATGTCGCGCAACCTCGCGGCGATCAACCTCGGAATGGAGCTGGGGGAGGAGCGCGTCATAGGCGAGGCGCGCAACTTCGGCGTCACCAGCCCGATCCCGCCGTTTCCCTCCATCCACATCGGCGCCGCCGAAGTCTTTCCACTGGAGCTGATCTCCGCGTACTCCGCGTTCGCGAACCTGGGCATCCGCGCCACCCCGAACGCGATAGTCCGGGTGGAGAACGCGCGCGGGGAGATACTCTGGCAGCCCACGCCGACGCACTCACAGGTGATGACGGCCGAAGAAGCGTGGCTGATGGTGGACATGATGAAGGATGTCGTGCGGCGGGGAACGGGCTCCGGCGTCTGGGCTTCGGGCTTCCGCCGCCCGGCAGGCGGGAAGACCGGGACGACCAACGACGGCACGGACGTCTGGTTCGTGGGCTACACCGCCGACCTCGTCGCGGGCGTGTGGATGGGGTACGACCGCCCGCGCAAGATCAAGGCGAACGCGCAGGGTGGGATTCTCGCGGCCCCGGCGTGGGCGGCGTTCATGCAGGAGGTGTATCGCCGCAAGCCCGCGCCGCCCGACTGGCCGCGGCCACCGGGAATAGTCGTGCGCGAGGTGGATTTGCGCTCGGGGCTATTGGCGTCGCCGTACTGCGGCGGCGGCCCGGTCGTCACGGAATTCTTCATCTCGGGCACGGAGCCGACGCGCGAGTGCATGCCGGCCATCTACTCGCCGTATTACGACACGACCGGCGGGGTCCCGATAGATCCAGTCCCGCAGCAGCCGCAGCCCGTGAGGCCGGCCGATCCCGGAACGCGGGTGCAGCCCGGCTCCGCGCCATTGCCGCGCGCCGGTCAGCCGCGCGACACGATCACGTTCCGCCGCCCGTCGCGCGATACGGTTCCAGCCAGCAGCCGTCCGGCCATTCCCGAGCTGCCACCGACGCGCCCGTGATCCGGTATCGCGCGCGCTGGCTGCTCCCGGTCAGCGGTCCGCCGATCGAAAATGGCGTGCTGGGCGTGACCGGAACGAGCATCGAGTACGTCGGCCCCGCGGCGGACGCGCCCGCCGGCGAGGAGATCGACTTCGGCGAAGCGTTGCTGCTGCCCGGACTCGTCAACACGCACACGCACCTCGAGCTCACCGCGATGCGCGGATCGTTGGAGGAGCTGGAGTTTCCTGACTGGATCGACAAGCTCAGAGCGAGCCGCAACGAGATCTTCAGCGAGGCGATGCTGCTCGATTCCGCGCGGCACGGGATCGCCGAAGGGCTGCTCGCCGGCATCACGACGTACGCCGATACCTGCGCCAGCGGCGTGGCGCTGCCGGCGATGATCGAGCTGGGCGTGCGCGGCATCATGTACCAGGAAGTCTTCGGGCCGGCGCCGGAGAAGCGCGTCGCGGCGATGGACGATCTCCGCGCGCGGTTGAGCGCCTTCGTTCTGCCGGCGGGCGAAGCGCCACTGGTGCGAGTCGGTGTTTCACCGCACGCGCCGTACACGGTGTCGGACGAGCTGTACGCCGACACCGCGGGTTACGCGCGCGACGCAGGGCTCCCGATCGCGGTGCACGTCGCCGAAAGCGCGGCCGAGTGGGAGCTCGTGTGCGGCGGGACGGGCTCTCTCGCCGCGCGGCTCTCCGCGCGCGGTATCGCGACGCCCGTCCGCGGGCGCTCTCCGATCGCGCTGCTCGAATCGGCCGGCGCGCTCGGACCGGACACGCTCCTGATTCACTGCGTGCACGTGGACGCCGGCGACGTGAGCACCATGGCGGATCGCGGCTGCGCGGTCGCGCATTGTCCCGTCTCGAACGCCAAGCTGGGACACGGCATCGCGCCGCTGACGGAGATGCTCTCCGCGGGGCTGGCTGTCGGCCTGGGATCCGATTCCGTGGCGAGCAACAACAGGATGCACATGCTGGAGGAGGCGCGCACCGCGGTGCTCCAGCAGAGGGCGCGGCACCGCTCGCCGGACGCGGTGCCGGCGTCGCAGGCACTGGAGCTGGCGACGATCCGCGGTGCGCGGGCGCTCCGCCTGGATCACCGTGTGGGCACGCTGGAGCGAGGCAAGGATGCCGACTTCGCGGTGTTCGACCTCGGTGCGGCGGCGCTTCCTGTCGGCGATCCGGTCGCGGCGGCTATATTCTCGCTGGGCGGCTCCACCGCGCGATTCGTCGCCGTGGCAGGCACGCCGCTGGTTCGCGATGGACGGCTGGTTCGCGGGCAAGACGAGGTGGCTGAGCGCGTCGCGGCCGCCGGTCGCGCGCTCAGGGCCTGGCACGACGCCGCGGCGACTCACTGACCGAGGGACGGACACGATGACTCCGGCACCCGACCACAAGATCTGGCGCGACGGGAAGATGATTCCGTGGCAGGACGCCACGATCCACGTGCTCAGCCACGTCGTCCATTACGGGTCGAGCGTGTTCGAGGGGATCCGCTGCTACGAGACTCCTGCCGGTCCGGCGGTGTTCCGCCTGCGCGAGCACATGGAGCGCTTCCTGGATTCGTGCCACATCTACCGGATGCCGATCGCTCATTCGGTGGACGAGCTTATCGCGGCGTGCGTCGCGACGGTCGCCGAGAACTCGCTGCCACACTGTTATCTGCGGCCCGTCGCGCTCAGAACCGGGATGCAGATGGGCGTGCTGCCGCACGACGTGCCGGTCGAGACCTTCATCATCCCGTGGAAGTGGGGCACGTACCTCGGGCAGGACGCGCTCGAGTCGGGCGTGGACGTGTGCGTGTCGAGCTGGCGCCGGCCGTCGCCGGGCTCGACGCCAACGCTCGCCAAGGCGGGCGGAAACTATCTGGGCTCGCAGCTCGCGAAGATGGAAGCGCGCACGGACGGCTACGTCGAAGGGATAATGCTGGACTCCTTGGGCTTCGTCTCGGAAGGGAGCGGCGAGAATCTCTTCGTGGTGCGCGACGGCAAGCTCATGACGAGCCCCATCAGCGCTGGCATCCTGGATGGAATCACGCGCGATTCGGTCTTCACCCTCGCGCACGAGCTGGGGTACGAAGTCGTGGAGCAGGTGATGCCGCGTGAGCTGCTGTACATCGCGGACGAGCTGTTCTTCACCGGGACGGCCGCCGAGATCACTCCGATCCGCTCGGTTGATCGCGTCGTCGTCGGCGCGGGAAAGCGGGGGCCGATCACGCGCGCGATCCAGGAGCAGTACATGGGCATCGCGAGCGGCAAGCTGCCGGACCGGTACGGCTGGCTCACGCCCGTCCCCGGCGGTCGCCCGGTGCCCTCCAATGGTGCAGAAGCGTCTACTATGAAGAGTTACGCGTAGCTTATATTGAGCCTCACGCACTCCCGGAGGAATGTTGGTGCTGGGCTGTCTGGCACTTAACGCGTCGTTCGAGCCTTTGACCATGGTGCCGCTCAGGCGCGCACTGCGGCTCGTCATTGACGGCAAGGCGGAAATCGTCGAGGCCGATCCGGATCGCCAAGTCCGATCCGAGCGGCTGAGCCTGCCCCGTCCCGTCGTGATCCGGCTGCGCAAGTTCGTGCACGTTCCGCGCAAGTTCCGGCGCCAGGTGACCAACACCTTCCTGTTCGCGCGCGATCGCTACCGCTGCCAGTACTGCGGCAAGATGCAGATGGAGCTGAAGCCGCGGGAGTCGCTTACGCGCGACCATCTCGTTCCCATCTCGCGCGGCGGGTCGAACGACTGGACGAACGTCGTCACGGCGTGCAGCCCCTGCAACACCCGGAAGGCGAACCACCTGCCGAGCGAGATCGGGATGCATCCGCTGCACGCGCCGGTGGAGCCGCACTTCGTGCATCTCAGCTGGGCGGTGCGGCGGCTCACGCCGACGCAGGCGCGCTACATCAAGATGTTCTACGGGGAAGAGACGCTCCACCACCTCGAGGACCTGGAGCACCGGCATCCGCGGCATGAGCCGGTGTTGCTTAGCTGAAAGGGGTGACTAGTGACCAGTAACTTCCAACCACAACTACCAGCTACGGCGTGAAAGTGGGTGAGCGGGCTTCGTAGCGACGCTTCTCCCCGCCTAGCAACCGCACAACCAGTGTTCGAATGCCGCGCGTCAGCGCGGTACCGGGATTGCGCTCGCCGCGCACGGCGGGGCGGAACTCGCCGCGGAGCCAGTGCTCAAGCTCGTCGAGGTCGCTCAGCGAGAGCATTTCCAGCTCTATCGAGAGAGTGTAGTACGAGCGCTCGCCGCGGCGCGGCGGCGGGATGGGTGTGCGGGTCAGGCGCGCGACGATGGAATCCGCGCCGGCAATGGTGGTCGCCTGTCCGAGCGGGGTCGCCGTGCCCCGGAAGACACGCACGACGTTGAACACGCCCACCAGCTGATCGTAGCGGACGATCACGTTCCATTCGCGCGTGGCGCGAAGGTCGTCCGCGAATCCGCCCGCCGACCACCGCTCGATCTTGTAACGGATGCGCGCGGGAAAGCCGCTCCGGATGAGGTCGCTCATGGGTGCGCGCAGGAGCCCGACGGACCGGGTGAACGGCGATTCCGTCGCGCGCGCCTCGGCTGCGGGAAGCCGGATCTCGATGTGGGGCTCCTGCGCCGCCGTGACCGCTGGCACAGCCACGATCGCCAGCGCGAGCGCCATCCGCGGCAGACCGGACACTTTCGTCAGAACCGTCGGCGGGCGCGCAGGAAGATGTTGACCGGCTCGCCCGACTCGGACAGGGACTTCGCTGCATAGATGCCGAACAAGCCGAGATCAACACCGATGCCGATGTCGGTCCGGAAGGTGCCGAGCGGCGGAATCGTCGACGCGGAATAGATGAGGTTCCGTGCCGGCGGCGTCGGCGGTGGCGGCACCAGCGGCGGTTCGATCGCGACGTTGCTGGGGCGGGGCTCCAACAGCCATCCCCGGCCGGCGTCCGCGAAAACGACGAGCGTCGGATTCAGCGTGAACGCGCGACTGCGAATTCGCACGGTGCGTCCGATGATGCTTCCCGGCCGGAACGGCAACGCGATCCGGTATTCCAGTTGCGCCAGCAGCGCGCGCTCGCACTGCGCGGGATCGCCCGCCGGCGCCGGCGCCGTGCTGCACTGGCCGACGTCCGGTCCGAGCGACGGCTCCCGGAAATCGATCCCGGCCACCGCCCCGACGCCGCTGACCGAGAGGCGACGCTGCAGCGGCAGCTCGTCGCCGTGCAGCCACCCGCCGAGCACCACGCGGGCATTGAGCTGCTTCGTCGGGGACAGTCGGAAGTAGCGACGAGCATCCGCGAACAGGCGACCGTATCTGGGATCGCTCGATGAGAGGGCGCGGGCGTGTTGCGACGTCGCCCCGAACTCATGGATGCGTCCCGTGCCAAGCTCGTACTCCGTTCGCACGAGCCAGCCGGTCGCCGGCCTGCGCTGATCGTTCCTGGTGTCGTACACGATGCCGGCCGTTGCGATGTGAAAAAGGCCCTCGTCCATCGTGGGATTCGGCCGCCATGCCTTCCCGTTACGGAACACGGTGAGGACGTCGCGCACTTCCCTCGATCCCCATCGTTCCCGCGCGTACGAGGCGGATAGGGTCGCCCGTCTCGATGCGGCATACGTACCCGAGAGAGACGTGCCGTGCCGCGCGTAATGATCCCTGAAGTCGCTGCGGAAGAAAAACGCGGCCAGTCCGGCTTCGTCGCGGGGAATCTGCCAATCCTCGACCGCGTCTACGATGTCGTACGTCCGCGCGGAGAGAGTCGTACGCTGAGCGGGCTCGAACAGCGCGGCGACGGTGACGTCGTGACCGAGGTTCCCACTGTCCATCCGGAACGTTCCAGCGCTTCGGATGATGCCGAGCGCCGAGACTCGAAAGCGGGAGGTGCCGAGCTTGGTCTCGACCACCGGCCCGAACAGCACGGGCAGTCCCTCGACGCGGTTGTACCCGCCCGAGGTGAGGGTGAACGCGGCTGTGTTGCGCGCCTCGCGCTCAGGCGCCGGCGCATCCGGAATGGAATCGGCGGCAACCGTGTCCGGCGTTTGAGCCGGGACAGCCGGAGCGAGGCCAAGCATGGCGCCCGCGGCGACGAGCGTGAGTCCAGGGAATCGCATGAGGCTCTTATACACGCGGGTCGTCGATTCCGAGCCGCTTCATCCGGCGATAGAGGTTGGGACGATCGGTTGTCAACCGCCGCGCGGCGTCGGCCACGTTCCATTTCGCCTCGTCCAGCGCCCGCAGGATGAGGCGCCGCTCGTAGTCGTCGAGCGCATCCGCGAGCGGCAGGTCTCCGGATGGGAGATTCCCGGGTGCGGTGCCGTCGGCCGACTGCGGCAGCACCGCGGCCATGTGCGCGCGCGTGAGCTCCTCGCCGGGATACAGGATCCCCATCCGCTCCACGATGTTGGCCAGCTCGCGCACGTTGCCCGGCCACGAGTGCTCCGCGACGGCGGCGAGCGCGTCGGCGCTCCATCGCACTCGCGGATGCCCGGTCTTCGAGTGGTTCAGCTCCGTGAAGTACTTCGCCAGCTCCACGGCGTCGCCGTCGCGCTCGCGCAGCGGGGGCAGCGACAGCGGAATCACGTTGAGGCGGAAGTACAGGTCCTCGCGGAAGACTCCATCGGCGACCCCTCTTGCCAGATCGTGATTGGTCGCCGAGATGATCCGAACGTCCACGTTCACGGGCTTGCTCCCGCCGACGCGCTGAATCTCCTTCGCCTCGATTGCGCGCAGCAGCTTGGCCTGGGCCTCGGCCCCGAGATCGCCGATCTCGTCGAGGAACAACGTTCCGCCGTGCGCCAGCTCGAACCGGCCAATCCTCGTTTGCGTCGCGCCGGTGAACGCGCCGCGCTCGTGGCCGAACATCTCGCTCTCGACTAGATCCCGCGGGATCGCGGCGCAATTCACGCGGACGAACGCGCGGTCGCGGCGCCTGCTGGCGTCGTGGATCGCGGCCGCGACGAGCTCCTTGCCGGTGCCGGATTCCCCGGTGATCAGCACGCGCGAGTCCGTCGGCGCTACCCGCTCGATCAGAGCGCGCACTCCCTCCATCTGCGGGCTGCTGCCGACCATCCGGCCGCCGATGCCCAGCTCTTCCCTGAGAGCGCGCGCGGCCAGCCTGGTCCGGCGCAGCTCGGCGGCCGCCGCGGCAGTGAGCAGCACGCTCTCCGGAGTCAGCGGCTTCTCGAGAAAGTTGAATGCGCCGAGTCGCGTCGCGCGCACCGCGTCGCCAAGCCCGGCCCGGCCGCTCATCATGACGACGGGAATGTCCGGGTGCGTCTCGCGCAGCCTCGTGAGCGTGGCCATCCCGTCGAGCGCGCCGGGCATGAGCAGGTCGAGCAGCACCACGTCCGGCTCCTCCTGTCCCGCGGCGGCCAGCCCGGCGGTGCCGTCTTCCGCTTCGCGCACGTCGTAACCCTCAGCGCTCAACAGCGCGCCGACCATCCGCCGGATGTTCGGCTCGTCGTCGACGATCAGGACGCTGGACACTTTGAGGGGGATCAGCCGCGCGGCGCGGCGGGCCCTGCCTTTTCGGCCCCCGCAGAGAGAGCGGCCGCCGCGTGCTGCCTTCCCTCCGACAGAAGCTGCGTCGTGAATCGCTGGCCCTCCGAGATGCGCTCGACCTCTATGGCGATCGCATCTACCGCCTGCTCGATCCGCTCGAGGCGTCCGAAAATTTCCGGCGGCACCCGCGGCTGCGTGGACTGCCTGTCGGCGCGGCGCGCCAGCGCCCGGGAGATCGGAAGAAACACCGCGACGAAACCCGCTACGATGAAAAGCGTGATCGGGATCAACTCGCCGGGGATGCTGTACATGCTGATGAGTCCTGTGTGATGCCGCCGTGTCAGCCGGCTGCCGGTGATTACGCGGTCGGAAGAACGATCTCGATCCTGGTTCCCTCGCCGGGTGCGCTCGAGCCCGAGACGTGCCCGCCGTGTGCCAGCACGGTCTGCCGCGCGATGGCGAGTCCGAGGCCGGTTCCACCCGGCTTGTTCGTAATATACGGCTCCCAGATGGTGGCGAGTTTCTCGGGAGGAATTCCGCAGCCGTCGTCGGCCACGGAGATAAGCACCGATGTTCCGCCCTCGCCGTGCGCTTCGCTCACGCGCACGGCGATGCGCCCGGCCTCGCCGCAAGCTTCGACGGCGTTGATGAGCACGTTCGACAGCGCGGCGGCGAGCGCGTCATGATGTCCACGCACCCGCGGAATATCCGGCGCGATGTCGAGGTCGAGCGTGATCTCGCGCGGCACGGTCGCGCCGGCCGCGTAGCGCACCAGCTCCGCGACGTCTATCTCCGCGACGGTGCCCGCGGGCAGCCGCCCGAACTCCGCGAAGCTGCGAGCCATCCGCTCGAGCCGCCGGGTCTCGGTCCGGAGCACCTCGAGGCTCTCGTCCATCTCCGGCGGCGCACCCGCGGAGATACGGTCGAGAGCGAACCTGATGGGCGTGAGTGGATTCTTCAGCTCGTGCGCGAACTGGCGCGCGCTCTCCCGCAGGACATGGAGCCGCTCCTGCTCGACGGCGCGGCGCCGGCCTTCGGCGATCTCCGTCGCCATGCGCCGCATTCTCTGCCGCAGGGTCTCGAACTCGGGCGCGCCCCGGCCGATGGCGTGCTCCGGCAGCGGCTCGCCGCGCGAGATCAGCTCCGCCCACCTGACCAGCTCGTCCAAGGGCCGGCTGAGCTGCCGGCTGAGGTGGCCCGCGACCTTCGACGCGATCACGGCGAAGATGAGCAGAGTCAGCAGGGCGATCACGCCGATCACCTGCGCGGCTCGCCCGACGACGTACTGGTAGCGCCGCGACTGCTCCAACGAAGCGCGAAGCTCCTGCTCGTGCCGCTCCATCAGCTGGCTCTCGGCGGGCGTAAGTCGCTTGTCCCGCGCGACCGCAATCGCGGCCTGGCCGCTCGTCGCGACGCTCTCCCAGCTTCCCGAGCCGGTGATGAGCGGCACGGCGGTTCGGACCGTTCCGCTCCAGGCGAGCGTGAGCAGCACCGCCGGCGCGAGCGCGAAGGCCAGGAGAATGACCAGGAGCCGCGTCCGGAAGCGGGGCGGGCGGGAAGCGAATTTGGGCGCCAAAGTTACCTATTCACAGTGACTTGGCTAAGTTATAGAAGTTTGCGGCACGACGTATTTCTCCTCAGGAAGGTATGAGTCAAAGCTCCATGCGGACGAGCGCGAATCCATCGCGCCCCCCCATCAAACCCGTTTATCGTGGGCCCCAGGCCCTATCGCACCCCATCGGCTCGGCGGTTCAACACGCTCCGAACGCGGCGCTGCTCATCGACTTCGACAACGTCACGATGGGCATTCGCTCCGATCTCCAGAGCGAGCTGAAGAACCTGCTCTCCTCCGAGATAGTCAAGGGAAAGGTCTCGGTTCAGCGGGCGTACGCCGATTGGCGGCGCTACCCGCAGTACATCGTCCCGCTGGCGGAGGCGTCGATCGACCTCATCTTCGCGCCCGCGTACGGGTCGTCGAAGAAGAACGCGACCGACATCCGCCTCGCGATCGACGCCCTGGAGCTCGTCTTCACTCGCCCCGAGATCGGCACGTTCATCCTCCTCTCCGGCGATTCCGACTTCTCGAGCCTGGTGATCAAGCTCAAGGAATACGGCAAGTACGTCATCGGCGTGGGAATCCGGGAATCGTCCAGCGACCTGCTCGTGCAGAACTGCGACGAGTACTACAGCTACAACGCGTTGGCCGGGCTCGTTAAGAGCGGCGATGAAGAGGTCGTGTCCCGCGATCCGTGGGAGCTGGTGACCGCCGCGGTCGCGCACATGAAGAAGAACGGCGACGTGATGCGGGCAGACCGGCTGAAGCAGGTGATGCAGCAGATGGACAGCTCGTTCGACGAGAAGAATCTCGGCATGTCCAAGTTCTCGCGCTTCGTCACCGAGGCGGCGCAGCGGAAGCTCCTCACGCTAAAGAAGATGGAGAACGGGCAGATCGAGATCGAGGCGCCGAGCGCCGGAATTCACGCCAGGCCCGACGCGGGACGCGCGGACCAGCCGGCGCGGGCCGGCGAGCCCGCTCGCGAGCGCGGCGGCAGGGGAAGTCGCTCGCGCGGTGGTCGCGGCCGCGGCAAGGACGCGCCCGCGGCCGGCGACTCCGCCGCGACGGAGACGACGAGCGCGCCCCAGGAGTTCACGGTCGGCGATCAGCTGGGTCTGGCCGCCGCGTCGCGGACGACACCGCCCGCCGAAAGCCCGGCACCGTCGCGAGGGATCTCGCGCGGTCGCGCGCCCGTCCGCGGACGACGCGGTGGCCTGCCGCCGGCCGACCTGCTCTCGGTGGGCGTGGTGGAGATGAACGAGGCTCCGCCCGCGGGCCGGCCAGCGGAGAATGGCGAGACGCCGGTCGGCGACACGGCTACCGCGGCCCGGCCGCGCCGGCGCGGACGTACGCGTGGCGGAGCGACGAAGAAGGCGGCCGCCGAGAAAGCACCCGCCGGGAAGACGTCCGCGGCGGAGACGTCGGCTGCGAAGCCCGCCGCGGCGAAGAAGCCACGCGCTCCGCGGCGAAAGAAGAAAGATGCGGGAGCGTCTCCAGCGCCATCCGGCGCGGAGAGCGAAAGTTGAAAGAGAACGCCGCGCTGACCGCGCGGCGTTCTCGTATCGGGAAGGTTTTGCCCGCGTCGTTCTACGGCCGCGACACGGAGCGCGTGTCGCGCGAGCTGCTGGGGTGCGTGCTCGAATGTACGACCGCCGATGGAAAGGCCTCGGGAATGATCGTGGAAACCGAGGCGTACATCGGGGAGCACGACCCCGCGTGCCACGCCGCGGCGGGACGGACGAGGCGAACCGACCCCCTGTACGGCCGGCCCGGGATCGCGTACGTGTACTTCATCTACGGGATGTACTGGTGCGTCAACGCCGTGACGCGCGCCGAGGGGCTGCCGAGCGCCGTGCTGATCCGCGCGGTCGAGCCTTTGATGGGAATCGAGCTGATGCGCGCGCGGCGCGGGCCGGCGCGATCCGATCGCGAGCTGACGGACGGGCCGGGGAAGCTGTGCATCGCGCTTGGGATCGGCCGGAAGAACAACGGAGCGGGCTTGCAGCGCGGGCCGTTGGTGATCCGGGAAGCGGAGCGAGTGGCGGAGCGCGACGTGGTCGTCGCGTCGAGGATCGGGATAAAAAAAGCGGCCGATTGGCCGCTCAGGTGGTACATCAGGAACAACGATTTCGTCTCGAGACGATAGCTCGTTGGGATTGGCTGGCTACTGGAATATTTCTGGAGCCTAGCGGGCCACCGAGCTGCCGAAGTTGTATCGAACGCCGACCTCCAAGCCGACCAGCGGCCCATCGTTCAGCAGGAACCGCCGGCTCGCCGGAGTGGCGGTGAGCTGCGTGAACACCGCCGCCCGCGAGAACTGAAACTGCGTCCCCGCGAGACCGAGCACCGACGCGCGGCTGCGCTGATCTTCGATCGTCGTGCTAATGGAGCCGCTTGCGGGATTCCCGGCGCTGTCGGGCACGGCGGCGGCCCGTCCGACGACGTTCAGCGACATCCCCAGGCCGGCGTACGGCCGGGCCATGCCGAAGGCGCGCGGAGATATCACGGCCGCGAAGCCGAAGCGGCGGAGATTCCGGATGTCCACTTCGCGGCGCCCGGTCAACGTGGACGGATCGTCCACTGACGTGCGGATGTCGAAGCTCGTATGATCGGCGAACACCCAAAGACCGCCGGCGCTGCGCGTGATGAGCCACTCCGCGCCGATGTTTGGTTCCCAAGTGCGTGATTTCTCCGCAGTGGCGATGGAGAGCGCTCCAACCTTCGCGCCCCAGAACCAGGAGTTCCGGAACGGACGCGACTCCTGCGCCTGCGCGGTCGTCGCGAGCAGCGCGGTGATTCCCAACGCGCGGATGAATGAGCCCAGAGGCATGACGTTCCTCATTTGAGAAGTCCGACCTTCTTTCCGACGACCTTGAACGCGGCGATGGCCTCGTTCAGATCGTCGCGGGAATGCGACGCGCTGACCTGACAACGGATGCGGGCCTCCCCCTGGGGCACGACCGGAAAGCCGAAGCCCGTTACGAAGACGCCCTCCTCCAGTAACATGTCACTCATTTTCATGGCTGTGGCGGTCTCCCCGACGATTATGGGCACTATGGGGGTCTCGCCCGCGAGGGGGACGAAGCCCGCCTCGGTGATGGCGGCGCGGAAATAATTGGCGTTGTCCCGGAGGCGCGCTACCCGCTCAGGATGGGCCTCGAGGAACCTGACCGAAGCGAGCGCGCTGGCCGCGACGGTCGGCGGGAGCGCGTTCGAGAACAGCTGCGGCCGCGACCTTTGCGTCAGCATGTCGCACAGCGCCGCCGATCCGGCCACGAATCCTCCCGCCGCCCCG
>JBPPMH010000083.1:0-11515 GCA_051305945.1 Gemmatimonadaceae bacterium
CCACGTACGGCTGGAGCTCGTCTCGCGCCTGCGGGACACGCGCAAGTTCCCCGATGCCGCCGCGCTGGTCGAGCAGATCAAGCGGGACGAGATTGCAGCGCGCTCCGCGTTGACTGTCCTCTCCGTGGCCGGTAACGTTCGCACTGCTCAAAACGCTCCGGGGACTGCGCGTCCGCGGAGCGTCACCTCAATCAGCTCCTCACAATGAAGTTGAAGCATAGAATCGCGATCATCCTGGCGCTCATCGCCGGCTCGCTGTGGGCCCTTTTCCCCCGCACAGTGGTCGAGCGCGTGAAGCGTGACGGCGTCTTCGTGTACGACACGGTTCAGCGGGTCCCGCTCAAACGCGGCCTGGATCTCGTGGGCGGCATTCACATGGCGCTCGAGATAGACGAGTCCAAGGCGCCCGTTGCGGACAAGGAAGCGGCGCTGATCAACGCGCTGACCGTCCTGCGCAATCGTGTGGACGAGTTCGGCGTCGCCGAGCCGGTGGTGCAGCGGGTGGGCGACGACCGGATTATCGTCGAGCTTCCCGGGATCGACGATCCCGTGCGCGCGCAGGACATCGTGCAGAAGTCGGCGTTCCTGGAGTTCCAGATTACGGACAAGTCGCAGGCGCTCGACAAGACGCTGCCTCGGCTCGACGGGATCATCCGCTCGCGCGGGATCACCGCGCCCGGCGCGCCGGCCCGCACCGCGGCCGCGCCCGCGCAGACGCCTGCCGGTTTGGGCTCGCTGCTGCAGCGTGACACCACGGACACGGCGCGCGTGGCGGGCGACACCGGTACGCGCGACACGGCGACGGTCGCGGCTGGCACCGGGCCCGGTCCGCTCTCGAGCCTGATCCAACAGGGCTCCATGCCCGGCGAGTTCCTGGTCGCGGCGGAGAACGTCGGGCCGGTCGAGCACTATCTCTCGCTGCCCGAGATCCAGGCCGCGCTGCCTCCCGGCAAGGTGGTGCGGTGGAGCAGCGATTCGGTGGTCATCGCGAACAGTACATACCGGTCGTTCTACGTTCTCGACGCGCGGCCGATCATCACCGGTCAGTACATCCAGGACGCGCAGCCGAATCAGGACCCGCTCGAGGGCACGCTCGTGACGTTCGAGCTGAACAACGAAGGCGGGCGCCAGTTCCGGCGCGAGACCAGCCGGCACATCCAGGACTACATGGCGATCGTGCTGGACCAGCGCGTCATGGGCCGGCCGCCCGTGATCCAGGGCGCCATCGGCACGCGCGGGCAGATAACCATGGGCGGGCGTGACCTCGCCGCCGCGCAGGATCTGGCGCTGGTGCTGCGCGCCGGCGCGCTGCCGGTCCCGCTCAAGATCGTGGAGTCGGGAACCATCGGGGCGAGCCTCGGCCAGGACGCCGTGCAGCAGGGGGTTCGTGCCGGGATCCTGGGGCTCGCGCTCGTGATTCTCATCATGGTCGTGTACTACAAGCTGTCGGGCGTTTTCGCCGTGGGCGGCCTGATCGTCTATACGCTGATCACGCTCGCGATTCTGGCGTCGTTCGGCGCTGTGCTGACGCTGCCCGGAATCGCGGGCTTCGTGCTCTCCATCGGCATGGCGCTCGACGCCAACTTCCTGATCTTCGAGCGGACACGCGAGGAGATGGACGCGGGTAAGACGCCGCGCGCGGCGATCGACGAGGGCTTCCAGCACGCCTGGAGCGCGATCATTGACACGCACGTGACGACCGCGTTGACCGCGGCGATCCTGTACCAGTTCGGCACCGGTCCCGTCCAGGGATTCGCGGTGGCGCTGCTCGCCGGAATCGGAGCCTCGCTCGTCAGCGCCATCTTCGTGGTGCGGACCTTCTTCCTCATCTGGCTACACCGTACCGGCGGAACCAAGCCGGTCAGCATCTAAGGGACACATGCTTCGCGTACTGCACAACACGAAAATCGATTTCATCCGCCTGTGGCGCGTGTCCACGGCGTTCTCGCTGCTGCTCATCATTCCCGGTCTGATCTGGATCGCGATCAGCGGGTTCCACTACAGCATCGAGTTCACCGGCGGCACTCTCAAGCGGATCCAGTTCACGGATCCGCCGCCGAGCGTGTCCGACGTCCGCGCCGCCATGGCGGAGGGCGGCCTGCCGCAGGTGGAGATCCAGACCTTCGGCAGCCCCAACGAGCTGATCATGCGGGCGCAGGATCCGAGCACCGTCGCGCAACAGGACGCCGGCGCGGAAATCGTGTCGCGCCAGATCACCGCGGCGCTCGACGCGAAATTCGGGGCGGACAAGTACGAGGTGCTCTTGACGGAGGGAGTCGGGCCGAAGGTGGGCAGCGAGCTCCGGCGGAACGCCATGATCGCGCTGGCGATCGCGTTCCTGACGACGCTCATTTATCTGGCATGGCGGTTCGAGTGGCGGTTCGGGCTCGCAGCCGTGCTCGCGACGGTCCACGACATTCTCGCGACGCTGGCGTTCATGAAGTACATGAACCTCGAGATATCGCTGTTCGTCGTCGGCGCGCTGCTGACCGTGATCGGTTACTCGCTGAACGACACGGTCGTCGTGTTCGACCGGGTGCGCGAGAACCTGAAGAAGTTTCCGAAGACCGGGCTGTACGATCTGCTCAACCGCTCGGTGAACGAGACGCTGCCGCGGACGGTGC
Organism: Gemmatimonadaceae bacterium; assembly: GCA_051305945.1. Taxonomy (GTDB): domain Bacteria; phylum Gemmatimonadota; class Gemmatimonadetes; order Gemmatimonadales; family Gemmatimonadaceae; genus JACDCY01. Next base: position 2,625 of record JBPPMH010000083.1, read on the forward strand.
TCACCGGCTCCACGACGCTCGCCACGCTGCTGTCGCTGCTCATTTTCGGGGGCACGGTGATTCGGCCGTTCGCGTGGGTGCTGACGTGGGGAATCATCATCGGAACTTTCAGCTCGGTGTACGTGGCCGGGCCGCTGCTGCTGTGGATCAACCACAAGTGGCCGCGGCACGCCTCGGCGAGCGGCAGGGCGGACCGGCTGGCCCAGGCCACGCGGCAGTCCGAACGCGACTCGAGGCCGGCCCCGGTCAGATGACGCAAGCGCGGGCGGCGGGATGACGACACCGGTCGGCGCCCGCGGCCCGGCGGCGAGCTCGTCCGCGCCGCCCCACTGGAAGCGCATGTGGGGCAATGTGGTGTTCCGCACGATCATCTACTACGCGCTGCTGGTCGGCGTGGCGGCGCTCACCTGGGAGTACATCCCGCCGACCGACGTCGGAGCCGCGGGGAGCGACGGCGGCGCGCTGACGGGCAACGCCGACATCATCGCCCGGATCGCGGACGACTCGCTGACGCTGTCGGTGTTTCTCGCGATGCTGACCGCCGTGCTCGTGTCCCTTCCGGTGGCGTGGATCTACACCCTCACGCGCCAGAAGCGCGGATTTCAGCAGTCCGTGGTGCAGATGCTCGTGCTCCTGCCGCCGGTGGTGGCCGGGATCGTGATGCTCGTCAAGCACAGCCTTGCGCTCGCGTTCAGCCTGGCCGGCGCGGCCGCGGCCGTCCGCTTCCGCAACACGCTGGACGACAGCAAGGACGCGGCGTACGCGTTTCTCGCGATCGGGATCGGCATCGCTGCCGCGGTCGAGCTGCCGGTGGCGCTCGTTCTGTCGGTGGTGTTCAACGCGGTGATTCTGGGATTGTGGTACACGGACTTCGGCCGGGTGCCCGCGGCGCTGGAAGGGAAGGAGGCGCAGCGCAAGCTCGAGCGCGCTCTCGCGGCGGCCAGCCGGACCGGGACTTTCGTCGCGCGACTCGACAAGGAGCTGTTCGAGCACATGTCGCCCGAGCAGCTCGAGGCCGCGGCCGACAAGGCGATCCGCCGCCGCCGGCGCAACGCCCCCGACTTCATGGACGAGGACGTCGAGGCCGAGCGCGACAACCTGCTGCTGCGCGTCGCGACGTTCGACGCGCCCGCCGCGCGCAAGGCGGTTGAGCCGGTGCTGGACCGGCACGTCAAGCGGTGGCGTTACGGCGGCCTCGTGCGCGATCAGAGCGGGACCACGGTCGTCGAGTACATGGTGGACCTCAAGCGGCGCGAGCCGGCGCAGAGCGTGCTCGACGCGGTGCGCGACCTGGGCGGGCACGTGGTGCGGGCGGAACTCAAATGAAAAGAGCTTTTGGCTATTGGCTGTTGGCTGTTGGCTACTGCATTGCGGCGCCGGTTGCCGCGCAAACCGCCGCGGATACGAGTGCGCCGAAGCCGTACGAGATTCCAAAACTGTTCTCCAGCGACACCGTGATCCGCTTTACGCTCACCACCAATCTGCGCGCCATCACGCGCGCCCGGTCGGGTGAGCCGCGCTATCACATGGCGAAGCTCACGTACTCGGACACGGGCTCGGCGCCGATCACCATCCCGCTGCGCGTGCGCGCGCGCGGACACTGGCGCAGGGCGAACTGCGAGATGTCGCCGCTCCTGCTCAACTTCTGGACGGACAGCTCCAAGAAGACGCTGTTCGCCCGGCTCGACCGCGGCCGGCTGGTGGTGCATTGCCGCAACAGCGACGCGTACGAGCAGTACGTGCTTCAGGAATTTCAGCTGTACCGCATCTACAACCTGCTGACGCCGTTCAGCCACCGCGCGCGCCTGGCGCACGTGACGTACGTGGACAGCGCGTCCGGCAGGCAGCTAGCCGCGCGGCATGGCTTCATCCTCGAGGATGACGACGACATGGCCGCGCGGAACGGCGGCGAGAATGTGGATCTGAAGGGAGCCAAGGTAGGGGACCTCGATCCCCATACCGACGCGCTCGTCGGCGTGTTCCAGTACCTGATCGGTAGCACAGACTGGTCGGTCGCCGGCTTGCACAACATCCAGCTCGTCACCCTGCCCGACGGCGTCGTGCACGCCGTGGCCTATGACTTCGACTGGTCCGGCGCGGTCAACGCGAGCTATGCCAAGCCCGATTACCGGCTCCCGATCACGGCGGTGCGGCAGCGGCTCTTCCGCGGATACTGCGCTCCCCCGGAACAGTTCGCCCGGGTGTTCGCGCTGTTCAACGAGAAAAAGACCGCGATCTACGCGCTGTACTCGGACGACCTGGGCCGCCGCATGAATCCCGACGTCGTGCGGCGCACGCTCGAGTATTTCGACGACTTCTACGAGACGATAAGCAACCCCGGGCGCGCGGCCGGTCTCGTTCGGAGCTGCAAGCAGTCGCAGTAACAGTCGACGCCGTGGCGACCTTCATAGACAGTCACGCGCACCTCGTGGACCCGGCGTTCGACTCCGACCGGGAGCGGGTGATCGACCGCGCGCGGCAGACGGGGTGCGCCGGGATCATCGCGATAGGGACATCGCCGGCCGATTCCCGCGCGGCGCTCGAGCTCGCGCTCGGCAACCCCGGCTTCGTGTACTCTACGGCGGGCCTCCACCCGCACGACGCGGCCTCCTTCGATCCGGCGCGCGACGCCGAGCTCATTCGCGAGCTGCTCGATCAGGGAGCGGTGGCAGTTGGCGAGTGTGGACTGGACTACCACTACGACCATTCGCCGAGGGACGCGCAACTGCGCGCGCTCACGGCGCAGCTCGCCATCGCCGGCGAGCTGCGCAAGCCGGTCGTGGTGCACACGCGCGAGGCCGAAGCGGACATGTTGGCGATGATCCGGGAAGCGGGCACGTCCGGCGTGATTGGGGTGCTGCATTGCTTCACCGGCCCCGTCGCTCTCGCCGAGACGGCGCTCGAAGCCGGCTGGTACGTTTCGTTTGCCGGGATCGTGACTTTCAGGAAGTGGGACGGGAACGATCTCATCCGGGCCGTTCCCGACGACCGCATTCTCGTCGAGTCCGATTCGCCCTACCTCGCGCCCGTCCCACACCGCGGCAAGCGCAACGAGCCGGCGTACGTCAGCCTGACCCTCGCGAAAGTCGCGGAAGCCCGTGGAGTGCCGGCGCAGACACTTGGCGAGCGTGTCACGACGAATGCTCGTCGGCTATTCGGACTGGATTAGGCTCTTGGCTGCGCCAGTTCCTCATGCGAGGTTTGATTCACCAAGCACCAAGCCAATAGCCAATAGCCAATAGCCAACAGCCCATGTCCCTCAAAATCATCCAGACGAGCGCCGCTCCGGCCGCCATTGGCCCCTATTCGCAGGCGGTGATCGCGGGCGGCTTCCTTTTCACCGCGGGCCAGATCGCGCTCGATCCCCAGAGCGGGCAAGTGGTGGACGGCGGTATTGTGGAGCAGACTGAGCGCGTCATGACCAACCTCGCGGCGGTGCTCAAGGAGGCCGGCGCGGACTGGGGCGGCGTCGTGAAGACGACGGTCTATCTCAACGACATGGCCGACTTTCGCGAGATGAACGAAGTGTACGGCCGCTGGCTCGGCGAGGCCCGGCCGGCCCGCTCGACCGTGCAGGCGGCCGGGCTCCCGCGCGGCGTGCTCGTCGAGATAGACGTCGTCGCCAAAGTCTAGCGCCGCGCCGAGCGGCCAACCGTGACGAACGAGACCACCGCGAAGACGCGCGAGGAGCTGTTCCGGCTCACCGCGTTCGCGCGTTGCGCCGGTTGAGCTTCCAAGATGGGTCCAGGGGACCTAGCGGAAGTACTCGCTCCGATTCCGGGCGCGAGCGATGAGAGGATTCTGGTGGGCCGGGAGACGTTCGACGACGCGGGCGTGTTCTTCCTGTCCGACGAGCTGGCGCTCGTGCAGACGGTGGACTTCTTCGCGCCCATCGTGGACGATCCGTACACGTTCGGGCAGATAGCGGCGGCCAACGCGCTGTCGGACGTGTACGCCATGGGCGGGCAGCCGCTGACCGCGCTGAACGTCGTCGCGTTTCCGAACGACAAGCTGCCGCTCTCGGTCCTCACCGACATCCTCCGCGGCGGACTCGACAAGGTGCACGAAGCCGGCGCGCACATCATCGGCGGGCACACGATTCTGGACGAAGAGATCAAGTACGGTCTGGCCGTGACCGGCCGCGCGCACCCCAAGTTCCTGCTGACCAACGCCGGCGCCAGGCCGGGCGACACGCTCATTCTCACGAAGCCGCTCGGCACCGGCATACTCGCGACGGCCATCAAGCGGGGCGAGCTCACGCTCTCCGCGCAAAGCCAGGTCCTGGCGTCCATGACGACGCTCAACGGAGGTGCGAGCCGCTCCGCGCTCGCCGTCGGTTCCCGCTGCGCGACCGACGTCACCGGCTTCGGGCTGCTGGGCCACGCGTCGCACGTCGCGCGCGCGAGCGGGGTGACGCTGCGATTTTCCGTCGGGGCGATTCCCGTGTTCGCCGGCGCCGCCGAAGCGTGGGCGCGGGGGATCAGGACCGGCGGCGCCGAGAGAAATCTCGACTTCGTGAAATCGCTCGTGGATTGGGGGAGCTCGACTGACGCGCAGCGCGCGCTGCTCGTGGACCCTCAGACTTCGGGCGGGTTACTCGTGGCCGTGGGGCCCGACCGCGCCGCCGCCTATCTTTCGAAGGTCGCCGGCGCAGTCGAAGTGGGTACCGTCACGGAGCGAGCCGAATTTGCGATCGTGCTGCAATAGACGCGGGGGTGGATGGGGCCTGGTGGCTTCCCCAGTCTTCAAAACTGGTGTGACCCGACTCAGTCGGGCCGGGTGGGTTCGATTCCCACACTCTCCCGCCAGCGCGGCCGCTTTCGCTCTCGTTGTGGTCGCGGCGCTCGCCGAGCCGGCCGCGGCGCAACAGGACACGCTGCGCCGTCCGGTGCCGGCGCGAATCGACACGCTGTTGGTTGATTCGTCACGACTCGACACCGTCCCCGCCGTTCCCGTCGTTGTTCAGTCCGCCGAGCCAAGCCGCCCGATCTCACCCGGGGGCGCGTTCCTCCAGTCGCTGCTCATCCCCGGCCGCGGCCAGATCACCATGGGAAAAAAGAACGCGTCCCGCTTCTACATCGCGGTCGAGCTGCTCGGCATCGGCATGACCATCAAATCGTACGGCGACCTCCGTGAGGCCAAGCGCCACGAGGGCGACAGCACCGCCGTCGAGTGGGATGTGGATCCCGTCACGGGCGACAGCACCCCGACCAGATTCGAGCCTAGCCGCTTCACTCCCGAGCTGACCAACGCGCGCCGCACGCACGTCGAAGACTGGATCGCGCTGCTGATCTTCAACCACTTGCTGTCCGCCGCTGATGCCTACGTCGCGGCGAACCTCTGGGACTTTCCGGCGAAAGTCACTGTGAGGGCGCGCCCGCCCGGAGCGTACGCGCGAACCTCCGACCGAAGTGTGCCGCCGTCGCTGAATCTCGAAGCGAGAGTCACCGGAACCATCACCTGGTGACGGGCAGCGACGCGCCGATAGGAGTCTTCGACTCCGGGCTCGGCGGCCTCACGGTGGTGCGCGAGCTGATCCGCCAGCTCCCGAACGAGAGCATCATCTACTTCGGCGACACCGCGCGCGTCCCCTACGGCCCGAAAGGTCAGGACACGATCATCCGCTACAGTCAGGACATCGCGCGGTTTCTCGAGGCGCAGGGGGTGAAGGCGATCGTCGTCGCCTGCAATACCGCTACGGCGCACGCGCTTCCAACTCTGCGCGCGCAGTTGAAAATTCCCGTGATCGGCGTCATCGAGCCCGGCGCGCGCGCGGCGGTGAGCGCGAGCCGCGGCTGGCGCATCGGCGTGATCGGGACTCGCGGGACGATCCGGTCGCGCGCGTACGACAAGGCCATCTCCGCGCTGGCGCCGGACGCCACCGTCATCACCGCCGCCTGCCCGCTGTTCGTGCCGCTGATCGAGGAAGGCTGGCTCGACGGCGAGCCCACGCGCATCATCACGCGCGGCTACCTGGAGCCGTTCACCGACGGCAAGATCGACACGCTCGTGCTCGGCTGCACCCACTACCCGCTGCTCAAGACGGTCATCGGCGAGACGATCGGCCGGGAGGTCCGTCTGATCGACAGCGCGCACGAGACGGCAGCGGAGACGGCGCGCGTGCTGCGGGAGAACGATCTCGAGGCCACCGACGGCAACGCCCGGTACCGCTTCGCTGCGTCGGACGATCCCGAGCAGTTCCTGGCGGTCGGTCAGCGTTTCCTCGGCGCGCCGCTCGAGCGCGTGGAGCTGGTCACGCTCGGCAGCTGAGCGGCGCGGCTAGGCCGTGCTGCGCTCCAGGCTCGACAGGGCGGGGGAATCCAGCGAGCCGTCCCACCGATGCATCTCGATGGAGTTCTCCGACAGCTTCAGGTATGTAGGCTCGTCGAGCCAGGAACCGGCGTTGGCGAACACTCCGCGACCCACACGCTCGAGCGTCGCGACGTGCGAGTGCGCGAACACCAGCAGGTCGAGAGCCGGGTCCGCGGCGAGCGCGGCGTGCGCGACGGCGCGGAGCCCGGTGCCTTCGTCGCGCGGGCGGTAGCCACGGCTGGTATGCGAAGTCGCGGTCGCGATCTTCGTGGCGAGGTCCGGATGCAGCCAGCTGAAGAGCTTGATGGAGACCGGATTGCGGATCACGCTACGCAGCCGCCGGTATCCCTTGTCCTCCACCTCGCGGAGCCCGTCGCCGTGCTCGATTCGCGTGCGCCACCCCGCGAGCTCTCCTTCCCAGGCTTCCATCCGGTAATCCACGCCGAGGTCCTCCCGCAGAACCTCGCCGCCCCAGCAGTCGTGGTTGCCCGCGACCCAGATGATCCGCGTGCCGCTGTCCTTCAGCTCCGACAGCGCGCCCAGCGTCTTGAACGCGCCGCGCGGGATCACGGTCTTCCACTCGAACCAGAAGTCGAACAGGTCGCCGTTCACTATCAGCGTGCTCGCCCGTCCCCGCAGTGCCCGCAGGAAGCCGAGCAGATCGCGCTCTACCTCGGGCGTCGCGGCGCCGAGGTGGGTATCGGAGATGATGTACGCCGGCATGGGAAGCATTGGCCGAAAGTTACTAGTGACTAGTGACTAGTGTTTGGGTCAGGCAGGAAAAACGGGAAATGAGGGCTTTTACAAGTCACTAGTCACTAGTCACTAGTAACTTTGTTCAATGTCTCGCGAAATCCAGCTCCGCGTCCGGTACGCCGAGACCGACCAGATGCGCGTCGTGTACCACGCCAATTACCTGGTGTGGTGCGAGGTCGGCCGGACGGAGTACATCCGGAGCGTGTTTGCGTCGTACGCCGAGGTGGAGCGGAAGGGAGTCTCGCTCGCCGTGGTGGAGGCGAGTCTGCGGTTCCACGCGCCCGCGCGGTACGACGATCTGATCACGGTGACCACGACGCTCCGTGAGGCGCGGTCGCGGACGATGACGCTGGACTATGTGATAACGAACGCCGACACCGGCGAGAAGCTCGTGACCGCGAGCACCACGCTTGCCTCGACGGACCCGAATGGCCGGCTGGTGTCCATGCCGGCGGACCTGCGGAGTGCACTGGAGAAATCGCGTGAATAAAGCAAGAGCGCTATTGGCTGTTGGCTGTTGGCTGTTGGCTTCGGCATGCGCCACGGTGCCGACGGGAACGCCGATCCTGACCGAAGAGAACGTCCGGGAATACGCGGCGCTGCTGCGCATGGCGGATTCGCGGGCGCTCGATACGGCGGTCGTGGATCGCGGGCTGGCGTCCACGTCGGTCGCGGTGCAGGCGGAAGCGGCGCGGGCCATCGGCCAGATCGGGCGCACCGCGGCTGCCCCCCGGATTACGGTGTTGCGCACGTTGCTGCGCGGCACGAGCGCGAGCGTTGGAGCCGAGGCTGCTTACTCACTGGGCTTGCTACGGGACACGGCGAGCACCGCGGATCTCGTGGAGGCGCTGACCTGGTCCGCGCCGGTTTCGCGCGAGGCGGCATGGGCGCTCGGACAGATCGGGAACGTGGCGCGCAGCGCGATCGTGGACGCGCTCGCCCGCGGTCACAGCGATCCCGCAACGCGCGCGCAGCTGTTGCTCGCTGCCACGAAGCTGAGTCCGGTACCGGCGCAGTCGGTCATCGAGTACTTCGACGACGAGCATCCTTCAGTGGTGTGGGCCGCCGCATACGCGATCTCGCGCACTCGAACCGTCGCCGGGCTGAGCGCGCTGTGGGCGCTCGGCGATTCGCTGGTTGCGAACAGGCCGGTCCGCCCGGGCTCCGATACCTTGGCTGCCTCCTTCGACGCGAGGGGCGGCGCGTTCATGGATCCGGAGAGCGCGCCGTACCGGATCCGCGCTGAGATCGCGCGCGTGCTCACCCGTTCGGTGGCGGGCGATTCGCTGGCGAGCCGGACGATTCCATCGCTCGCGCAGCTCGCCCGCGACAGGCATCCGCACGTCCGCATCAACGCGCTCCGATCGCTCGGCAGCTACGGCGCGCGAGCGAGGACGCACGTAGTCACGGGCACGCGCGATCCCGATGCGAACGTGCGGATCGCGGCCGCGCAGAGCCTTGCGACCGTGCGCGACTCAGCGGACGTTCCCTGGCGGGAGCTATGGGCAATAGACACGGGATTCACCTTCCGGCGGAGCCTGCTCGAGGCATCACTTCGCTTCGGCGTGGAGCTGCCGGTCATAGCCGATTGGAGCAGCGACGCTGAATGGCGCAGGCGCGCGGCAGCTGCCGGCGCGGCCGGTGGCGCGCCGACCGGCGAGCAGAGCCTGCGCATCGCGGAGCGATTCCTCTCGGACAGCGACGCGCGCGTGCGGGCGGCGGCGGTGAGCGGGATCGCGTCCGATACCAGCCGGAGCACGCCACGCGTCCGCGAGCTGCTCCACCTGGCCGCGGCCGAGACCGACCGCAGGGGGGGCGAGCGG
>JBPPMH010000084.1:0-20251 GCA_051305945.1 Gemmatimonadaceae bacterium
GTTCGCGACGTGCTCGCGGAGAATGCGCTCGAGCTCGGCCGCGGGATGATCGCGGTTTGACACCGCGGCGAACATGTCCATCCTGCCGCAGATCTGCTGCACCGCGGACAGCAGGCCGGCCGCGAACTCGCCGTGTCCTACGATGACGCCGCGCGCGGGCTTGCTACTCATCGTCCTCCTGGAGATACCGCTCGACATCGGCCGCGCGCGCCATGTGCGCGATAAGCCGCTCGTTGAACGCGTTCGCGGCGTCCACTCCGCTGTACTTGAGCAGGTGGTTGAGCGCGATGACCTCGGCTATGACCGTGAGGTTCTTCCCCGGATTCAGCGGTACGCGGATCTTCGGCAGGTCCACGCCGAGAATCTCGGCGCTCTCCGTGTCCAGCCCGGTGCGGTCCACCATGAGCGTCTGGTGCCATTCCTCGAGCTGAACCACCACCTCGATTCTCTTCTGCTGCCGCACCGCCTTCACGCCGAAGATCGAGGGGATGTTGATCAATCCGATGCCGCGGATCTCCATGTGGCCGCGCTGCAGCTCGTGCGCGCGCCCGATCACGACGTCGTTCCCGCGCCGCGTCACCATGACCATGTCGTCGGCGACCAGGCGGTGTCCGCGCTCGACCAGATCCAGCACGCACTCAGACTTGCCGATTCCGCTCTTGCCGGTCACCAGCAGACCGACTCCGAAGACGTCCGCGAGCGAGCCGTGCAGCGTCGTCGCGGGCGCGAACTCGGCTTCGAGAAACGGCTTCAACCTGCGGTAGAACTCGTTGGTCTTGAGCTTTGTCCGGAACAGTGCCACGCCCGCGTCGCGCGCCGCCTCGAGCAGCCCGCTCGGAAGAGGCTGGTCCTTGGTGACGAAGACCGCCGGCACCTTGAAGGCGAAGAACTGGTTCAGCAGCCTGGTGCGCTCCTCCGCGAGCAGCGACGCCAAATAGGATATCTCGGTCTCGCCGAGAGCCTGCAACCGGTTGGGGACGAACCGCTCGATGTACCCGGCCAGCACCAGACCGGGGCTCGAGATCTCGCCGCTCTCGAGCTTGCGGTCGTGGCCGAGCCCGTCCAGCAGATCCTCGAGCTGGAGCGACGTCTTCAGCCGATCGAACAGCTCCCCGACACTAAGGCCGTTGCTCATGCCGCGATTACCTCTTCGAGGTGGCGCAGCGTCTCGTCCGCCGCGCGCTCCCAGGTGAACTTCTCCGCAAATCTGCGCCCGCCCTCGCCGAGCGAGCGCACCAGGTCGGGCTGCGCGACGAGCCCGCGCATCGCCGCCGCGTAGGCGGTCACGTCCGTGGCGGAAACGAGAAATCCCGTCTCGCCGTCTATCACCGATTCGCGGATTCCGGGCGAGTCGCCGGCGATCACCGGCGTGCCGCACGCGGCCGATTCCAGGTTGCTGATCCCCCAGCCCTCCTTCGGGGAGGCGAGCAGCGTTGCCCACGCGCGCCGGAGCAGATCCACTTTCTCGTCTTCGTCCACGTAGCCGAGAAATCTGAGGCGATCGCCCAGGCCAAGCGAGCGGCCGAGCGACTCCAGCGCGGGCCGGTAGTCACCCTGCCCCGCTATCTCGAGCTTCGCATCCGCGGCGTTGAGCTGTGCGAACGCGCGGATGACGATGTCCACCCGCTTGTATCGCTTGAGTCTGCCAAGGTACGCGAACGTCGGCTCCGCAGCGCGGCGCGACCAGTCGGGGGTGTATAGCCCGGCGTCCACGCCGTTGTATATCACGCGGATCACGGACCGCGGAATACCGCGGTCGGCGAGGTCGTCCGCCGTGCTCTGGCTCACCGCCTGAAATGGATGGCCGCCGTACAGGGACGCCAGCGGCCGCTCGGATATCCACACCGCCGCTGCCACCGGAATGGGAACTTCGCGAAAAACCGTCGCGCCGAAGAGGTGGTGAACCAGCACGACGAGCCGCTTCACGCGCCAGCGCGGAGTGTACAGCGGGACCTTGTTGAGATCCTCGATCACGACGTCATAGTCGTTGCGCGCCAGCCCTTCGTCGTAACAATTCCGCGCGTACATCGGGAAGGTGTACCTCGTGCCGACACGGAATACGCGGATTCCGTCGAGCACCGTCTCGGGCTCCGATCCGGGGAATCCGCTGCACAGCAAATCCACCTGGTGTCCGCGCGCCGCGATCCGCCCGAACACTTCGTGCAGGTGCACCTCGGCGCCGCCCGCCTGCGGGTTCTCCCGGTCCTGCCAGTTCACGACCAGTATCTTCACGACAGCGAGCCCGCCCGGCGCGCGTACGCGTCCAGGACGCCGTTCACGAACTTTGCGCTCTCAGTGCTGCCGTACCGCTCCGCGAGCCGCACCGCTTCCTGGATCACCACGCGCGGCGGCGTCTCGCCGATCTCCAGCTCGGCCGCGGCGAGCCGCAGTACGGAGCGCTCGATCGCGCCCAGCCGCTCGAGCCGCCAGTTCTCCGTCACCTCCGACAGCGACGCGTCGAGCTCCGCGCCGTCCGCGATCACTCTGCGCACGAGAAGCCCGGCGATCTTCCGCTCCTCGGGACCCACCGCGAGATCGTCCCAGACGCGGGCGGCCACTTTCTCGAGCGATTCATTGCCGCGCAGGTCCCACGCGTACAGCGCCTGCAGCGCGCGCGCCCGTGCCCTGGTCTCAATCCGCATCGAGCGGGTGCAGGCGATCGAGCAGGTCGGCCATCTCGAGCGCGGCCAGCGCGGCTTCGCGCCCCTTGTTCGCGTCGCCCGCGCCCGCGCGGGCCTCGGCCTGCCCGTCGGTGTCGCAGGTGAGCAGCGCGTATCCCACCGGTACGTCGGAGTCCGCGGTGAGGTGCGCGAGCGACTGCGCGACGGCCGCGCACAGATGGTCGAAGTTGGGAGTCTCGCCGCGGATCAGAGCGCCGACCACGACCACGGCGTCGTACGTGTCCGCGCTCATAGCCGCGCGCAACGCGGTCGGCAGCTCCCACGCGCCTGGTACCCAGACGATATCTATGTCGGCCGCCGCCACGCCGTGCTCGACGAGCGCGCTCATCGCGCCGTCAGCCAGCTTGCGCGTGACCTCGGTGTTGAACCGGCTGGCAACGACCGCGACGCGGCGGTTGTCGCCGCGCGGCGTACCCGCGAATTCAGCCATTCAGGAAGCTAGAAGATGTCCGAGCTTGGAGCGCTTCGCTTCCAGATAGCCGGAGTTTTCCTCGGTGGTCGCCGGAACTATCGCCACGCGCTCCTTCACCTGCAGGCCGTACCCCTCCAGCCCGACGAGCTTGCGCGGGTTGTTCGTCAGAGGACGGATGGACTTGAGGCCGAGATCGAGCAGGATCTGCGCGCCGATCCCGTAGTTGCGGAGATCCGGCTTGAAGCCGAGCCGCTCGTTCGCCTCCACCGTGTCGGCGCCGGCGTCCTGCAGCGCGTACGCCTGCAGCTTGTTGAGCAGGCCGATGCCGCGCCCTTCCTGGTCGAGATACACCACCACGCCGAGGCCGGCGTCCTCGATCATCTTCATCGCGGTATGCAGCTGCCAGCCGCAGTCGCAGCGGAGCGAGTGGAACACGTCGCCCGTGAGACAGCGCGAGTGCATGCGGACCAGCACACCTTCACCGTCCTGCACGTCGCCGTGCACCAGCGCGACGTGCTCGTGCTGATCCACGTCGTTGCGGTAGCCGACGATTCGCCAGAGCCCCATCTCCGTCGGTAGCCGCGCTTCAGCCACGCGATGCACCAGCCGCTCCTTCTGCAGCCGGTACGCCACGAGCTGCGCCACAGTGATGAACGTCAGGCCGTGCTCCGTGGAGAACTTCAGCAGCTCGTCGCGGCGCATCGAGGAGCCGTCCTCCGTGAGTATCTCGCAGATGACGCCCGCGGGATACAATCCCGCGAGCCGCGCGAGATCCACCGCGGCTTCGGTGTGGCCGACGCGCTGAAGCACGCCGCCGTCGCGGGCGCGCAGCGGGAAGACGTGCCCCGGGCGGCGCAGCTCGGTAGGCATCGTGGCGGGGTCCACCGCGACCTGGATCGTCTTCGCGCGGTCGTGCGCGCTGATCCCCGTCGTAACGCCGAACCGGGGCGACGCGTCAATGCTTACGGTGAACGCCGTGCGGTGCTCGTCGGTGTTCTCGCGGCTCACCTGCGGCAGCGCGAGCTGGTCGGCGCGGTCGCCCGTGATCGCGAGGCAAATCAGCCCGCCGGCGCGCTTGATCATGAAGTTCACGGCCTCGGCCGTGACCAGCTGCGCGGCGCAGATGAGATCGCCCTCGTTCTCGCGATCTTCGTCGTCGGCGACGACGATCATCCTGCCCCTGTTGATCTCCTCGATTGCCTGCTCGACCGTGCCGAAGCTCATAAGAGCGAAATCTACCGGATTTCTGCCCCGGAGCGGTACGGAGCGACCATACTCCGCACGTATTTGGCGATAACGTCCGCCTCGACGTGCACGCCCTCCCCCGGCCGGAGGTCGCCGAGCGTGGTGTGGGAACGCGTGAATTCCACGATGGAGACCTGGACAGTGCCGGGGGTCGGCACGTCGTTGACGGTCAGGCTAACCCCGTCGATCGTGATCGAACCGAGCGGCACAACCAGCTCCGCGAGCTCGGACGGAAGCGCCACGTTCAGCAGCAGGGCGTCGCCCGAATGCTCGCGGGCCGTGACTTCGGCGACGGCGTCTACGTGGCCCTGCACGATGTGGCCGCCGAGCCGGCCGTCGGCGCGCACCGCGCGCTCTAGGTTCACGCGCCTGCCCGTCTCCCACTCGCCGATGGTCGTGCGCGGAAGCGTCGAGGTCACCGCGGCGACGGTGAACGCTCCGTCGTGAACTTCCCGCACCGTGAGACAGGCTCCGTTCACGGAGACGCTCTCGCCCGGCGCGAGATCGCGGTACGGCGATTCGATCGTCAGCTCGCGCCCGGCGTCGGTGCTCCGTACGGAGACGACGGTGCCGGTCGCGTCCACGAGGCCGGTGAACATCAGCGCCCCGTCGTGTCGTACACGGTCATGACGTCGTCGCCGAAGATCCGCCGCGAGACGATGCGCATGTTGCCGAGCTCGCTCGCGCGCGCGGCGGTGAGTCCGCCGAAACTGGCCAGCGCGCCGTCGCCGAGCAGCAGCGGCGCCTGGAAGATCACCAGCCGGTCCACGAGCTTCTGCTCGAGCAGCTGGCCCGCGAGCCCCGCCCCGCCTTCGACCAGCAGCGATCGCACGTTGCGCGCGCGCAGCTTCACGAGTGCGTCGGCGTGCGACCTGGACGGAATGACCTCGACACCCTGCGACTTGAGCGGCTCGAGCTGGGCGCCCACGACGCTCGCCATGATCAGTGTGGGAACCTGCCGCGCGGTGCGCACGACCTTGGCCGTGGCGGGAGTTCGCAGCTCGCGGTCGAAGATCACGCGCAGCGGCGCGCGCCGCGGCGGGTCGGCGAAGCGCACGGTCAGCTCCGGGTCGTCGGACAGCACGGTGCCGGCGCCCACCGCGACCGCGTCGAAGCCGGCGCGCATGCGGTGCACCTCGCGGCGCGATTCCTCGCCGGTGAGCCAGTGCTGCTCGCGCGTCCGCGTACCGATCGCCCCATCGATGCTGACCGCGAGCTTGAGCACCACCCACGGCCGCGGCGAGCGCACGGCATTGAAGAACGGCGCGTTGAGCTCGATCGCATCGTCGGCCTCGACTCCGAACTGAACGTCGATCCCCTGGGCCCGGAGCAGCTCGGCGCCGCCGCGGGCAGGCGGCGTGGGATCGCGCACCGCGGCGACGACGCGCGCGATCCCAGCCCGGATGATCGCGTCCGTGCACGGCGGAGTCTGCCCGCGGTGCGCGCACGGCTCGAGCGTGACGTACAGCGTCGCGCCGCGCGCCGAATCGCCCGCGGCTTCGAGCGCGACGGTCTCGGCGTGCGCTTCCCCGTACGCCGCGTGCCACCCTTCGCCGGCGACGGCGTCACCGTTGACAACGACGGCGCCGACCATGGGGTTCGGCGCCGTCTTACCCCAGCCTTTCAGGGCCAGGTCGAGCGCCCGGCGCATGAAGGCGCTGTCGCGCGCTTCATGGCCGGACGGCTCGCTTCCCCGCTCAGAAGCCGAATCTGATTCCAATCGAGCCGTAGGTTCGGGAATCGTCGGCCTTGCTGCCGTCGAATTGATTGTAGGTCTCCACGTCGCCGCCGGAGACCTGACCGATCTCACCCACGATCTTGAAGAACGGAAGGTTCATCGAGAGGTCGAGAAACATCGTCGTCCGGCTAACATTCTGCTCAATATCAGGCACTGTTCCGGCGAACCGTGTGGTAAGTGGCAGCGGCGGCTCAAGGCTAACCGCCACAGTCGTGCTGGACTTGTAACGGTCCTTGCCTCCACCGGCGGCTATCCCGAACATGAAGAAGCTCTTGCTCGCCATAATGCGCCACGACGTCGTCTGTATGTCGAGATCACGGACGAACAAGCTGTCGTTCGCTGCCCTCGCAGTGATGTCCAGCTTGGGCAAGTCGCGCCGCAGGTAGCTGACTGACACACCCGGAACGAGTAGAGATTCCTCAAGTAACCCCAAGCGCGCTCCGAAGCCAAACTTTACGGAGCTTCCGTCAATCTCAACTTTTATGTTGTCCGCCTCGAAGGCTGGGAGGTACG
Source organism: Gemmatimonadaceae bacterium (assembly GCA_051305945.1). Taxonomy (GTDB): domain Bacteria; phylum Gemmatimonadota; class Gemmatimonadetes; order Gemmatimonadales; family Gemmatimonadaceae; genus JACDCY01. Next base: position 6,590 of record JBPPMH010000084.1, read on the forward strand.
ACGCGCTAACGAGTAGATCCAACCCGCCAACACTCGTGATTCCAAGCGGGAGCCCCCCAAACAAGCCGAGCGCTAAATCCGCGGTGGGCATAGGGATGATCTGATTCTCGGTGCTGTATGTGGAACTTCTCAGGCCGGACAACACCGGTTGATGTTCCTGGATCTGCGGAAGTTTGCCCATCACACCGTTTACGCGAACGCCGATGCTGAAATGCCCCAGTCCGCCAAGAGTCCCACCCTGCCCAAGAGTGGGTGCGCCACCAGCCACGGCGGTGCCGAGCTGCGGCACGAGGTAGTGGAAGAGGTCTACAGCCTTCTGACACGCGTCCTGCGTTTCCGTCTGCTGACTCGTGCATTTCGGATTGGGATCGCCCTGCTGCGCCGCAACGGGCGCGGCCAGAACGGCTGAAGCAATCACTACTGACGCAAACTTTCTCATGAGAATCCTCTGCTTGATTGTTTGATTGGTCAGGACAGAACGACCTGTCCCGTACCCGCGCGGATCTCACCCGCGACCCACGCCTCCACGCCCTCGTCGGCTGCCGCGACCAGCACGGCATCCACATCCGACGGACCCGCCAGGACCATCATACCGACGCCCATGTTAAAGGTTCGAAACATCTCCTGCCGGTCAGTCACCCCGACGCGGGCGATGGTTTCGAAAACATCAGGCACTTTCCAGCTCTTCGTTTCCACCACCGCATCCAGCCCCGACGGCAGCGCGCGATCGAGATTGCCCGGGATGCCGCCGCCGGTGATGTGCGCCAGAGCGTGCACCCGCGTGAGCACGGGCGTCAGCGCCCGCAGATACGACCGGTGCACCCGTAGCAACACGTCGGCCACCGATTCCCGCGTCCCCGGATAGTCGTCAGTCACCGCGAGCTGCAGCCGGTCAAACAGCAGGCTCCGCACCAGCGAGTAGCCGTTGGTGTGAAAGCCGGAACTCGCGAGCGCGACGACCGTGTCCCCCTCCCGCACCCTGGCGGCGCCGATCACCGCGTCCTCCTCCACCGCACCGACGATGAATCCGGCGAGATCGTAATCCGGCGGCGTGTACAGCCCCGGCATCTCCGCCGTCTCGCCCCCGACCAGCGCGCAGCCGTTCTCGCGGCAGCCGGCCGCGACGCCCGCGACCACCGCTTCCGCGACTGCCGCGTCGAGCTTGCCGAACGCGACGTAATCGAGAAAGAAGAGCGGAGTCGCGCCCTGCACGAGGATGTCGTTCACGCAATGATTGACGAGGTCGTGCCCGATCGTGTCGTGCCGCCCCGACTCGATCGCAACCTTGATCTTCGTGCCGACGCCGTCGGCGCTCGACACGAGAATCGGCGCGCGCATTCCGGGAGGCATTCGGAACATCCCGCCGAAGCCGCCAAACGCACCGAGCACACCGTCGGTGCGCGTAGACTCCACGAGTGCCTTGAGCCGGTGCTTCGCGTCGTCGGCGACATCGAGATCGACGCCCGCGGCGCGGTAGTCGAGCGGGTTAATCATGCCCCCGGGCCCACTGCCATCACTATAACTCTTCCTCGAACGCGACGAGCTTGCGGAAGTCGCGAATGCGGCACGCGAGATCGTCCCGCGTGATCTCCATCAGCCGGTCGATCGAGAACTTCTCCACGGCGAACGAGCCCATAGCCGAGCCGTAGATCACGGCGCGCCGCATGTTGCCCTCGGAGAGGTCGCCGGTCTTCGCGAGATAGCCGATGAATCCACCGGCGAAGGAATCGCCCGCGCCCGTCGGATCAAACACGCTCTCCATCGGATACGCCGGCGCGAAGAAGATCGTGTCTTCCGTAAACATGAACGCGCCGTGCTCGCCCTTCTTGATGATGACGTGCTTTGGGCCGTGCGCCATGATCCAGCGCGCGGCCTGCACGAGGTTCGCCTTTTCCGAGAGCTGTCGCGCCTCGCCGTCGTTCACCGTTATCAAGTCCACGTGCTTCAGCAGCTCCATGAGCTCCGGGCGCCGGCTCTCGATCCAGAAGTTCATCGTGTCGCACGCCACGAGCTTCGGCTTGTTCACCTGCTGCAGAACTTCGAGCTGGAGCCGCGGGTCAATGTTCGCGAGGAACACGAACGGAGCGGACTTGAACGCCTCGGGGATCTTGGGGCTGAAGCGCGAAAACACGCCCAGATGCGTCTCGAGCGTCTCCGCCGAATTGAGATCGTGCCGGTAGCGCCCTCTCCAGCGAAACGATGCTCCCTCGGCGCGCTCCAGTCCGCTGAGGTCCACGCCGCGCTCGGCGAGCGGCGCGAGCTTGTCGATCGGATAGTCGTCTCCAACGACGCCAACGAGCTGCACGGGCGTGAGCAGGCTGGCGGCCGCCGAGAAGAACGTCCCCGACCCTCCGAGTACGTCGTCGGCTTTGCCGAACGGCGTCTCCACGGAGTCCAGAGCTACGGATCCGACTACGAGTACGGTCACATTCTCTCCGGTGCGGTTATTCCAAGCGCGGACAATCCATTTGCGAGGACGATCTGCGCGGCGCGCGCGAGCACGAGCCGCGCGCGCATCAGAGGCGGCTCCTGGCCAAGCACGTGGTGCTTGTGATACCACAGGTGCGCGAGCCGCGCGGTCTCCAGAAGGTAACCCGCCAGGCGCTGCGGTTCGAGCGCAGCCGCCGAGTCGGCGACCTCCGCGGGATAGTCTTCGAGCGCCTTGATGAGCTGCTGCTCCTCGGTCTCCGTGAGCAGTGACAGGTCGGCGTTGGCCGTTTCCGTGGCGATCCCCTGCTCGGCGCCGACGCGGAAGATCCCGCACATCCGCGCGTACGCCATCTGGATGTAGTAGACCGGGTTTTCCTCGGACTGCGAGCGCGCAAGATCCACGTCGAAGATCAGCGGCGAGTCGCCCTTCCGCATGAGGAAGAAGTAGCGGACGGCGTCGCGCCCGACTTCGTCAATTAGATCGCGCACCGTGACGTAGCTGCCGGCGCGCTTGGAGATCTTCACTTCCTCGCCGCCGCGCGTGACCGTGACCATCTGGTGCAGCACGTATTCCGGGTAACCCTCGGGGATTCCGCTCCCCAGCGCCTGCAGGCCCGCGCGCACGCGCGTCGTGGTGCTGTGGTGGTCGGCGCCCTGCACGTCGATCGCGCGCTGGAAGCCGCGCTCCCACTTCGTCACGTGATAGGCCACGTCGGGAACGAAGTAAGTGTACGTCCCGTCGCTCTTCCGCATGACCCGGTCCTTGTCGTCGCCGAACTCGGTCGTGCGGAGCCAGAGCGCGCCCTCGTGCTCGTACGTCTTCCCTGCGCGCGTCAGGGCGGCGACGGTCTTCTCCACGAGCCCTTCGTCGTACAGCGACGACTCGAGGAAGTACATGTCGAAGGTGACGCCGAACGCGGCGAGATCGAGGTCCTGCTCGAGCCTGAGCGCGCGCACCGCGTGCGCGCGGACAGCGGCGAGATCGTCCGCGTCTCCCTTGTACGACGCCGCGATCTCGCGGATGTATTCGCCGTGGTATCCGCCCTCGGGAATCTCCGCCTTCTCCCCTCGCGCTTCGAGCATCCGCGCGCGCACGCTGGCCGCGAGGTTCTCGATCTGAACGCCGGCGTCGTTGTAGTAGTACTCGCGCGATACGTCCCAGCCCGTGTGCTCGAGCAGCGTCGCGATCGCGTCGCCGAGCGCGGCCTGCCGGCCGTGTCCCACGTGCAGCGGGCCTGTGGGGTTGGCGGACACGAACTCGACGTTCACCAGCTCGCCGCGGCCGACGTCGCTGCGGCCGTAGCTCTGGCCGGCAGCCACGATCTCGCCTGCGACCGCGGCGATCACTTCCGGGCGCAGCCGGAAGTTGAGGAATCCCGGCCCGGCGATCTCTACGATCGCCACGCCCGCGTCGTCGGCGCGAAACTGCTCGCGGATCTTCTCCGCGATGTCGCGCGGCTTCTGCTTGAGCGGTCGCGCGAGGATCATCGCGACGTTGGTCGCCCAGTCGCCGTGGGCGGCGTCGCGCGGCCGCTCGAGGATCACGTCCGTCCCTTCCGGCGCGCCGAGCTCCCGCGCGATCCGGCCGAGCTCGGCGCGAATCGCCTCGGCGGGTTTCATTCGCTCGATTTTGAGGACTTGGTGGAGCCGCCCTTGTCGGACTTCGCCGGGGAAGCGGCTGCCGCGGGCGCGGAGGTCGATTCCGTCTTCACCGGTTTCGAGTCGCCGCTTTTCGAGTCGCCGCTTTTCGAGTCGCCGCTTTTCGCGTCGCCGCTCGCAGCGGTCGAGCCCTCGGCGGCGGGCGGCTTCTGTCCCGCGCGGCCGTAATCGGTGAGGTAGAAGCCCGAGCCCTTGAAGACGAGTCCGGCGCCGCCCGACATCTGCCGCGTGGCGGGCTTGCCGCATTCGGCGCACGCCAGCTCCAGCGGCGCCTCGCTCATTTTGAGGAAGCGATCGAAGGTATGTCCCGCTTCGCAGCGGAATTCGTAAGTGGGCATCGTTACAAGACTTGGGAGGGGCGAGCTGAGGGAAGTTATGCAAGCTCGCGGGTGCGTTCAAGCAGCGACCCCGATTCCTTGGCGTACAGTTCCGTCCTGAACAGCGGTGGCGTTGGTGTTCGGAACCCCGCGCATCGATGATGAACTGGGCCGTTCGGAGGCACGGTATCACCAATGGGGTAATGCTCGGAGCGCTCTAGTCTCCGGCGCCGATCCTGCGGACAGCAGCAGCCGCACCGTCGCAGCCTATTCTCGACGAGCGCAGATTCAGTCGATTCCAACCGGCTGCCGGAACTCGACTTGCGACGCAGTCGGATGCCGCGAGATGCACCGCGCAGTGGTGTTGACAGCTACGTTCATTCCTGCTCATCGCGCCAGTCGCGTCCTGATCGTTGACCATGTACGCGATCAGGCTACCCGCCGCATAGAAGTAGAATGCCGCCTCCAACGCGGCTGTCGCTATCGTCAGTCCGCGGTGCGGCGCGCGTCAGCAGCAGGCCGGCGGACGGCGTTCGCCGCATGAATGCGATCGCGTTCCTCACGATGCGACTCCCGAGCTACGCGGTGAAACGACGTGAACGCACGTACCTGCGTCCACGCTCAGATCACGGGCGCGTCGTCTTCTCCCGGAATGCGGATGGTCTCACCCCAGAGATGCTTTCCGAACCACTGCCAGTTGTGCCACATCGCAGCCAGCTGCTCTTTCGGCTTGTCGATGCCATGACCGAAACCCTTGTAGACCACGAGGCGGGTCGGCACACCAACATCCTGCAAACCCTGGAACAGCTCATACGCATTGGCGATCGGCACTCTGCGATCGAATTCGCCGTGCTGAATCAGCGTTGGGGTGCGCGCCTGACGTATGTACGTCATCGGCGACGTTTTCTGATAGATCTCCGCGTCCTCCCACGGCGTCGCCTTGAGATACTGCCGTGTGAACGGATGGATGTCCGTGTTCGTGTAGTAGGTCACCCAGTTCGAAATGCCTGCGCCCACCGAGATCGCCTTGAACCGCGTGCTCGTCGTTGTCAGGAACGCAGAGATGTATCCACCCTGGCTCCAGCCCATCGACGCCATTCGCGTCGTGTCGACGATTCCCTGCTTCACCAGGTGATCGACACCCGACAACACGTCCCATGCATCGCCGACACCAAGGTTCCGCACGTTCAGCGCCCGGAACTTCGCGCCGTAACCAGCAGAGCCCCGATAGTTCGGACGCAACACGAGCGCACCTTTCGACAGCCATTGCAGCACCGGGTAGACATAGCCCGTGACGGGCTGTGGCGTGTCGATGCCCGTCGGCCCACCGTGAATCACGACCATCAGTGGATACTTCCGCGATGGGTCGAAGCCACGCGGCTTGTGAAGCACACCCTCGATGGGCGTGCCATCGGTGCTCGTCCATCGCACGATCTCCGCACTGCCCAGTCCCCAGTCGCGTATCTGCCGCGACATGTCAGTCACCACCGTTACGCGAAGCTGCGGCAGCAATATTCCGCGGTAAACCTCGCCGAGAGTGGTTGCCGTCTGCCCGGTCAGCGCGATCGTGCGCCCGTCGGTGGCAAGATCAAACCCGTTAATGATGTCCGGTCCGCCCGGAATTACGCGCGCGCGGCCCGTGGTGGGATCGATGGAAACCAGCCGCCGAGCTGCCGCGCCCTGCCACGCGGCGCCGAAGAGGCCTGATGGGCGCCACACGAGTCCGGAGACAATCTCATCAATGTTCTCGGCAAGCCGGGTCGGTGTGCCGCCGTCGACCGCAATTCGAAAGAGCTGCGTGTTCGTGTAATAATTCGAAACGGTGTCGCCGGCGCTCGACGCATAGGCGATCCATCGACCGTCGGGCGACCACACCGCACCATAGTCACCACCGGGCGTGGTCACGAGTGGCTTCACGACGCGAGTCGCGACATTCAGGATGGAGATATCCGCCGTGGTCCCCGACGTGATCAGCGGATCGCGTGAATGGCCGAATGCGATCCTGTCGCCGTCAGGTGACCAGTCGAAACCCGTAACGGTGTAGCTCGTGCCTTCGGTCAGTCGCTTTGCGTTGGGCGGCTCGACGCATCCGCCGCGTGCAATCTTTGCCGTATCGGACGCGGTGCGCGCCGTATCGCGCCGCGTCGTATCGCGGCCGGTGCTATCTCGCCGTGTGGTCGTGTCGCGCGGTGCATTGGCCGGCGACGGACACGGAGCCTCGGCTGCTGATGGCCACGGATCCGGCGAGACATCCACGACCCAGAGATGCGACCGGCGAAACTCCGCATCCTCCACGCTGTACTCTCCAAATCGCTCACGACGCTTGCGAGCCGCGTCGTTCTCGGGCTCCTGCGCAACGAAGGCAATGCGCCGACCGTCCGGTGACCAGCGGTAGCTGACAACCGACTCGCCGTGCGCGGTGATGGGCTGCGCCTCGCCACCATCGGGGCGAATGAGATGTATCTGTGACTTGTTGCCACGGTCAGCAACGAACGTGATCGACTTTCCATCTGGCGACCAGCGAGCGCTGAAGCTGCTCGTCTTCTCTGTGCGCGTCAGCGGAAACGGCGCACCGCCGTCGCGCGAAAGCCAGAGCTCCGAGTCGAATCGGTTTGCCCCCCAATCCGTAGTGCGGACGGAGAATACGACGCTGCGCCCGTCCGGCGAGATGGCAGCACCGCTCGCACCGCGCAGCGCGATGACCTGCTCGAAGCTGGGACCTGGCACCGCGGGCGCCTGCGTTGCCTGTGCCTGAAGCATGGTCGTTCCGAACAGCACGAGACTCGCCGTACGATTGATCATTAGCAGTCCAGACATGGAAATCGATGGGAAAAAGGTCGCCGCTATCGTAGCATTCGGCTCACTCGGTGTCACCGGTAATATCGGGAAATTGGCGGTCAGCACACGTATTAGATAGAAGGGCCCTGCGCTTCAGGCGCCCTATCACCAAACAGGGTCGCGTCCGATAGCGTGAACTTCCGTGTTGCGGAGATGCATGACCGAGCGACGCGAGCGACAATGGAGGAGCCCGACAGCGCGTGCTGCAGCACTCACGAATTCAAAGCCTCCTGGCGACACTCCTACGCGATGATCGACGGACCAACTCACCAGTTGAGAGAGAAACCATGACCGCCGAGCTTCCTGTTCTCCAAGTCGTCCTCGCTGGGGACTCTTCGCTGACCGCTAAGTGTAGCCCGAGCGGGCTGCGGTCTAACGAAGCGTTGGTGCTGGAGAAGCGGTCGGTCGGTGGCGCTCGCTCGCTTCGCGCGCCGGCGCTTTGGAATGATTCGCTCGCAGCACAACGCCGGGCGTTAGCGAGACAGCGGCCATGATCCTCAGGGATGGCGAAGGCGAGCTGGAGATTACAGTTGACGACGTGTTGCCGCCGACGTCCATGCGTCCTGGGGACTTCCGGGTCACCGTTCGTGTTTCGACGCGTGGCTTCGACGGCACCAATGAGCACGTCTGGATCGACGCCGATGACTTCCGACGCTTCGTCGAAACCGTTCGCGCCCTCGATCGAGATCGGCACGGACGTGCTCAACTTGGCAGCATGAGTCCCGAAGACCTTGAGCTCAGCATTAGTGTTCGAGATCGAGCCGGCCACGTGACCGCGAGCGGATGGGTTGGTCGCGCATCGTACGGAAGTACACAAGAGCCAGTCACTGCGCGGATCGGCTTCAGCTTTGACATTGACCCAACTCATCTACCTGGGATCGTGGCGGAGCTCGAGTCGCTTGTGGTCGCTAGCAAATATGATTGAGACCGCGTTGGCCCACGCTCCGTTACCGCTCGTTGGCGCTCGTTGGCGCTCGTTGGCGCTGTCCGGCCGTAGCATCACGGCAAGACGCCGCATTGACTATCGCGACGCTGAACGGAGCCTTGATCCCGTAATAGGCTCAACTGTTTTTACCTCGACGACGCCGCGCCGGACCGCGGCGCCCTTGCAGGCATAGATTCGGCGCTGCAATCTAATCGGGATGACAGGCGGTTCGACGGTCAGCGAATTGGTCATTGACGTGTCGAAGCTGACGCGTCGATTCGGTGCCAATACAGCCCTGGCCTCGGTGAGCTTGTCCCTGCCACGTGGTGCAGTGTACGGCCTCGTCGGCGCGAACGGAGCGGGCAAGACGACGCTGATCAGGCACATCCTCGGCCTGCTCCGGGCGGAGAGCGGCTCGGTGCGCGTCTTCGGTCTCGATCCCGTAGCCGATCCGGTCGGAGTCCTGTCGCGAATAGGCTATCTCTCGGAGGAGAACGACCTCCCCGGCTGGATGCGCGTGGACGAGCTCATCCGCTACTCTCGCGCGTTCTATGCCGCCTGGGACGATGACTACGCTGAAGAGCTGCGGCAAACGTTCGCGCTGGACCCGGCGGCCAGGGTCAAGACGCTCTCCAAGGGGCAGAAGGCGCGGGTCGGACTGCTCATCGCGCTGGCATACCGGCCAGAGCTGCTGGTGCTGGACGAGCCGTCGTCCGGCCTCGACCCGATCGTTCGCCGGGACATTCTCGGCGCCGTCATTCGCACCATCGCCGATGAAGGCCGCACGGTCCTCTTTTCGTCGCATCTGCTGGAAGAAGTAGAGCAGGTCGCTGATCATGTCACGATGATCAACGAGGGCAGGATCGTTCTGAGCGCCCAGCTGGACGACATCAAGGAATCGCACCGCATCGACGGACGCGTTCCCTCTCTCGACGAGATTTTCCTCGCGCGTGTCGGGACGCCCGTGGCGTCAACGCCGGATATCTAGATCGTGCGCTCCCCCGCTCTGGCCATCGCGTGGGAATTCCGCCGCCGGCATCGCTGGGGACTGCTGGCGCTGGCCGCCTACCTGCTCGTTGCCGGAACGGTCAAGCTCCTGCTTCTCGATCCGGGGCAGCTCTTCGACCTCGAGGACGCCATGGGTTTTGCGATCGTCATCGTCGTGCCGGTATCGGCGGCGTTCACGTATGTCCTGGCGGTCTTCACTTTTGGGCTCGAGGGCGATCTGGCCGCGCGCCAATCCATCTACCCCGCCCGCATGTTCACGCTGCCGGTAACGAGCGCAGCGCTGGCCGGGTGGCCGATGTTGTACGGCACGACAATCGTGGCGGTCCTGTGGGTCGCAATGAGGCATCTCGCCGTATGGCCGGCCGGATTTCCAGTACCCGTGCTTTGGCCGGCGCTCGCGGCCGCGGTGCTGCTCGCCTGGACGCAGGCGCTGACGTGGATGCCCTACGGCTTGCCCGGAATGCGCGTGGGAGTTGCCATGCTGTGGCTGGTGACGATAGATGTCATCGTCATTGTGGCGATTCAGTACAAGGCCTCCGAGCTCGCCATCGTGACGTTCCTCGCGCCGCAGATTCCTCTCGCGTATCTGACCGCCTGGTTCGCCGTTGCGCGGGCCCGCCGGGGCGAAGTGCCCGATTGGCGGCCGATGTTCGCCCGGCCGTTCCGGATGACGGACGCGCTCGCGCGCCGGCGAAATCCTTTTCCATCCCCGGAACGCGCTCAACTGTGGTTCGAATGGCGGCGGCACGGCCGGTCGCTGCCGCTTCTGGTGGGTTCAGTCCTCCCGTTCGAGCTGGCCCTGCTCTTCGCCGCGGGAGACACGCCGGCGCTCGTATTCGTCATACTGCTCGGCGTGCTGGTCACTCCGCCGTTCATGGCTGCGGTCGCCGCCGCGACCGTGAGCAAGGCGAATCCTCATGCGGCCGACGCCTATAGTGTGACTCCGTTCGTCGGGACGCGCCCGGTGACCAGCGCCGCGCTCATTGCCGCGAAGCTGAAGATGACGATGCTCAGCACCGTCGCCGCCTGGCTGCTCGTGATCGTCGCCGTCCCGCTTGCGCTCAAATGGTCGGACACCTGGCCGATGGTAGCTGGATTGACGAGTCGAGTATTCGAAATCGTGGGCACACCGCGGACCGTCGCCGTTTTGCTGCTGCTGTTGGGAGGGTTCATGCTGGCCACGTGGAGACAGCTCGTGCAGTCTCTGTTCATCGGCTTGACCGGCCGCGGTTGGATCATCAAGACGAACATGTTCCTGCTGCTGATGTTCCTCGTCGCCGTTGGACCGATCATCGAGTGGACGCTGCACAACCGTCACGTGCTGGCCGCGGTGTGGGACGCGCTGGCCTGGATTCTCGCCGTTGTGATGGGCGTCAAGCTGTCCGCGGCCGCTTTCGTCGCCACACGCCTGTACCGGACCCGGCTGCTCAGCGATCGCGCGCTCGTAATCGGAGCGGCGTGCTGGCTCGTCGCCGTGCTCGCGCTCTACGGCACGCTCGTGTGGTGGGTCGATACCCCGTTGATCCCGCGCTACTTGCTACTGCTCGTCGCGATTCTCGCGATTCCGTTGGCCCGGTTGTCGGCGGCGCCGCTGGCACTCGCGTGGAACCGGCATCGGTGACCAGGCGCAGGGGCATGGTCCTTGTCGCGGTGCTCGGGCTCATTAGCCTGCCCGCTGCGCTGGTCGTGCTCGAGGCGGCGTCGTATCACGTCAGGAACAGAAGCAATGGCTCGATGGTCTCCTCCGGCCACACACGGGAATACCTGTTACATGTCCCGCGAAGCTATGACCGCACGAGGCCGACGCCGCTCGTCATCAGCATGCACGGCGGGGCGATGTGGCCGGCGGCGCAGAAGGAAACAAGTCGGTGGAACGACGCGGCCGAGCGTCATGGATTCATCGTGGTCTACCCGTCGGGCATCAGCAATGACGGTCCCAGGCACTGGAACGCGGACGGCGGGCCCGGGCAGAAGATGGACGTCCAATTCATCTCCGAGCTGATCGACACGCTGCGGACTCGGTACACCATCGACCCGACGCGCATCTACGCGAATGGACTGTCCAATGGCGCAGGCATGACCTTCGTTCTTTCCTGCGATCTGTCCGACCGGATCGCGGCGGTGGGGTTGGTGGCCGCCGCTCACTTCCTGCCGGCAAGCTGGTGTGCGGACCGCCGCCCGGTACCGATGATCGCGTTTCACGGGACCGCCGATCTGCATGTGCCGTACACCGGTGGCAAGGCGTGGATGGCCCCGATAACATTTCCGAACATTCCAACGTGGACGAAGCAATGGGCGGAGAGAAACCGGTGCGCGCCGAGTGCCATCGATGCGGTCGTGGCGCCGGACGTAATCCGGCGCGCGTACGCGGGCTGCGCTGACGGCGCGGCCGTGGTGCTCTACACCATCGCTGGCGGCGGTCACACATGGCCGGGCGGTGGTCCGCTACCGGAATGGTTCACCGGGCGCACGAGCCGCAGCATAGACGCGACGAATGAGATGTGGGCCTTCTTCAGCGCGCACCAGCTGAGGAACTAGCGCGGCCGTTCAAGCCGCAACGGCTACGTCCGCTAGAGCATTCCCGCCAGGATCGTGGCGATTCCGAGGAAGCTCGCGAAGCCGACGACATCGGTGACTGTCGTGAGCACAATCGACGACGACTGCGCGGGATCCTGACCCAGCCCCGTCAGCGCCGTCGGCACGAGCACGCCCGCGATTCCCGCACACACCATCGAGATGATCATCGAGAGCCCGATGACCATCGCCAGTCCCGACGACCGGCTCCACACGAACACCCCGGCCGCCGTCGTGAGCGACACGGCGATGCCGTTGAGCAGCGCGACGCTGGCTTCCTTGCGCACGACGCGCGGCCACTGGCGCACGCGAATCTCGCGCATCGCCAGACCGCGCATGGTGACTGCCAGCGCCTGGGCGCCGGTATTGCCGGACTGGCCCGCAACGACTGGAAGCAGCACGGCCAAGGCGGTGAAGCGGGCGATCGTGCCCTCGAACAGTCCGACGACAGCAGCCGCAAGAAACGCCGTCGCGAGGTTGATCTCGAGCCATGGCAGCCGCTTTCTCACCGCAAAGGACACGGGCGAAAGCGCACGCTCCTGCCGGCTCGCGCCCACCATCGCCTGCATGTCGGCGGCGACGTTTTCCTGCGCCGTCAGCGCAAGAGTGTCGTACCGGATGACGCCGAGCAAGCGTCCCTCGAAATCGATCACGGGCAGGCTGGCGAGCCCGCCCTTGTTGAACCGCTCCACAACTTCATTCTGCGGATCGATGGCTTGCACGGCGACCGGCGGCTGGGCGAGACCTTCGATCTGTGCATCCCACGGCGCCACTGCGAGCACGTGCAGCGGGACCGTTCCGACGAGACGCTCCTCGTCGTCGGTCAAAAACACGTCGGCGATTCTCCGCGACCGCGCGGCCCGCAGTCGCGCGAGCGCCTCCTGGACGGTGGTACCCGGCCTGAACGCGAAAGCCCGCGGGTCCATCAGCGTTCCCGCGGTGTCCGGCGGGTACTCGGCCATCATGCGCAGCTCGCGACCGGCGGCGGCGTCGAGCCCCTCGAGTAACGCTGCGCGCTCCGATTCGTCCATCCATCCGAGCACAGCGACGGCTCGTACCGGATCCATAGCGGCTACAATGGCGCGCCGTGACTCCTCGGTGATCGCGGCAACGACTTCGGCCGCCACGTGAGGCGACAGTCGCTCCAGAAGCGGGGCGCCATACCGTGGTGGCTCCGCCTGTACGATGCGCGCAATCTCCTTCGCCTGAATTCGCTCGAGCCGGCGGGCAGCCTCGTCGGGAAACTCCCGCACAAACCGACGCGCCAGAACTGCGACTCCCGCGCGGTTGTCATCGCGCATTGCCGGCCTCCGCGTCTGTGGGGTTGATCCGCTCCGACTCGGAATCCGCCGACCGCGTCCCGGCGATGCCTGCAACGAGTCCGGTGGTGCCAAGCTGGAACAGCTCGGCGAGCGCGCCCGCCGTGAGCCGGCCGGGGTTGGGCGCGCGGTCGGAGGCTTCGCGCTCCAGCCTGCGGAGAGTCTGATACCGGATCGCGCCGACGAGCAGCCCGCCCTCGTCCACGACCGGCATCGCATGATACCGCTGCCACGCGCCGTGCTCCCGCACCAGCGCCAGGGGTGCCCATGCGCTGAGGCTCTCGACGTTACGGTGCATCACCGAGCTCACCTGGTCGCGTGGCCGCGCGAGCATGAGCTCGGGGATGTCGAGCACACCCACGAGGCGGTGATCGCGGTCCACGACGTACAAGTAGTAGAGCAGGTCGCGCGCGGCACGGCCGAGCCGCGCGCGGGCGTCGGCGACCAGCGCGTCGTCCGGCAGTTGGAAGATGGCCGGATCCATCACCGCGCCGGCTGTTCCACCCGGGTATTGAAGCACTCGCTGGATGGGGTCGCGCACCTTTGCGTCGAGCTCGGCGAGCAGTGCGTCCCGCCGCTCCGGCTCGAGCGA